>JAIKWD010000003.1 GCA_024685175.1 Bacteroidales bacterium
AAAATCGGATATCTGTTAATTTGTTGTCAGGCATACTAGGTGTTTTTGATTATTGACGGGTTTGAGCATTATTTTTGGTTTACTTCTTCAAAAAGTTTTTTCCATTTTTCAATAAATTTGTCGATGGTGAAATTTCGGCTGAACTCTTTCGCGTTGAATTGCATCGTTCGGAGCCGTTTTTCATCCAGCATCAAATCGGCGAGGCAATGGTAGAATGCATCTATGTCATTGTTGTGGATGAGAATTCCATTGTAGTGGTCTTGGATGATGTCTTTCAATGTTTTTATGTTGCAAAAATACGAATTATTTAAAACTCAAGCAGCAGAGGCTCATCCGGCACGTGGGCTCCAACAAGACCGGCGGCTACGAGGCGGTGGAAGGGGGATTATAGACGTGAGATGTGGGATGTGGGATGTGAGATGTATGACGTAAGACGTGAGACTTATGACTATAGGACAATACCTACATCCTACATCCTACATCCAACGTCTAACAGCCAACAGCATGTTGTTTTTTTCCTTACCTTTGCCGTGCAAATTTCACTAAAATGAAAAAACATTTTTGGATTCCCATTGCGCTGCTTTTGTTGTGCATCTCCTGTAAGCAGGATGTCATAACAAACCTGACACTCCGTGAGAAAATGAACGCCAAGGTCAGCGAACTGACCGAAATGAACGAGCTGGGGACCGTGGAATACAAGGTCACCAAAGTGATCAAGGCCTCCGATGACGCCAAGTGGTACCAGTTTGGCGACCGCAAGATCCTGTTCCAGTGCACCGCCATCCTGAAAGCGGGCGTGGACCTCAACAAGTTTGATCCCTCGAAAATAAAAGTCAACGAGGAGGAGAAATCCATCGTGCTCACGCTTCCCAAAGCCGAGTTGCTTTCGTTCAACTTGCCGCCCGAGTCGGCCAAGATGGTTTATGAGAAAGTGGCCATCACCCGTTTCGACTTCTCCGCCCGCGAACGGAACCTGCTGTTGCAACAGGGCGAGAAGGAGATTCTGGACAATGTGCCCACTCTGGGCATCTTACAGGACGCCGAAAAAAATGCGGCCGCGTTTTTCAAATCCCTGCTTTCGCAAATGGGTTTTGAGAGTATCACCATTAAATTCGCCTGAAGATGAAACAGAACAACATCATACGCTATATTCCTGTTTTGGCCATCATTGTTTTGGTACTGGTGGCCGCCGCCCTCCTCTGGCTCAAACTGAAACCCAAAGACGAAGGGCTGAAAATCGATGAGACCGCCAATGTTGTGACGGAGATTCGGAAGATTGCCCAGTTCACCAGCGCCTGTTATTACGAAGATGTGATTTTAAAAGACAAGAAGGCCAACGAAACTCTCGGCGGCAAAGTGGTGAACAGTTTCAGCAAAAAAGACAAACCCATTTTGGAAGACGAAATCGTGATTGTGGCCAGCGGCAATGTGCGCGCAGGCTTCGACTTGTCAAAACTTTCTGAGAAAGACATTGTTATACGCGACTCCGTGCTGGAAGTCACCCTTCCGAAAGCCGAAATTTTCGAGGTTATTGTAAATCCTTCCGGCTTTGATGTCTATATTGAAGACGGCACTTGGAGTCACGAGCAGGTGACGAAAGTGGAGAACAAGGCGATGAACAAAATCCGGAAAGACGCCATCAACGACGGGCTGTTGGACAAGGCCTCTGAATTGGGCATCCAAAAGTTGTCGGAATTGTTCAAGTCTTTCGGATTCAGCCAAGTCTTGATTACAACAGAATAGATTTTTTGTTTTTATCTTAACCCTGCACACCCACCCGAAGATTTTTTTATCTTTGCCAACAAATAAACACAGTTCAACAAAAAAATACAATAATTATGGATCTATCTAAAATCAAAGAAACCGTAAAGAAAAGCGGTAAGGAAATCAAGGAAAACATCAACAAGATCACCAAAGACGAGGATGTCAAGGAAGCTTTGCAACAAGTGAAAAAAGAAAAAAGCTTCAAGGCCGTCAAGGAGGCCGTCCAAAAGATCGCCAAGGACAAAGATGTAAAAGAGGCCGTCAAAGACATTGGTGAGTCCTTGAAAGGAAAGAAGAAAGAATAAAAAAAGCCCGTTACGGGCTTTTTTTATGGGCTGTTAGTTCGTTTTGAACTTGTAGCTGATGTCGGCAAGGTCGGCGTTGGCCTTCACGATTTTCTGTTTGAGGTTCTGTTTGTGGACGATGACCTTCTCGCGCAGGGCAGGGTCGCCGGTGGCGAGGATCTGCATGGCGAGGATAGCGGCGTTCTGTGCTCCGTTGATGGCCACGGTGGCCACTGGGATGCCCGGGGGCATCTGGATCATCGCCAAGGCCGCATCCATACCTTCCAGCGACGACTTGATAGGCACGCCGATGACAGGCAGCGGGGTCATAGCGGCAATCACGCCCGGCAGGTGTGCGGCCATTCCCGCACCTGCGATGATAACCTCTACGCCGCGCTTGTGCGCGTTCTTGGCATACTCAGCCACCTCGTCAGGCGTCCGATGCGCCGACAAAGCCAACACTTCGAACGGAATCTCGTTGGCGTCCAGAAACTTGCAAGCTGCCTCCATCACTGGAAGATCGGAGGTGCTGCCCATTATAATACTTACTCGTGCATTCATATCTTCGGGTTTTGAAAGTGCAAAGATACGAAATTCCGCTTTTTTTGTATCTTTGCAGCCATTAAAAAAACACACGTATGGCTGAAGAAAAATTATTCACCGAATTTCCTCCCATTTCCACAGAACAATGGGAAAGCACCATCCAAAAGGACCTCAAAGGCGCTGACTACGAGAAGAAACTCGTTTGGCGTACGGATGAAGGTTTCAATGTGCGTCCATACTACCGCGCCGAGAACTTGAAGGATATCGACTACCTCAACACGCTGCCCGGAGAGTTTCCTTATACCCGTGGTACCAAGGCCGACAACAACCTTTGGGACATCGTACAGGAAATCGAAGAGGCCGATCCAGCCAAGGCCAACGCCATCGCATTGGACGCCCTCAAGCGGGGCGCCACCTGCATTGCCGCCAACGCCTCCAAACTGGGCGACGCCAATGCTCTCGCCACACTGCTCCAAGGCATCGACCTAGCCAAGACCGGCATCCAATTCAACCACGTGAAGAACTATATCGAACTCGTCAAGTTGTTCCTGAACTATGTGGACGAGAAAAAATACGACCGCCACGCCATCAGCGGCAGCATCAACTTCGACCCGTTGACATACCGTCTGCGCCACAACAAGTTCTATTTCTCCCAAAAAGAGGATATGATGCAAGCCGTGGAATTGCTCAACATGGTGGACAAGATGCCCAATTTCAAGCTTATCAACGTGAACGGCATCGTATTGCACAACGCCGGTTCCACCATCGTGCAAGAGTTAGGCTACACACTGGCTTTGGCTAATGAGTATCTCTCCTTCTGCACCGACAACGGCATCAAGGTAAACAAAGCCGCTTCGCGCATCCAACTCACCCTGTCCGTGGGTTCCAACTACTTTATGGAGATCGCCAAGTTGCGCGCCATCCGTCTGTTGTGGTCCACTATGGTCGACCAGTACAAGCCCGATTGTCCATGTGCTTACAGAATCTACATCAACACGGTGGCTTCCACTTGGAACAAGACGTTGTACGACCCCTACGTGAATATGCTCCGCAGCACTACGGAGGGCATGTCCGCCGTAATCGGCGGCTCCGATGCCATCTCCTTGCAGCCGTTTGACGTCGCTTTCAAGGAGTCGGACGAGTTCTCCCGTCGTATTGCGCGCAACGTGCAGGTCATCTTGAAGGAAGAGGCCTTCATGGACCGTGTGGTGGATCCCGCCGCCGGCTCCTATTATATTGAGAACCTCACCAACTCGCTCGCCGAGCAGGCCTGGAAGCTGTTCCAAGAGGTCGAGGCCGGCGGCGGCGCCCTCAAGGCCATCGAGGATGGCTCCTTGCAGGCCGCCATCGAGAAGAGTTGCCAGAAACGAGATATGGACATCGCCACCCGCCGCTACATCCTTCTCGGCACCAACCAATATCCGAACATCAAAGAGAATATGGCCGACAAGATTGAGCGTACGGTCAAGGACGAGAACGAAGGTCTCAAGACCTATCGTGGCGCCGTGGCCTTCGAGGAAATCCGCTTGGCCACCGAGAAATATGCCGAGAAAAACGGCCGTCCGAGAGTCTATCTGCTCAAACTCGGCAACTTGGCTATGCGTCAGGCGCGTGCCGGCTTCATCACCAACTTCTTCGGCTGTGCCGGTTATGAAATCGTGGAGCCCGCCGGGTTCGTCACTGTGGAAGAGGGCGTCAAAGCCATCGCCGCTGAAAAGGTGGACCTCATCGTGGTCTGCAGCTCCGACGAGGAATACGCCACCCTCGGCGTAGAAGCGGCCAAACAGTGCAAAGCCCAATTTCCAAATATACCGTTCCTCGTGGCCGGCAACCCCACCGAAGCCATTGAAGACTTGAAAGCCGCCGGAGCCGAGGATTTCATCCACGTGAGAACCAATATTCTGGAGAGCCTCAAGTCCTACAACCAAAAGTTATTGAAATAACGACAATGCGAAAACTCTTTTTCATCGTCCTGTTGGCGGCGTTTGCCTCGCTGCTCAGCGGGTGCCATAAGCCTACACCCAAACAGGAGGAGACGTTCTTCGAATGGGTAGACTCCTACAACCGCCACATCGAATTGGCAAAAGCCCCCCAGCGAATCGTCTCCATCTCCCCTGCTATCACGGAAGTAATGTACCTTGTGGGAGCACAGAGCAAACTAGTCGGCATTTCGGATTTTTGCACCTACCCCGCCCAAACTAAAGAAATCACCAAAATCGGCGGAATGCACAATATCAACTTCGAGGCGCTACTCGCCCTGCATCCCGATGTGGTCCTGATAGGATCCATGATTTCGCAAAAAGATGTGGATGCCATTGAAAAAATGGGCATCCCGGTAGTTTGCATTGTAGAGGAAAAATCCCTGGAAGGCATGGCAGAGATGATGCAGGTAATCGGAAATATCACGCAATGCGAAGAAAAAGCTGCTTCTGAAGCCGACAAATGGATGAGAGAGATTGAAGATATCCGGGACGAGAATGCGAAAGACACCACGACTAAAAAGAAAGTGTATTATGTAGTCGGCTTTGGCGAGGCAGGTGATTTTACTGCACCTAAAGACTCCCACATCAACGAAATCATAGAATTGGCTGGCTGTACAAATGTTGGCAAGTCGCTTTCATCTTGGAATATCAGTCGCGAGTTCCTTTTTCAAGCAGAACCCGACATTATTTTGATTCGTAAAGAAGACAAAGACGCCTTCTGTTCCCAATATCCCTATACCTTGCTCACCGCCGTAAAGGAAGGCCGTGTTTATCCCATCGAAAGTGGATGGATAGATATCATCTCTCCTCGCAACATGAAGGCTGTGGAGATGATCCGAAAAATAAAACAATAAAGGATGCTTTAGCGGCGTATGATGTGTACCGTGCCGCTCATTGTCTGTTCGATACCGTTGAATCCGGCATAGCGGAAGCGGTAGCTATAGACCCCATCAGGGCAATCACCACCATTCCATGAGTTCTCATAACTATTGGTTTGGAACACCTTTTGACCCGAGCGATTGAAAACCACCAATTCGCGTACCGTGCAGTTTTCCAACCCCACAATCACAAAGTAATCATTGTAACCGTCCCCATTGGGGGTAAACACGTTAGGGATCTCTATCTTGACGGGAGGAGCCCAGTCCACAGCATCCTCTGGCAAAGCTTGTACCACAGGGTCCTGCTGCACGGTTCGTGCCACAGACACGGGCTTCTGCTGAGGCACGTTCTGACTGGCAGCAGGCTTCTGCTCTGTAGGCAGAGACACCATGGCGGGGGTTGGGTTAGGCGCTGGGGCTGAAGACTGCGCACGCACAGGGGCAGGCATCACCACTTGCGGCGTTGAAATCTCTTTGGCAGGCTCAGACATGAGAGCCTCGTTTTCCGCTTCAGAGACGATAACTGACTCAACAACTGTGGCATGCGAAACTGGGGCGACTTGTTCCTGAGCCACAGTCAACGTGTCAACGGCTGGGGCGGTCTGCTCAACAGGAGCGGGTTCCTGCGTCTGCTGCCGGTCTTTGCGCGCATTGAGGACCACGGTGGTGACCACGGCCGCCACGGTGGCGGCGCCCACCACGACCGCAGCGATCTTGGCGCCGAGCGTGCCCAGAAGGTGACTTGTGCCCGTCGGAGCAGGAGTCTGCGCCGGAGCACACGCCTGAGGCATCACCAAGTCAAGCTTATTGCTAAGCTTGTCCCAGCTCTGCGCCGAAGGCTTAACCTCGCTGTTGGTCAATATGTCTTTTATGCTTTGCATGATAGGAGTTAGTCGTTAGTAGTCAGTTGTCGTTAGATTATTTTGGTTTTTGATTTTTGTTCTTTCAATCAGCCAGTTTCGTGCTCGTTGGAAGTACACCCGCACGGTGTTCTCGTTTCGGCCCAGTTGCTCGGCAATTTCCTTGAAACTGTATTCTTCCACTAACCGAAGGTTGAAGATCACTCGCCAATCTTCAGGCATCTGGGCCACGGTCTCCAGGATCTGCTTGGCCTCCATCTTCGTCAGGATGTCCTCGCCCGACGACGACGGCGCTTGTATCTGCACGGTGTCGTCGTCCAGACTCTCGTTGAGCAGATGCTTCTTCTGCGACCGATAGTCGCTGATGGCCTTATGTACCATGATGGAGTGAATCCAACTTTGCAAAGAACATTCGTTGCGGAAGCTGGACAGATTCTTGAAAACATCCACAAAACCCTCAATCATCACATCTTCCGCTTTCTCCCTGCTGTTGCAATAACGCATACAGACGCCTAACATGGCGGGCGCATATTGCTCATACAGCGCACGTTGAGACTGGCGGTCATTTTTTAGGCAACCGTCAATCAGTATCTGTATTTCCTGCGTTGTCATTGCCACAATGTTATGTCGCAAAAGGGCGGGAAAATGTTACATGACAATGATTTTTTATCGGAGGGATTTCACGATGGCCTCCACTTCGCGCAGGTAATCGCGCTTATGCTCTTGAGGAGCATAGACAAAACCATCTATGGTGATGCATTGGTTCGTCGAGGAATTGAGGAAGGTGTAACTGTAGAAGGGACCTCCCATCTTGTCACGGACGGAAGCCCATAAACCTCTAAGTTCCACACCTTTATGATAATTCAACTGAAGATCTTGGACCAATGGGAAACCTTCCATGTCGGCTACAATCGGGTAAGCCCCTTGCACGGCACCCGCAATATAAGCTTTGGTTATACTATCGCGAACGGCCACAATCTTTTTAGCATTGATATTGTAAGCTGGTGTTTGGTAAATCATGACGAAACGGTCGTTTTTCGGGGTACGATAGCAGAGCCACAGGAAGTCTTTCTCCTCACGACCAACGAAATAATCAGCGGGGATGGTCATGGAGATGCCAAATTTATCTTTTATCTGCTTCTCCACTTTAGGATTGTTGAGTTTTCTTTGGGCATTCTGAAGTCGTACAATGTCATTGTTGTAGAGCGCTTTGACTATTTCATCCTTATGTTGTAGGAACAATGCGAGGCAGGAATCCTGGTTGTTGCCTTTGATTTTCACCATAATTTGCGGGTTGGTGAACGGGTTTCGTTGCAACTCGAAGAAATTACCTGAATAATGTTGTTTACAGTCAAACTGTACAATATTCCTATGCCGCTGAAATGAGGCCATAAAGTCCTTATTGCTGCATTGGATCACATCAAACATCGGTTCTATCTGGTTGATGGCAGGCTGGGGTTGCTGCAAAACACCATAGATAGCCTTCATGGCCGCCGGTGTCCAATAGACTGAATCAATGGCTAGAATCATCTCCCCTGCCTTACCCGTAGAGAAGTTGTCAGACTTGAATGTTGGGGTTGTTTTATGCTTACAGGCGCCGAAAACCAACAGCGTCATAGCAATGAATAGATAGGTCAATTTTTTCATAATGGCACATTTTTTGAAGAGTACAAAAATACAAAAAATAGTATCTTTGCAACTTGAAAACAAAAAAGAAATCAGACCATGGAATATTCCGAGGATTTTTATAGGCTTGCCCTAATACGGCAGGAGGGATTCGGTCCGGCCACGCTCAAGAAGATATTGCAACTGGCAGGCTCCGCTACGCTGGCATTCACCAATCCCACCTCCTGGATGTCGCATATTCGCAAACGTAAAAGGGCGGTCTCCGCACTCCACATCAACGATACAATTCGTCGTGAAGTGGATCAAGAGTTGCGTTTAATGTCCACGAGAGACATACATCTTTGTTTTTTCCAAGACAAAGAGTACCCTTATCGGCTCAAATCATGTCCGGACAGCCCCCTTGCTTTCTACTACAAGGGAGATGGGGACTTTAACAAGCCACGAACCATAGCTCTCGTAGGCACTCGCGATGCCACAGAGTACGGTCGCCGATGCGTAAACAAGATATTACTTGAGCTACGTGATGCCGACGTAGTCACCGTCAGTGGCCTCGCCTATGGCATCGATACTGAGGTTCATGCCCAATCCATCAATAACGGCTTACGCACCATTGCAGTTTTAGGCAGTGGTCTGGGAAATGTCTACCCTAAGCAGAATGAGAAACTGGCACATGACATTGTGTCACACGGTGGAAGCCTCATCAGCGAATTCCGTTATGACGCGCAACCCGACCGTCTCAACTTTCCGAAGCGCAACCGCATCATCGCCGGGTTGGCAGATGCGACCATCGTCGTAGAAAGCGGCGAGAAAGGGGGTAGTATCATAACGGCCCACATTGCCCAATCCTACAATCGCGACGTGTTCGCCGTGCCAGGCCGCATCACCGATCAGAGCCACGACGGCTGTCACAACCTCATCCGTCAAAATATCGCCGCCATCGTTACCTCTGGCAACGACATTCTTGACCTCATGAATTGGAACAAGACACAAACTGCCATACAGACTCAATTGTTCGTAGATCTCTCCGATGAGGAGACCCTGCTCGTGGAAACCATTCGCAACGCCGGTGCGGTTTCTCTGGACAAAATCTCCGAACAATTCCCAAACTACACACCCTCAAAATTGGCCGGTTTATTGCTAGGATTAGAGCTGAAAAGTGTAATTACCTGTAAACCAGGTAAATATTATTCCATTCGCATCTAATTTTTTTTCATATCAACGTATGAAAAAAATAATGTATTTTTGCCCCATTAATAAAACAACAAAAACTAAACAAAAATGGCTTACAAAATTAATCCCGATCTTTGCGCCGCTTGTGGCACATGCCAAGGTGAATGCCCTCAAGAAGCTATTTCTGAAGGTGCTGCGTATTCCATCAACCCTGATCTCTGCATCGAATGTGGCGCTTGCGCCGACGTTTGTCCGTGCGAGGCTATCAGTCTGGAGTAATAATCCGCTTAGATTGTGTGAAAAAGAAAAAGGATGACCATTAACGGTCATCCTTTTTTTATGGTTTAAAGTTATCGATTTACTCTTTATCCTTAATGCCTAGTTGGGCTCTCACGGCTTTGGTAAGGTCGTCGCTGTCGGCATAGAAGGCCAATGTAGAAATATCAAAGATATAGGTATATTTCCCGTTTTTGGCCACCACTTTAATAGCTTCGAGTAATTTTTCCTGGAAAGGCTTGAGCAACTCAAGTTGCTTGGTCTGCAGTTCTTGTTCGCTGTTACTGGCAAACTCCTGAAGACGGGCATAGAGCTTGGTCAATTCGTCTTCCTTGACTTTCAGCATGGCGCTGGAAGCACCTGAGTTGGCTAAACGGAGATAGTCAGCCTCTTTGCTCTTGATTTCATTTGCCATTTGTTGTCCGGCATCCTCCAACTCTTGTTGCAGGCTCAGCAGGTTGGTCTGCGCCGTGTCAATGCCAGGTATATCCTTCATGATGGAGGCATAGTCCACGTGGCCAAACTTGGCTTTTTGCGCAAATCCCGTGACTGAGAAAGCGAGGACGATCAGTATGATGAAGTATTTTTTCATAGCCGTATCCTTATTTTATTCCAAGTTCTTTCTTTACAAGCGGAGTGATATCTTCACCTTCATCGTAATAGAGCAAGAGTTTCGTGTCGAAAATATAGGCGAAGCCTTGGGCTTTAGCTACCTTGTTGATTGCATTTTGGATGGCATCCTGAAAAGGTTTGGCCAGCTCATATTGTTTTTCTTCAAGATCGCTTTGCACATCGGATTGAAACTTTTGAATACGGGTGGCAAGATCTTGCAGCTCCTGCTCGCGAACTTGGCGAACAGCGGAAGACATAGTGCCCACTTCGCGATCGAATTTGTCTTTCTTTTGTTGATATTCTGTCATCATGCTTTCGTACATGCTCTGCAGTTCTGTTTGATAAGCCTGAAGTTTGATTTGGAGAGAATCCACGCCAGGCATAACTTCCAGAATCGAGCTGGAATTGACGTGACCATACTTTTGTGCATCAGCAGTGCCAATGGTGAATAATAAAGCAGCTGCTACGAGAAATAAGATCTTTTTCATTGATAGTATTTTTATTTTGTAAAATTCCACTTTTTAAATATTAATCATCCAATTCCGAATTAACGGAAACGCCTAGTTTTTGCAATATAATCGTATTGATATCCCATTTGGGATCTGCGTAGATAATTGTCATCTCTCCGGCGGTGTCGAAGACGAAGGCAAAACCTTTTTCTTTGGCATAATCATTAACTGTGGAGATAACTCTGTCTTGAATTGGCTTCACAAGCTCTTCTCTCTTCTTAAAGAGGTCGCCGTTCTGGCCAAAACGTTTCTTTTGCAATTCCTTAGCGGCACGTTCCTGTGCGATAATAGCCTCTTCCCTATTCTTCTTGATTTGATCGGGCATCGTGATTGCCTCCACTTGGTACTTCTTGTACATGGAATCGATGGCGGCAAACTTAGCTTCTATCTCGCGTTGCCATTGTACGGCGACACGATCCAATTCAGCTTGTGCTTCTTTGTATTCCGACATATTGGAAAGGATGTACTCGGAATTGATATAAGCGTATTTCTGACCAAAACTTGTGAAGGCCAAAAGAACGATTGCTGCGGATAATAATAATTTTTTCATAGTGCTATAAATGATGATTTGGTCTAACGAAGACAATTCTTTTTTATTATAGTTTAATCAATGGATTGGTTGATGGAAATATGGAACTTGCTACCGCTAGGTCCATTGGTTCTGCCCGGCACCTCATCGAAGCCGTAGCCCCAGTCAAAACCCAGAAGGCCGAACATCGGCAAATACACGCGCACACCCAAACCGGCAGACTTGTACATGTCAAAAGGATTATATTGCCGCTTGTCAATCCAGCCTTTACCCGCCTCCACAAAGGCAAGCACATAGACTGTGGCGGATGGATTAAGCGTGATGGGATAACGAAGTTCGGCAGTGAACTTGTTATAAATACTAGCACCGATATCCGTTCCATCTTGATACGGTGACAGATAAGCATCGTCGTAACCACGCATGCCTATAATCTCACGACCATCATAGGAATAGTTTGACAGACCGTCGCCACCCAAATAGAAACGGCCGAAGGGACTGATGCCGATATCTTTGTTGTAACATCCCATGAAGCCCATCTTGAAGCGCACATTCAACACAAGGTTGTCCACAATACGGGTAAACCAAGAGGCGTTGAACTTCCACTTGTGGAACTCGAGCCATTTGTACTTCTCCTGCTGGCTGGCGTTCGCATAGTCCTTATGGCTCATCAATGAGAACGGCGGGGTGAGTTGCATACTGAAGGTAATGCTGGAACCCTCGCGCGGATAGATTGGGGCATTCACGGAGTTGCGCGACAGCGAGAATATATAACTGATGCTGTTGGCGTAACCATTGCTAAAGACATAGTAGCCAGACCAATTGGTCACTGTGTAATATTCGTAAGAGAGGGTGTGCGACATCTGGAAATAGTCGTCAGGCCATTTAAGTTTAGAGGCCAGTGACAAGGAGGCGCCTGCAATACTCGAAGAGCTGTAGGTCTCATCGCGTTTGGTCTTTCCATTGGTCTGCTTCTGGTAGTAGATGCCAGCCGTTAGCGCATTGGGCTTCTTGCCCCCAAGCCACGGCTCTGTAAACGACATATTGTAGTATTGATACCATGTACCATTGGTAGACACATTCAAGGCCAATCTTTGTCCATCGCCACCAGGAATGGGCGTCCAGGCGTCTTTCTTAAACAACTTGTAGGTGGAGAAGTTGTTGAAGGCGATACCCGCCGTGATGACAAAGCCCGTAGCACCATAACCGGCACTCAACGACAGTTGGTCGGAGGAGGTCTCCTCCACAACATAGTTGATGTCCACCGTACCGTCCGCCTCGTTAGGCTTGGGTAGCACATTCATCTTCTCTTGGTTGAAATAGCCCAATGACATGAGCACTTGTTGGGTACGGATAATATCTGCACGATTGAACAACTGTCCAGGGATTGTGGTGATCTCGCGCATGATGACGTTGTCATTAGTCTTTGTATTGCCTGAGATGGTAATCTTGTTGTAGCGGGCCTGTTTACCCTCGCGGATACGAATCTCGATATCGATGGAGTCGTTCTCGATAGCCACTTCCACTGGGTTGGCGGAGAAGAACAAGTAACCATTGTTCATATACAGAGAGGCGATGTCGTCGCCTTCCTCCTTCATCGTGAGACTCTTGTTGAGCAGGGTCTGGTTGTACACATCACCCTTTTCTATGCCGAGCAGCTGCTTGAGCAGTGTGGTGGGATAGACAGTATTGCCGACAAAGTTGATATTGCGGAAATAGTATTTAGGTCCCTCGTTCACATCAATGTCAATGTGCACGTCATGACCATCCATGTAGAACGAGTCCTTCACGATGACGGCGTCACGGTAGCCCAGTTCGTTGTATCGATCGATGAGCTTGACCTTGTCGTCCTCATAGGACTCTTTGATGAATTTCGATTTCTTGAAGATACGCAACTTTACGCGGTCGGCGAAGTAATCGTCCAAGTGGTCCTTGATGTCTTTCGACTCGTAGTAGCCGGGATGCTTGGCGCAATAGGCGATAGCGGTATCCATCTTGTACATCGGCATAAAGCGGAATTTCTCCTTTGTCTCCTTCATGGAACGCAGCAACACAGCATCCGTGACACCTTCGTTTCCCGTGATGTTGATCTTGCTGATTTTGACCTTCTTGGATTTCTTGATGTCGAACAAGAGGCTCTTGGCATTCTTGATTTTCTCATCCTCGATTTCCTGCACGTCAACCTGGCAGTTATAGAAGCCTTTGTCTATGTAATACTTGCGGATGGTATTGGCGCAGACGGTCTTCATATTGTCGTTGATGATATTGCCTTGGGAGATGTGGAGTTTCTCGCGCAGGTCGTTTTCTTCGCTCTTGGTCGTGCCCTTGAAGCCGAAAGAGAGGAGTCGGGCACGATCTTCGAGACGGACGTCAAGGAAAGCGATATCACCGCTGATACGGGTGATGGAGATCTCGACATCGTCATAAAGACCTGTCTTCCAGAGGTTTTTTATACTTTGGGAAATTTTCTCGCCCGGTATGTCGATGCGGTCGCCCACATGGAAGGCAAGCAACCGTTGTTCAAGTGGGGCCGTGCCGGAGGAAGTTATACCGCCAATCTCATACGTTTTGGGTGCGGAATAGTCAACCTTGATGGGTTCCGACGGCCCATCATTGCCCACCACAACTTGTCCGTAACCTATTGAGGTACAGACCAGAAGGAGGATTGACAATCCTATTGCGGCACGTTTGAAAAAATTCATTCTTTTTTAGAGAAAATTGGCAGCAAAAATAATGAAAAAATCAATGTTCTCGGACCTGTTCGCCCGTTTTTCCGAAGCGGCGTTCGCGGGATTGGAACTGGGTTACGATTTCGCGCAGATGTTCCTTACGAAAATCGGGCCACATAGTAGGGATGAAGAAGAGTTCGGTGTAGGCGAGCTGCCAGAGCAGGAAGTTGCTGATGCGGGTCTCTCCGCCGGTGCGGATGAGGATGTCGGGGTCGGGCACGTTGGGAAGGTAGAGATGTCGGGTCACGGTGTCGGGTTGGACATCTTCGGGGGACAGCTGTCCGGCTTGCACTTTGCGGGCGATGGACTGGGCGGCGCGGGCGAGTTCCACCCGTCCGCTGTAGCTGAGGGCCAGGATGACGGTGAGCCCGTCGTTGCCCGCCGTCGAGTCGATGGCGGCCTGCATCGCTTCGCGGCAAGTCTCAGGAAGATCTTCAACACGGCCTTCCACCAGCAGTCGCACGTGATTCTTCATCAGGGATTCGAGTTCGTTGTGCACTGACTGTACGAGCAATCCCATCAACAGTTCCACTTCTTCTTTGGGACGATTCCAGTTCTCCGTGGAGAAAGTATAGAGGGTAAGATAGCGTATGCCCAACTCGGCGGCGCCTTCGATGACGCTTTTGACGGCTTCGATGCCGGCCTTGTGGCCAAACGAGCGTTCATGACCATGTTGTTGGGCCCATCTTCCGTTGCCATCCATGATGACAGCCACGTGTTTTGGGATTCCAACCACTTGGGAATTTGCTTTTTCCATATTCTAATGTCTTTTTCTAGGTAGTTTGAGGCGGCAGGCGCGGTCTTCGTTACCGAACTTCACCGTCATGGTGATGCCGGCGAAGGAGTAGGCGTCATGCGTCGTCTCGTTGCCGCGGGCATGGCCGGACACATGGGTAGCAAGAGGGGTGCCTTCACTGTCAACCAGCTCAGGGGAGCGGTCGGCAAGGCGCGCCACCAGATCGCCATAGTTCTCGCGCAACAAGTCGTTGTCATAGTAGCGTCCTCCCACATCGTCTATGTAGTCGGTGAAGGTCCAGCGAAGTCCCCACTCGGCGCCGATGGAGAAATAGCGTCCCATCGTAAATTTGATGCCTATGCCGAAAGGCAGGGCTACAGAAGTGAGTGAATAGGGTTTGGGGCCTCCTTCGAGGCCTTGTCCTTCGGTGCCCATACTATGCAATTCAAAAGTCTGCGGCTGCTCGTCGACTATCAGCGATGCCTGCGGGTTGAAGGAGAAGACTGTCAATCCGGCAAAGATATAGGGCGAGAACCGATTTTTGCCTGTGGTGTTGTATAATTCAAAGAAATTGAGCTCAATTTCGGCTGAAAACTCGGTGATCGGGGAAGAGAAGCTGAGGTTGCGTTCCGCCATATCGGTGCCCACGTCGGTGGAGGAGACCTTGCCGAAGAGGAAGTCGGCCTTCACAGCGAGGCGGGGCGAGATGTTATAGCGGTACATAAAGCCGCCCGCGAAATGCAACTGGTTGAGAGCAGGATCTTTAAGATTTAATTTAAAAAGTTTCTTTTGGTTCAGGTCTCCCAAATAGAACATACCGCCCACACAAGCGCCGAACTCAGAGTTCTGGGCTTGGAGTATGCGGCTGGGCATAACCAGCAACGGCATTAGTAACAGGAAGATATATGTTAATCGAAACTTTCTTCGCATTCTGTCGGTTCTGTGATCCTATTAAACGCCGCAAAAATAAAAAAATTACATGATACGTGATGAAATATGAAAAAAAGTGTATTTTTGCCGCCCTTAAAAATACTATAAATAAAGTTATTACAAAGAAATAAAAACAAAAAAGAAAGGAGCCTTGAACACAACGCCTTACGACCACAGACCTAAACAATTCGGTCCCCGTAACAAAAAGGAAGCCCAGCACAGAATCAACAACTATATCACGGCACAAACCGTGCGAGTGGTGGGTGAGAATTTCGAACCCAAAATCGTTTCCCTGCGTGAAGCCCTAGCCATTGCTGATCAATATGAGCTGGACTTAGTGGAAATTTCCCCCAATGCCAATCCGCCCGTATGCAAGGTGATGGATTACCAAAAATACCTATACGAGCAGAAGAAGAAAGCCAAGGAAATCAAGGCCAACAGTGCCAAGACCGTAGTTAAGGAGATCCACATGGGGCCGCAGACCGACGACCACGACTTCAACTTCAAGTGCGTTCATGCCGAGAAGTTCTTGAAGGATGGTTACAAAGTCAAGGTGATGGTCACTTTCCGTGGCCGCTCCATCATCTACAAGGACCAAGGCGAGCTTTTGTTGCTCCGCTTTGCGCAGAGTCTGGAGGAGTTTGGCAAGTTGGATCAGATGCCGACCCTGCTTGGCAAGAACATGACCATCATGATCAGTCCCAAGTCAACCAAGAAATAAAGAGATGCAGTAAACTCATCATATAAACTTTAAAAACTTAGAAGAAATGCCAAAAATCAAAACGAAAGCCGCTGCCAAGAAGAGATTCACTCTCACCGGCACCGGAAAAATCAAGAGACATCACGCTTACCACAGCCACATTCTCACGAAGAAATCTACGAAGAGAAAACGTAATCTGGCTTACAGCGCTATTGTCGAACCGAATTTGGAACGCACCGTCAAGCAAATGCTTGGTAAGTGCTAATTAATTTCATTATTAACAATTAAAAATAAAATTTTACCATCAGCCCAATAAGAGTTTAAACAGTTAAACCGCTGACGTAAAAAGAAAGGAACCAATTTATGCCAAGATCAGTAAATCACGTTGCTTCAAGAGCAAGAAGAAAAAAGATTTTGAAACGTACCCGTGGGTACTTCGGCAAACGTAGAAACGTTTGGACCGTTGCAGTCAATTCGTGGGAGAAGGGCCAACAATACGCCTACCGCGACAGAAAGGACAAAAAAGGAACATTCCGCAGCTTGTGGATCACCCGTATTAATGCCGGCGTCCGCCAGTATGGTATGTCCTATTCCGTCTTCATGGGCAATTTGGCCAAGAAGGGCGTTGAACTCAACCGCAAAGCCCTCGCCGACCTCGCGATGAACAATCCTGAGGCATTCAAGGCTATCGTCGACTTAGTGAAATAGTAGCCCGAGAATTTAAATTGTAATTTGAGTTTACTTTGCATAAAAAAAGCCCGCGTTTCGCGGGCTTTTTTGTTGGTTCGTAGCTGTTAGCACTCCACGATGGTGCACCAGTGGTGCTTGTCTTCGATCTCGCCGTATTGGATGCCCATCAAGATTTCGCGCATCTTGACGCTCCACGGACCGGGCTTGCCGTCCTTGGCGATGACATACTCCGTGCCCGTCTCACGATCCTGGATCATGTGGATGGGGGAGATGACGGCGGCGGTGCCGCAAGCGCCGGCTTCCTCAAAGGTGCCGATCTCATCCAATCTCACGTGGCGTCTCTCGACCACCAGACCGAGGTCCTCGGCGATCTGACGCAAACTCATATTGGTGATGGAAGGCAGAATGGAACCGGAGTCTGGAGTGACGTACTTTCCGTCCTTGATGCCGAAGAAGTTGGCGGGACCGGCCTCGTCGATGTAGGTCTTGGTCTTGGCGTCGGCGAAGATGGAGGCGCTGAAGCCCTCGTGGTGAGCTCTTTCACCGGCACGCAGGGAAGCGGCGTAGTTGCCGCCCACCTTCACGTGACCCGTACCCAGTGGAGCGGCACGGTCGTAATCCTTGGCGATCTGCATATTCGTCGGCTTGAAACCCTCCTTGAAGTAAGGGCCGACCGGCATTACGAACACGATGAAGAGGTACTCGTCGGCGGGCTTCACACCGATGGTGGCGCCCGTGCCGATCAAAAGCGGACGGATGTACAAGGAACCTTCTGTTCCGTAAGGAGGAATATACTCGGCGTTCAATTTGATGACCTTCTCGAGGGCCTCAAAGAACAACTCTTGCGGAATAGGAGCCAACATAATGGTGTCTGCCGAACTGTTGAGACGTTTCCAGTTTTCTTCCCAACGGAACAATCTCACTTTTCCGTCTTTGCCGCGGAAGGCCTTCATACCTTCAAAGGCCTCTTGACCGTAATGCAGGCAGGAAGCGGCCATGTGCATCGGGATGTATTCGTCGGAAGAGACTTCCAATTCGCCCCATTGACCGTTTCTGAAATAGCAACGAACATTGTAATCGGTCTTCACATAACCGAATGACAAACTTTTCCAATCAATGTTTTTCATATCTTTCGAGTATTTTTATGAATGAATATTTATAGTTTTACCAAACAGTGAACGTTTACATCCTGCAACTTGTCGCGGCCCTTGAGGGCGGAGAGTTCGAGCAGGAAGAGCGTGTCTATGGCAGCGGGCTTGAAGTTGTTCACCAGCTGGACAGCAGCACGCATCGTGCCCCCCGTGGCCAACACGTCGTCGAAAAGGAGAATACGTTGGTTCTCTCCAATCGCATCCTGATGGATTTCAATCTTGTCGGTGCCGTATTCCAGGGCATATTCGGCGGAATAGGTGGCGGCGGGCAGCTTGCCTTTCTTGCGGATGGGCACGAAGGGCACGCCCAACTGCAACGCCAACGTGGGCCCGAAGAAGAAACCACGCGTCTCCAAGGCGACCACCACATCGGGACGCACCTCCTTGGCCACGGCCATTAAGTCGTCCATTGCACGCTGGAATTCCGCGGCATCTTTCAACAAAGTGGTGATGTCGTAGAACTTAATGCCTGAAGTAGGAAAATCGTCAATTGTGCGAATTTTGGAAAAATCGAACATATTTATAGCCTCCTTTTTGAACGTGTGCAAAAGTACACTTTTTTTTGTACTTTTGCGGCCTACCCGATTAAATCAATTTTTAAAATACAACGATATGATTATCACAAAATTAGATCAATTGGTTGACTTGGTCAAGTCCAAACCTAAAAAGAGACTTGTGGCTGCAAATGCCAACGATGCACACACTATTGAAGCCGTCAACGCCGCTGTAGAACTCGGCGTGGTGGATGCCACTCTGGTAGGCGACACCGCCGCCATTGAGAAGGTATGCAAAGAGCTGAACATTGACATCAACAAGTTCAAGATCATCCACGAGACCGTGGACGTGAAGGCAGCCGCCATCAGTTGCGACCTCATCAACAACGGCGAGGGCGACATCCTGATGAAGGGCCTGCTCCCCACCGACAAATATATGCGCGCCATCCTCAACAAGGACAAGGGTCTCTGCCCGCCCAAGGCCACCCTTACGCACGTGACCGTCATCGAGAATCCAGCCTACCACAAGCTGCTCACCGTCGGCGACGTGGCCGTGATCCCCGCCCCTGACTACAAGCAGAAGTCCGTTATCCTGAAATATTTGATCCAAACGGCACAAACCCTCCAAATCGAGAAACCGAAGGTAGCCTTGATTTGCTGCTCCGAGCAGATGTTGGTCGGCATCCCCGCAAACGTGGATGCAGCCCTGCTCGCCAAGGATGCCGAACGCACCGGTGCCAAGGCTTTCGTGGAAGGCCCTATCTCCCTTGACCTTGCCATTGACAAGGAGTGCGCTGAAATCAAGAAGTTCCGCAGCGAAGTGGCCGGCGACGCCGACTGCCTCCTGTTCCCGAACATCGAGACCGGCAATGTGTTCTACAAGTGCTGCACGAAGTTCAACGGTGCTGAACTGGGTGCCTGTCTGATGGGCGCCAAGGTTCCTTGCGTGCTCTCCTCCCGTGGCGACAGCGCCAAAACCAAAATGTATTCTATCTCCTTGGCAGCCCTGCTCGCCAAGTAGCAAACGATAACAAACTATGCCGGAGGCCCTGAGTTTCATCAATTTCCGCATTGTCGACATTCTCGACATCCTGATCGTGGCGGTCCTGCTCTACGAGCTGTACAAGCTCACCAAGGGCACCGCCGCCGTCAAGTTGTTTTGGCTTGTCGCCATATTTTATATAGTGTGGAAAGTGATCGCCTACTTCCAGTTCACGATCTTGTCGGAACTGATGGGCGAACTCATCAACGTGGGCATTCTGGCCATCATCATCCTGTTCGCCCCCGAGATACGGAAGTTCCTTCTCTATATCGGGGACGGGCGGTTGTTGCGCTTCTTCAGCGACAAGTTCGGCAAGCAGGAGAAATCCAGTGCCTATAGCGAAGAAGTCGAAGCCGTGTGCGACGCTTGTCGCCACATGTCCAAAAGTATGACCGGCGCATTGATTGTCTTTGCACGCAAGACCCCTCTTGACGAGTTCCTAAACAGTGGCAAGACCATTGACGCGCTGCCTACTGCCGAGTTGTTGGAGAACATCTTCTTCAAGAACAGTCCGCTCCACGACGGGGCGGTCATCATCAAGGATCATCGTGTGGCTGCGGCGCGTTGCATCCTGCCGGTGTCCAAGAGCACCAACCTGCCCCAAGGCACAGGCCTGCGCCATCGTTCCGCGCTGGGTTCCACGGAATTGACCGACGCCCTGGCGGTCGTGGTGTCCGAACAGACGGGCACCATCTCCCTTTGCAAGAACGGCCAGATCGTGCGTGAATTGACCGCATCCGGGTTGCGCCAGCTGCTGCTCGAGAACCTTACCAAGGAGAATTAGCCCGCTATGCGCTACCTATGGCTTCCCACCCAATCCCCTTATGTCAACCTCGCCACCGAGGAATATCTGCTCACGCACACCGAAGAGGAGGTGTTTATGCTTTGGCAAAACTGCGACTCCGTCATCATCGGACGGCATCAGAACACTTTGGCGGAAATCAACAATGATTTTGTAGAAGCCAACAACATCCTTATAGCCAGGCGGTTGACGGGCGGCGGCGCTGTATTTCACGATTTGGGGAACCTTAATTTTTCATTCATACGCAACGTGGAGCCACACGAGAAGGAAATCGACTTCGCCAAATTCCTGCGCCCCATCGTCGGCGCACTGCAAGAACTTGGCGTGCCCGCCGCCTTTTCGGGACGGAACGATCTGGTGGTGCACGACAAGAAGATCTCCGGCAATGCGATGGTGTTCTATGAAAACCGCGTGTTGGAACACGGCACGCTGCTCTTTTCCACCGTGAGCAACAATCTGGTCCAGGCCTTGCGCGTGGACCCGGAGAAGTTCCGCGACAAGGCGGTCAAGTCCGTCCGCAGCCGCGTGACCAACATTTCCGAACACTTGCCGCGGCCCATGACCGTTATGGAGTTCAAGGACTATCTGATGAACTACATCTTACGTCAGGAAGGCGGGCGGCAGTTGTCGCAGCTTGACGAGCACGAAGTTCAGGCCATTCAACAGCTTGCGAAAGAGAAGTTTTCCACCTGGGCTTGGAACTATGGCCAGTCGCCCAAATACGCCCTCGACCGTAAGATGCGCACACAGGGGGGAACCGTGCAGGTGGTGATGGACGTGCGCAACGGGATTGTCGCCGACGTCCATTTCTACGGGGATTTCTTTTTCCGCAAGGACCCCGACCTCTTGGCCCAGGCCTTGATTGGAACGGCCCACACCGAATCCGCGCTGCGCAAGGCGTTGCAAGGCATTGCCGTCGAGCAGTATTTCAACGGCGTAACACAAGAAGACTTATTGCAAATCCTCGTGTGATTTTTTCGTCAGACACAAAAAAAGCGACCTCTTTGGGAGGTCGCTTTTTGTATTTGCGGGATTGTGATTCCTAGAAATGGAAACCCAATTTGAAAGCCCAGACGCCAATCTTCATCTGGTTGTTGGGATAAAGAATGTTGTCTGTCTTTGTGCGCACGTCTTGAGTGCCAAGCCAGTAGTAGTGGGCACCAAGGCTAACGGTTCTGGCAAGGAGGATACCGGCACCGACTTGAGAGGCGAATTCTGCACCCATTTTGTATTCAGTGAGTCTGTTCTCCCATCCTTCAGGGGTTTTGAAGAAAAGGTCTGCGCCAATACCGCCTTCAACCCAGATGCCGAAGACATTGCCGAAGTTGAGGGTGTAGTTGACACCGAGGATGATGGGAACGTTGATGTACATCGGTTTGGTGCAGCTCACTTTGTCGTACATTTCGCGGATGCTCTTGTCGAGGGAGTTCCACATAGCATCGCCAGCCAAAAAGATGCCCAGACCGCTATCTTCCAAGGCGGTGTTACGGAAGGCGTAGGTGAACTTCAAGCCGAAGGAAGCGCCAAACATCGCGCCGCCATTTTCACCGAAAGAGTTGAATCCAGGAGCGTAGAGGCTTGGAACGGACTTAAACTGATGGGTGGGAAGAATGCCACCTAGTTGAAAGGAGACGCCTGCCTTTTGACCTTGTCCAAAAACAGTGGTTAAGCCCAGCAAGAGGGCGACTAAAATAGTAAATGTCTTTTTCATATCAATGAAATTTAAAGTTTGAAGTGCAAAAATAATAATTTTTTCATGTTTTGCACATCCATCATTAAAAAAACGACAACTGATATTTTTTTGTATTTTTGCGCTCTTGATAAAAAACTCCACTATGGCAAAGCTTGCAGTAGTCATCTTAAACTGGAACGGGAAACGTTTTTTAGAGCGTTTTCTACCTGCTTTAGTCAAGAGCATGCCCGACTACGCCGAGCTCATAGTGGCCGACAACGCCTCTTCCGATGGATCCGTAGATTTTATGCGGCAGCATTATCCGGACGTGCGCATCATTCTCAATAAACGTAATGAAGGTTTTGCCTTAGGATACAACTTGGCCTTGGAGCAAGTCGAGGCGCAATACTTTTGTCTGCTCAACTCTGACATCGAGGTGACGGAGCATTGGATCGAGCCCATCATCGAGATGATGGATGAGAACGAGAAAATTGCGGCTGTCCAGCCCAAGCTGCTTTCTTTTGACCGGCGGGACGAGTTTGAGTATGCCGGAGCGGCGGGCGGTTATATTGACAAATACGGATATCCTTTCTGTCGCGGGCGTGTGTTTAGCAAACTAGAGAAGGACCATGGTCAATACGACACCGAGGCGGACGTATTCTGGGCCTCCGGCGCCGCCATGTTCGTACGTAGCGATGTGTACCGCACCATGGGCGGCCTTGACCCCGACTTCTTCGCCCACATGGAGGAGATTGATTTCTGCTGGCGCATTAAAAACACCGGCTATAAAATCAAGGTTAACCCCAAATCCGTCATCTACCATATCGGTGGCGGCACCTTGCCCAAAAACAACTCCTACAAGACCTACCTCAACTTCCGCAACAATCTCTATCTACTCCTCAAAAATCTACCCGAGGAGCGCATTTTCCGCACTCTTGTCACCAAGTTCTTCCTAGATCAAATAGCGGCCTTTTTCTTCCTTCTGCAAGGCCATTTCAAAGACTTTATTGCAGTCTATAAAGCCATGCGTGATTTTTACAAGAATTACGACAAGTGCAAGGCCAAGCGCAACACCTTGCCCAAGCTGGCCTACACCGACACCTACCCGAAATCCGTCGTATTCCTGCATTATTTCAAAAGAAAAAAGATTTTCAACGGAGAGAGTTTCTCATAAAACGTGTTTATCATGGAACTTTTTGCCCAAATATACGATTATATCTTGCTCACCATGACCGTGTTGGGCGTAGTGGTTTTCATCATCCTACAGTTTGTCACTCCCGCATACGGCATGACTTTCAACAATCGTTGGGGCGTGTCCGTGCGCAGCAATCTCGGCTGGTTCATCATGGAAGCCCCCGTATTCTTCTCCATGTTCCTCTTGTATTTTATCTCGCTCTACTACAACATTCGTCCCTTCAACATCGTGACCTTTGTGATGTTTTTTTTCTTTGAGTTTCACTATTTCCAAAGGTCGTTTATCTTTCCTCTATTGATGAAAGGGCAAAGCAAAATGCCGATTTCCATCATCATCACAGGATTTATCTTTAACACATTTAACGCCTTCATGCAGGGTGGATGGCTTTTCTATTTCTGTCCGCAGGATGCCTACCCCATTTCTTGGTTCTGGTCATGGCAGTTCATTCTTGGCACATCTATTTTCCTTTTCGGCATGGTGATCAACATATACGCCGACCGTGTCATCCGCAACTTGCGCAAGGACATCACCGACAATAACTACTACTTGCCCATGGGGTGGCCGTTCAACAAGATCAGCTCTGCCAACTATACCGGTGAAATTCTTGAATGGGCTGGATTTGCCCTGCTCACCTGGTCGATTTCCGGCGCCGTATTCTTGTTGTGGACTTGTGCCAATATCATTCCACGCTCCAAAGCCGTTTACGAGCGCTATACCCAATTCTTCGGCAAAGAATTTACCGATTTGAAACGTTACAAGCTTTTCCCGGGCATCTATTAATCCAACACCATGAAAAAAATCCTCTTTGTGCTGATTGGTCTGTTGCCACTATTAGTGTGCTGCGACTTCTACAACCATCCTACCATTCCCAATGCGAAGGTTGATTTCTACATATACCCTAACGACGTAATGTATTACCAACTAAACACATACGGAGGATATATTTATCTAACGGGCGGTGTTAACGGCATTATTGTCTATCGTTTGGACGAGTGGAATTTCAACGCCTTCGATCGTGCTTGTTCTTACGACTGGAAAGAGCAGGAGTCGTGGCTTTTCGTCGCTCCCGATGGTTTGCGACTGATAGATTCCTTGTGTGGGTCAACTTTTAACATACTGGATGGCAATGTTTTAGGCGGTCCTGCCAAATATCCGGCACGGCGTTACAACACGCATTTCGATGGCATGCGGTTGCGCGTGTACAGCTAGTCTTTCTTTGATAGAACCAAAATGGCATTCGACACTGCTCGTTCGCCTTTGCGGTCAAAATTTCCGTTGTCCGATGGATGATTCACTACCCCATTATGCGGCAAGCCTTGTACGTATAGCGTGGTGGATCCACCGCCATCCAAGTTGAGCGCGTCGCAACACCCAAGCCATTTCATCGTCTTGATAAGCTCGTCCAGCGACATGCCTTCCGACTCTTTGGTACGGCCGTCCACCACAAACAGCAACACCGTGCCGTCGGGGCGTATGCCCACCGCTGAGCGGTTATGGCGTTTGTAGACGAAGGAGAGGTCGTCGCGCATAGCTTGAACAGAGTCGTGGTATATGAGTAGTGGCCCGGCGGTCATGATATCAGGGTATGAGAGGCACCGCTCCCAGTTGCGCAAGCTGTCCGTGTGCACAATGCATGGCCGAGGCGTTAGCGCCAGCGTGCCATATTGGTAATACTTGCGATGCAGCGTATCCTTGCCCGCCACGTTCTCAGAGACCTCCTTGCCGTCGATGCGGAGGAAGCAGATGGGGTTGTGTTTGTCCATGTCGAAGAAGGAGCCGTTGATGGCGGCGACGGCATGGTGTCGTTGGGCTATGGTCGTCGTGGGCGTGCGCTGCGGCTCGTATGCAAAGGACAGCCCATAATCTGCGCCGGCAGGAATCTCCAGCACAGCCATATACTGGTTGCTCTGGAAATATTCCTGGTGGCTGAAGTGCACTGTCTTCAAAACCATGCCGTCAAGAGTGTCCACTTGCCACGGAGCACTGACGAGCGTCAGCGAGTCGCTCGGCGCCACTGCATAGCCGCCCCCCACAAACTGAACGACCGTAAATAGCGTTTGTATTATATTTCGGAGAAAGAACATCATCATTGATGTTATTTATTCTATTTCGTCCACGAGAACATTACCGGCTCCACAGTATAGCCTTTTTTCCGTAGCATCTCTATCAGACCTTGGTCACCTGCCAGATGACCACAACCGACCGCACAGAACACGCGATGTTTTTTCGTCAGCTTGCAAAAGCCCTTGTACATGGTCACATTGCGCTTCTCCAACAACCTCTTGTTGAAATTTTCAGGCAAGGACGGATCCTTCAACATCTCCTCCCACTTGTCCATATCAGCTGACAAATAAGCATCAAGAAGAGTGTCAAATTGGACCGCCATTGAATTGGTGTCGTATATGACGTCTTGGAGCATCTTAACCTGCTCTTTTAAAGAAATGGCATCAATAGCCTTAATCTGCTCCATATAGTCTTCCAGGCCATAGCACTGCATACCCTTGGCACGAGCCTGCTGCAACAAGAACATGTCCAACGCAACGGGCATCTCCTTCGGAATGTCAACCTGCTGCAAGGCACTGAGAAGGAAAAAAGGCTTCATTCTATTGAAGAAAATCAAACCAGCACCGAGTTTGGCCTTGCAAAGACTGTCCAGCGCACGATAATCCTCCTTTGGGAACAACTCGTTCAGCGTTTGCCCTTTGGGCAACATCATTTCTTCACGAACGGCACTCACGTTTAGCTCGTCAAGCAAAAGCTCCACGGCCAAAGCGTCACATTGGTCGAAACAATGCCACACGGTACTGTCAAACGAAAACACACGGCCGTCCTGAATATGGATGGTACCATAAAGATACGATGGCGCTTGCAAATTGCGCCCGCTAACTTGCCACAACACCGACTGGGCTGACAGAGAAGCGATCAGACCAACCAGACCCCAAAGGAGAAATATTTTTTTCATTGCAGTTACAATTTTAGGCGACAAAGATAGGAAAAAAAGAATGAGGAATTAGGAATGAAGAATGGGGGGAGTAAAACTTAAATACTATCAACTAACAACTAATCACTAACATCTGGCTACTAAAAAGCCCGCCGAGGCGGGCTTGTGTGTTAGTATCTGTAGGTATCCGGCTTGAAGGGGCCTTTAACCGGCACGCCGATATAGTCGGCTTGCTTCTGCGTCAACTGCGTGAGTTTGACGCCGATCTTGCTCAGGTGCAGTCTTGCCACCTCTTCGTCCAGTTCCTTGGGCAGGTTGTAGACACCCACCTTATAGTCGTGTTGCCAAAGGTCGAGTTGGGCCATCGTCTGGTTGGTGAACGAGTTGCTCATCACGAAAGAGGGGTGTCCCGTGGCGCAGCCGAGGTTCACCAGGCGGCCTTCCGCCAAGATGAAGATGGAGTGACCGTCGGGGAATATGTATTCGTCCACTTGCGGCTTGATGTTACGCTTGGTGATGCCGGGCTGCTGCTCGAACGGAGTCACTTGGATTTCGTTGTCGAAGTGGCCGATGTTGCAGACGACGGCTTGGTCGCGCATCTTGTTGAGATGGTCGACGGTAATGACGTCGCAGTTGCCCGTACAAGTCACGAAGACATTGCCCTCGTCGAGGGCGTCCTCCACGGTCTTGACCTCATAGCCCTCCATAGCGGCTTGCAAGGCGCAGATGGGATCCACTTCTGTGACGATGACGCGTGCGCCGTAGGATTTCATTGACTGGGCGCAGCCCTTGCCCACGTCGCCGTAGCCGCACACCACGACCACCTTGCCGGCCAGCATAATGTCGGTAGCCCGTTTGATGCCGTCGGCCAGGGACTCGCGACAACCGTATTTGTTGTCGAACTTGGACTTGGTGACGGAGTCGTTCACGTTGATGGCGGGGAAGAGCAGTTCGCCGCGTTCCATCATCTGGTAGAGACGATGCACGCCGGTGGTGGTCTCTTCGGACACGCCCTTGATCTCTTTCACCATATTGTGCCACTTGTGCGGGTCTTCCTTCAGGATTTCCTTGAGGGTCTGGAAGATGACGGCCTCCTCGTGGGAAGAGGGTTCCTTATCAAGGATGGATGGGTCTTCCTCGGCTTTGTAGCCTGTGTGGATGAGCAGGGTGGCATCGCCGCCGTCGTCCACGATGAGTTGCGGGCCCTTGCCGCCGGGGAACGAGAGGGCTTGGTTAGTGCACCACCAATAGTCTTCGAGCGACTCGCCCTTCCAGGCGAACACGTTAACGCCCGTAGCGGCGATGGCCGCGGCGGCGTGATCCTGTGTGGAGAAGATGTTGCAACTGCACCATCTCACCTCAGCACCCAAGTGGACCAACGTTTCGATCAAGACGGCGGTCTGGATGGTCATGTGCAGGGAACCGGAGATACGCACGCCCTTCAGCGGCTTGGAATCCCCGTACTTTTCTCTCAAGGCCAACAGACCGGGCATCTCCTTCTGGGAGACCTCTATATCCTTGCGACCCCATTCGGCCAAGGTCATATCGGCAACCTTGTTTTTCAATTCGTAATCAGTCATTTCTGTATGAATATTCGTTTAACTAAAATTGTTTAAAAGTCTATTATTGATTTTCAGGATAAAGGTCAACTCGGATGTATTGATCAAGTTTATAATACTTCTTCATAAAGTTGACTATATCCTTCTTCGTCACGGAGTTAACGAGGTCGTTGTAGCGGTTCACGGCAGTGAGGTCGTCGCCATTATACAACTTGCCATTGATATAGTTCAGCCAGAAATTGTTGGTCTGAATGTTCTTCTCGCGTGTGCTGATCAGCTGTTTCTTTACCTTTTCGAGCGTCTTGGCATCGGGGCCTTTCTTTTGGAAATCGGTGAGAATCTTGTTGCAGGCATCACCCAACTTGTCGATTTTGTCGGGATCGCAACTCAACATGATCATCAGGGTCATATTGGGATCCGGATATTTTTCATAGCCCATTTGCAACATCGGGGAATAGACATCGCCCATTTTCTCACGAACGATCTTGATGAGGTAGATTTCCAAGGCATCGCCGATTTCGTTAATAATCATATTGTTCTTCTCGTTGTAGTCGTAAGGTTGTTCGGATATATAACCCATCCAACCCTGTTTTTCGGAACCGGCCACCACTCTCTCCTTGCTGATGCCCGGGGCGGGTTTCTTAAAAACGGACATATTGGCGCCTTCTTTCTTGCCGGAAGTCTTGAGGGAGCCCAGATAGGTACAGAGATAATCGTTCATCGTCTTCTCGTCGTAGTTGCCCACGAAAAGGAAGGTGAAGTCGGCGGGGTTGGCGAAACGCTCCTTGTAAATCTGCACGGCGCGGTCGAAATCGACCTGCTCGAGATAATTCTCGTCGAAAGTAAGCATATTCTTCTTATAGGGATCGTGATTGGTGGAAGCATCCAACAAAGCGCCGATGAACTTGTACATCGGGTTGGCCTGCAGCATCTTGATCTGCTCCTTCGTCTCGTTCATCACCAACTCATAGGAGTTCTGGTCGACGCGCGGGGAAGCAAAGAAGGCATGCAGATATTGGAAGAAGAACTCGAGGTCTTTCGGCGTGGAAGAACCAGAGAACGTTTCGGACATATCATTAATAGACGGGGTGACGCCGGCTTGCTTGCTCTTCATCTTCTTCATCAAGGTGTTGTAATCCAACTCGGAAATACCGCTACGATCGATGAATTCAGTGGCGAAGTTGGCGGAAGGAAGGTCTTTTTCAGAATATAAGGATAAACCGCCTTTGCTGAAAGCAGAGAAGAGTATCTCGTCGTTTTTGAAATCGGTTTTCTTCAGATAGACTTCTATGCCGTTGGACAAGGTCACTTTCTTGGCGTTGATGGCAGGAATCTCTTCCGTGCTCTTGATGGTTCCCGGGGTGAGCGTGGACTTCTCCACAATCTCTTGGTCTTTGTAGTTGTCCACGTACGGGATGACATTCTCATTGTTCTTGTCGGTAATGGCGGCCAGCACTTGTTCTTTGGTCGGCACGTTTACGCCTTCCTTATCGGGCGCAATCACGATGGCCACGAAATCGTCCATTTTGATCCATTCCTTGGCTAAAGCGTTGACCTCATCGAGGGTGATGCTCTCCATGAACTTCTTGGCATAGTTGTATTCACGCTTGGCGCCGGGGATGGGTTCGTGACGAAGGAAGTTCTCCACATATTCGCCCACGAATTGGGACGATTCCGTCTTGTCCACCTCGTTGGCGGCACGCTCGTATTGTTCCATGATGGCCTCTTTGGCACGGTCGAGTTCGGTTTGCAGGAAACCAAACTTGAGCACTCTGTTCTCCTCTTTCATCAAAGCATTGATGGATTCGATAATCTTGTTCTCCTTGCAGGAAGCACTGGAACCGTAGATATCCAAAGGTCCGATGAAATGAGAATAGCCGGCGCTACCCACGAGGAAGGGCGTTTTCACGTCTTGGGACATTTCAGAGAGACGGGAGTCGTACATTTCGTTGTAGAGGTCGATAACCAACTGTTTGCGGAAGTCGCCGAGATTCTTCATCAGGAAATGCGGGTGCTTGCGAATCAGCATCACCTGGTTGCCGGGGGCCTCTTTGTCGGTACAGATAGCCACAAGGGGTTCCTTGTTGCCGGGAATCGTATAGTTCTCCTTCTTGCGCGGGTTGGCAGGCATCTGGATGTTGCTGAAGAGAGCCTTGATCTTGGCTTCAACCTGGGCTACATCAATGTCACCGACCACGATAACGGCCTGAAGGTCCGGACGATACCAATCGTGGTAGAAGTCCTTTATAACCTGATACTCGAAATTTTGGATGATGTTGATGTCACCGATGGTCAAACGATCGGCATAGCGGGAGTCCTTCATCAACACGGGCCAGTACTGTTTTTGCAGACGGTCGCTGGCGCCAAGGCCCATACGATACTCTTCGGTGATGACACCGCGCTCGGCGTCAATCTCCTTGTTGTCGAAGAGCAAGCCGTTAGCCCAGCCGCGCAGGATGCGCAAGCCGACATCAAGGTTGTTGGGGTTGTCCAACGGAACGGGAATCATATACACCGTCTCGTCAAAAATCGTGTAGGCGTTAAGGTCGGCACCGAACACCACGCCCATTCTCTGCAACTCGTCCACCATAGCGTTGCCAGGGAAGCCTTCCATACCGTTGAAGGCCATGTGCTCGCAGAAGTGGGCCAAACCACGTTGGTTGTCGTTCTCTTGGTTGGAACCGGCGTTCACGGCCAAACGGAGTTCAACACGGTTCTTCGGGGTCTCGTTGTGACGAATGTAATAGGTCAAGCCATTATCCAACTTGCCAATCTTGACGTGCGGATCCGGATTGATGGGGGCGTCCATTTTGACGTCCTGTGCAAAAGAGATGCCCAACACACCCATTATGCACATCAGGGTAACAAATAATTTTTTCATTTTTGATTTTTTTATTAATAATTGATTGATTATCTGATATATTTCAAAAGAAAACTATTTCTTGGCCGCTTTTTTGGAGAACTTTATCTTCCGCATCAAGATAAGGATGACGCCCAAAATGGCGATAAGGCCCAACGGGATGACGATGTTCAACACGGCGATGAGGGTCTTGTGTCCCCTGACCTTGTCATTGTTGAGAGAGCCGATGCGGAAATTCTTGGTGCGTAGTTGCAGCAAATCGTCATCGGCGCAGAGATAGTTGACGCAGTTGACGATGAACTCCGTATTGTCGTACATCTTGCGGGTATAGATGTCATAGCCAGCGGGATAGGGCTGGTTGCGTTTCTTGTCGAAGGGATTGCGGATGATGTCGCCGTCGGAGACGAAGATCTGTCGGGTATATTCGCTCTTATCCCTGAAATCGAGCTCCTTGATGGTGTCGAACTCGACGGGGAGGATGCCTTTGAAGGCGGACTCGAACTGGCCTTCGACCAGCACGGCGATAGGCAGGTTGCGGAAGGCGAACTCTTGCATATTGGGCTGCATCATGGCCACTTTGAGGGAGACGATAGATGGGGCAGGCACCAATTTGGATCTTTCGGAGCTGGTCATCAAGACTGTTTTGGTCAGGTCGGCATTTTTGCCAACGAGGTCTATACTACCCGCAAATTCGGATCTCACCTCCTTGAGATTGCGCACGATGGGATGATCGCCAAAATTCACAATATCAAGGTTATAGGGGAATGCCATGAATTTATATTGCGGCTGGTCGCCGATGATGCCCACTTGTTGCGGGATAGGCAGGCAGCTGAGATCTTGAATCAAGTTGGGGTTGATGCGCACGCCGTAGGTAAAAAACAAGTCATTGATATAGAGGGACCTGGGGGTGGCAAAGAATTCGGGTGAGCTCTGGAGACTATCGAGGGAAGCCGTAGTATTATCGATCAGCCACAGCACTTTGCCGCCGCGCATGATAAATTGGTCAATGATATATTTGTCATACTCTTTGAACGGCTCGGTCGGCTGGGCGACGATGAGCACGTCGTACTTATTCTTGCCGAGTTTCAAGGTCTGGGAGGTTGAATCCTCCACGCTGATATTGCGCAAGCTATTGATCTTGCCATCCAGAGTAATGCGGCTTACGTTATAGAAACGTTGCAACTGCATGCCAGTCCAGCAGGTATTCCAAAAATCGAGCTCTCCGTGACCATCCAGATAGGCCACAGACGGTTTTTCGGTTTTCAGTAGTCGACGAATGGGGGCCACGAGATTGTATTCAAGTTCCTCAATGGAATACTGCATCCAATTGGCACCGGCAGGATCTGACACCACCAGTTTGGCAGGATACTCACGATCTCGGTAGGAGACGATAGCGCCAGGCACCACCATGTGCGTGGAATAGCCGCTGCCGTCCTCCCTACTCACTGGAATCGGGTCGAGACCCTTCTTTACAAATTCTCCTAAAATAGACTGCACCTCATCGTTGGTCTTGCCCTCCAAAGGGTCGATAAACTCGAAATAGACATTCTTGGAATAACTGCGAAAATCCTGCAACACCTGCTCAACCTGCTTGGCGAAAAGTTGGTAGTCAGCCGGCTGGTCCTTGCCTTTCAGATAGACACGGATATATACTTTGTCCTCCAAGTTGTTAAGCATCTCAATAGTGCCTTTCGACAGGGAGTGACGTTTGTCTTTGGTCAGGTCGATTCTAAAAAAGAGGAAGGAAGATATGATGTTGACGACGATGATGGCCACCAATGCGATCAAAAGGCCGAGGAGGGTATTTCTCTTAAACTGTTTGCTACCCGTTTTCTGTTGTTTGTTCTTGTTTTGGCTTTTCATTTTGCAATCATTTTAAGGTTACCATTTACGGCTTGACAAGACGATACGAGTGCCAAACAGAAAAATAAAGACCACACTACAGAAGTAAATGACGTCACGTGTATCGATGACGCCCTTGCTAATAGAAGCATAATGATGTTCGATGCCGAGCGTCTTCAGGTAATAGCCAAACGCGCCAAGCGACTCGAAGGAGTAGATGAAGGCAAATCCGAAGAAGAGGATGAAACAGAGCGCCGCCCCAATGATGAAGGCGATGATCTGGTTGTTCGTTATGCTCGAGGAGAAGAGTCCAATGGCGATAAATGTCGCACCGAGGAACAAGAGTCCGAGATAGGAACCCCACGTGCTGCCCATATCGATATTGCCAACAGGGTTGCCTATAAAATAGACCGTGATGACATAGATGAGGGTAGGCAACAAGGCGATGGCAAGCAATGTTAGACAAGACAAGAACTTGGCCCAGATGATCTGCCAGTCGGTAAGGGGTTTTGTAAGCAACAGGTCCATCGTACCGGTACGTTTTTCCTCGGCGAAGGAACGCATCGTGATGGCCGGAACGAGGAAGATGAAGAGAAACTGCGAGAGGTTGAACAAGCCCTGCAAATCGGACAACCCAGATTCCATCACATTATCCACATTAGGGAACACCCACAGGAACAATCCGGAGATAATCAGGAACACGCCTACAAAGATGTAGCCGATGATGGAGCTGAGAAATGCCTTTAATTCCTTGATATATAAACTAAACATCAATAAAAAAATTTGGGCGGCGAAGATACAAAAAAGTAAGCAGATGATAGACGTTAGATTTGAGATTTGTTACGTAAGATGTAAGATGTGTGACGTTATTACTTGGTGGGAAAACACACCACACCTCTATCATCTATTATCAATCATCTATTATCTATTATCAATTATCTATAATCATTCACCCTCAAATCAGTCCATCCCTTTTCAGCAGGGGTTCGATTTTGGGTTCTCGGCCGCGGAAGTTGCGGAACATTTCATCGGCAGGCACGGATCCGCCCTTGGAGAGGATGTATTCCAGGTAGCGGCGGGCGGTCTCTTTGTTCATCACGCCTTCTTCCTGGAACACGGCGAAGGCGTCAGCCTCAAGCATCTCGGCCCACTTGTAACCATAATAGCCAGCCGCGTAGCCGCCTGCGAAAATGTGCGTGAACGAAGGGCTCATACACGCCTGGGGCACGACAGGCAGCACCTCGAGCAGGTCGAACGCCTCACGCTCCTTGGCGTGCACGTCGGCCACCTCCTTGGCGGGCGTGGTGTGATACATCATATCCAGGTAGCCGAACGAGAGTTGTCGGACGCAACTGTACCCAGCCAAATACTGACGCATTTTCTTGAGTTGCTCCACATAGCGGACGGGCATCGGTTCGCCAGTGAGATGGTGAAACGCAAACGTGTTGAGGAACTCGGGCTCCGTGGCCCAGTTCTCGTTCAGTTGCGAAGGCAGCTCCACGAAATCACGGGGCGAGTTGGTGCCGGAAATCGACTGGTAGGGCACCTCCGACAGCATTCCGTTCAGCGCGTGGCCGAACTCGTGCAGGAAGGTGGTCAGTTCGCCGAAGGTCAGCAACGACGGGTTCTCGACCGTCGAAGGGGTGAAGTTCATCACGAGACTCACTAGCGGGCGCACATCGTGTCCGGCGACGTCTACATATTGCTCGCGGAAAGAGGTCATCCAGGCCCCGCTGCGCTTCGTGGCACGCGGGTGGAAATCCAAATACAGGACCGACATAAATCGCTCGTCGCGATACACCTCGTAGACTTTCACATCGGGATGATAGGCCTCTATTTTGTCGGTAGGCACGAACCTTAGCCCGTACAGGTTGGCAGCCAGGGAAAACACGCCTTTGATGACATTCTCCAACTTGAGGTATGGTTTCAGATCCTCGGAGTTGAAGTTGAAAAGATCCTTCTGCTGCTTTTCGGAATAATAGGAAAGATCCCAGCGTTGCAGGTCGTCTTCGAGGCCTTGCGCACGGGCGTAGGCGTTGAGCGACTCCATCTCGCGCTTGGCGAAAGGCAGAGAGACCTCCCGCAGTTGGTCGAGCAGGTCGTACACGTGCGCACAATCCTTGGCCATACGGTCGTGGAGTGCATATTGGGCGTAGTTGTCGTAGCCGAGCAACTGGGCCAGCTCTTCGCGACAGCGCAGGATGCCCTTGATGTTCTCGCAGTTGTCGAACTTGCCGCCGAAGGCCTTGTCGCAGGAGTGCATAAACATCTCCTTACGCAACTCGCGGTCGTCGGCATACTTGAGGATGGCGGCGGTACCAGGGGCGGACAAGTCGAAGACATAGCCTTCAAGGCCCTTAGCCTTAGCTCTCTGCTCGGCCACTGCCAGCTCGCCTTCGGGAAGCCCATTGAGACGAGCCACATCCGTGATGTGCATATACCAACTGTTCGTGGCGGCCAGGGCGTTCTGTCCAAAGGCCAGTGTCAGGTTGGCGAGTTCCACCGACAGCTCGTTGAAACGTTTCTTCTGCTCCGGAGCCAGGTTCGCCCCATTATCGAGAAAGGCGTTGTACGTACGCTCCATCAGCATCTTGTCCGCACCCACAAGCGCGTCGAACTCGTGCTCATGCACGTATTTGACACGGGCGAACAAGTCCTCATCCAAATAGACGCTGTTGGAATACTCAGTAAGCATAGGCTGCACCTCATTAGCGATCTTCTCCATTTCAGGGGTGGCGTCGCACTCCAGGATGTTGAAGAAGATGCCGGCCACGCGGTTGAGCAACTCGCCGGCGCGGTCAAGCGCCACGATGGTGTTCAGGAACGCGGGCGGTTCGGGATTGTTTTTAATCTGCTCAATATCCTCCTTGGCTCGGGCAATGCCGTACTCGAAGGCAGGGAAATAGTGCTTGAGTCGTATCTTGGTGAACGGGGGCGTCTGGTACGGTGTGTCCCACTCGAGGGCGAAAGGGTTGTCATTCTGCGCAAGGGTGACAACGGCCATCGCGGCCACGCCCTCGCCATTGCCCGTAAAGCCCATCCCTTCGTTGGTCTTTGCCTTGACGGAGACCTTGTCGGCATCCACTTTCAATATGGGGGCCAATGTCTCCACCATCTGATCGATGTAGGGGCGCATTTTTGGTTGCTCCAATACAAGCGTGCAGTCCACGTTGTTGACGTGCCAGCCTTTGAGATACAGCATCTTCACCACTTTGCCAAGCAGGATTTTGCTGTCGGCATTCTCGTAGGCCTTGTCGGTGTCGGGGAAATGGGTGCCTATATCCTTGAGGGCGGCGGCGCCGAGCAGGGCGTCGCATAGGGCATGGATGAGCACGTCGCCGTCGGAATGAGCGGCCAAACCCTGCCCAAAAGGAATAGCAATGCCCCCAATGACCAAGGGTCTGTTGGGGGCAAATCTATGGGAATCGTATCCGAATCCTATTCTATAATCCATAAAATTTAGTTCAATTTGGTCTGGTTTTTGTTGCCACCTTTGTTGAAGGAAGCGAAATCGAGGGAAAGCGTGAAGCGTAACGTGTTGGCCAATGGGTTCTTCTGTCCATTTGTGGCAAACAGGTAAGAGACATCAATGTTGAAGATGTTATACTTCAAGCCAACGCCCATAGACAAGAACTGGCGGTTGCCTTTATACTGGCTCTCGTGGAAATAACCGGCTCGCACAAAGAAGAGGTTACGGTAGCTATACTCAGCACCAAGAGCCCAGATGCACTCCTGCATTTCCTCACGGAAGCCACGCGGAGCATCGTAGAAAGACTGTATAAGACCTTGCGGCACGGAAACATCGGGGTTGTATCCATACGCAATGACGGGGTTGTTATATTCGTCATATATCGTATGTCCCTCCTCGTCCTCTGCATAGACAGGATTCGTGGGGACCAGCAACTTGTTGATCTCACCGGTAAAAGCCAATTTGTTGTATTCGTCGAAGGCCATTTCGTAACCCAAGCCCAAGCGCAGATTGGCGGGAAGGAAGTCACGACGGTTGGTTCCGCTGGAATAACGCATCTTGTTACCAAGGTTGGAGATATTCAAACCAGCACGCAACGTAGTGTTTTCCATACTCTTAACACGGAAATCCTGTTCGTAGAACAAGGAGATGTCGGCGGCACCAGCCAAACCAGGCTTGGTCTCCTGACCGTCCACAAATTGTCCCAAAGTCAAATTGGAGTATACAAAACGCGGTGTCATTGCAATAGACAACTGGTCAATCAGCTTACGGTTGTAAGTGAAGTCAATGGCAAATTCATTGGGGTTGTAGTCGGCACCATTACTACCATCTTCCGTAAAGAAAATGGAGCCTAAGTTGAAATAGCGGAGGGAGAATGCGATGGCGTCCATCTCCGTAGGTTTGTAATAAGCACTGAGATAGGCAAGGTTGATACCATCGTCCAAGTGAAGGTTGTGAAGCCAAGGGCTATACGAAACACTGACACCAAAGATGTTGTCGCTGAACACATACTTGGCCGGGTTGTAGGCCTGGGAGTTCACATCGGCGGAAGTAGCTGCACCCATGTCGCCCATAGCACCGCCACGGGAATCAGGGGCGATCTGCAAGAAAGGAACGGCAGTCGTAATAGTGTTCAAATCATCACCAGTTAATTGTCCCGTCGGGGAAACATTCTGATTCTGAGCCTGTGCTGTAATCAACAACGCCATCATAAACAACGGCAGGAAGAATAGTGCTTTTTTCATATAGATTATGATTCTTTTTGTTAATGATTATTCTATTACAAGTTTAATAACTGAAAAATGCTAACGATGATTTTTGCAGAATATTTTATAGAATTACTAATTTTTCGATTTTTTCTGCAATTTCGTTATTCTGGTCGCGAACGCGCACCCGATACATATAGACACCCTTGCCTATCTTGTCGCCGTAATCGTCCAGCCCATCCCACGGAATGCCCAAACTGCGGTTGCCCTCCATATACAGGGAAGTATTGATGGTCTTGAGAAGCTTTCCGGAAATAGTATAAATCTGAACTTGGATGTCAAACATTCCGCCGTTTCGGTTTTGTTCAAAGAAAAATTCGGTATGCGTGGTGAACGGGTTGGGATAATTCAGCACGTGACTCAAGGTCAGTTTCTCGTCGGAAAAAACGTCAAACGACAACTCGCTCTCAGAGTGATTGTTGTTGATGTCCCACGCCCGCACTTTAATAGTATGATGCCCAACCGACAGATCCGTAAGTCCGTAACGCACGGTTCCCATATTGAAACTGTCTTTTTCGGTCTCATAATAGTCATTAAGGACAATCTGCGACTCGGTGGAGTTGTCAAGAACGGCAACTAAGTCGTGACCAATGCCGTTACCTGTTGTATTAATACCATAATTATCCTTAATTTTAGCTATCAAAACCGGATTAGGATCCACGATGCCGCCGTCCACAAAATTTTCATCGTTAAGGTATAGATCCACTATCGGGCCCTCCTTGTCGTTGATGCCATTAGTATCCGTTCCGCCAATGACAAAGCCGGAAAAAGCGCCTGCCGCATCTTGGACAGTGCTTCGACCATAGTAACTTATTTTTCCATTGCCAAAGCTATAGTCAATATCCTTGGGCACATAAAAAGTGAACGTAAAACGTCCGTCCTTGACTGAACTATTACCCTTGAACAGGACACTTTTTTGCACGTCGAACTCAAACGGTTGGCTACCTGGGTCGTTGGACAAGGTGGATGTCTTCAATTTTTTATCATAGACAGAAGGAAACACCGTGCCGTTGAAGCCTGATAATGTCTGGCCTTGAGCATCCACCACCCTGCCGCTTACTGTCACTTTGGAAAGGGCACGGATCGTGTCAACCTGTTGTCCCACTGCATGATGGTTCACAGAATCCGTAACCACTTGATAGGTTGGAATGGCCAGGGGCATGGATGGGTCACCGAACAACACGAACATGGCCAACGTGGTGACTGAGCCATCGCGCTGGTTTTTAGCTAACATATTCAACTCTCCCACAGTAGGATAGTGACCGTTCTCGCGATCAAACATTAATCTAAACAGCTCATAGCCATACATATAATTTGGATAGGACCAGGATTCTCGTGAAGCAGAGATAATAGAGCTGACGCCTCCCTTGTTATTAAACAATGCCAAATCGGCGGGCGAGAGCGCCGGACGGTCATAGTAGCCGAAAGTACATGAGAGGGAAATCATCAACGGCAGGTTGTATTGATTGGTCCATTTGTTGATGTCGGAGTTCTCCAACACCCGTTCTGCCGTCCAACCGTCCTTGCCACTATGCCCCACATAGGTTATGGCCAGACAGCCCCGGTTCATTCGGTTGTTGATGGCGTTAGTCACATCGGGATAGCGTTGGCCACCGGCATTGGACACCTGCGTAAAAGCATCCAAGTAAATCTTGTCGAAGTTGATGTTCGGATTGGCATTAGACACGATACCGTAAAAGGTTTCGGTATTATCCACGAATTCCATCTGTTCGTCATCGGCCACAAGAGCCATCATATTACGCCAATCGCCGAGATTCGAGATCTGGGCTGAGCCCTCTTCCACCAGATTACGATGTTCCGTATAGTTGATGCTCTTGTCCACGGCCGTAGTAGCTTGAGCCACCGTAGAACAAGGGAAACGTCCAACGGGAAGGTCGTAGAGGCCCACTTGGCTTGCACCTTCGTCGTCGTCCAGCAAGCCGAAGTTGTCATCGTTTGCATAGAAGTTGAGTTCGGAGATGGTGTTTCCGGCATAATATTGATAATTGGGCACAAAAATTTCAGTACCCTCTACCCTACCTCTGTAGTCGTAGCAGGGTCGGCCCACCAAAAGCAAATATTTAGGATACAATTTATTAGAACGATCATAGATCATTTTCACATAGTCGCGGATAGCCATCGGGTCTTGCGAGCCACCGGAAAACTCGTTGTAAACTTGGTCGATGGTCACCACTCTGACTTTCATCCCGTCATTGCTTCGGCGGAAAGAAGCCAATCTGTTGGCTTGAGAGAGAAAACCAGGATGCGTGACAATTACCATATCCACAGCTTCCGTGGCGTGGAGATTCTGGTTTATGACCATAGCACCTGGATTAATGGACATGTAGGAGGTGCCATCAAAGGCATAGAAACGACGGATCTCGTCGTTGGCGACCTTAAAGGAGTACGCTCCGTTGCTAGCGGAAAGAGCATATTGCACCGTAGCGCCGGGTTCGGTCACGTCCCACACGCGGGTAGTGCTAGAAGCGCCAGCAATATTGTATTGTGCAATATTGCCTACCCCTGCCGCAGCAGGGTTGCAAAACCCGAACTGGGCCGAATGCATCCGCAAGTTGCAGGGGACCTCAATCTCTATCCAATCCAAATAAGCCGAAGAAGATGTGGTTGGTTTACTGAACGTTAAAGACACCGACAAATTATCGCTATTGGGGACAAAAGTGAATTCAGCCTCGTTCAATGAAGCCATCGTCGAGCCGTTCACGGCTGTGATGTAGGCATCACCCACATTCTGATGATTCACGCTCACATTCATCCGAGCAAAAGAGTTTGTCGATCCTGCGACTGCCAGAGAGATACGCGATGTCGCTTGGTTTTGCCCAGGAACCTTGAAGGAGTATGCGCGCTGATTGGTCACATCGAAAAGATCGCCGAACCAATCTTTGCCACTACCACCAAGGTTATACTTGTCATCTTCGTAGAAATCGAAATGTGTATAGGTGCTCACTGTTTCATTGGGCAGCATGGACGAGTTGTCCACAATGGCGACTCTTTTCTTCTCACCGATGCCCGGAGTGGAAGTAATGAAATAGCGGGACGAATCCGAGTAGATGTTGATCGCGTGAGTGAACTTATGTTCTGACGTATCATAAGTAACGGTGTGGGGTGATTCTCCATAGAAGAGAAAGTAGTCTCCATCGTTAAAGGAGCCGTCGCCGCCATCATGGATAGAGATAGGAAGTTCACGAAGGTCGTCATAGCGAGGATCGGCATTGTTCTCGGCCACCATCTTGCCGCCGTTGCCAAACAGGGCAATCTGGGCGGAAGCAATAGGGGTGGACATGCCCATAGCCACCAAGTCCTGATAGGTCACCTTGTATATGCCTGTGGCCGCCACTTTGAAATCGTACCACTGGCCTGCGGCGAGCACGGAGTTGGACGTATAGGAGCGTTTGGCGCCGGCGGGTTTTGCCGCCCTGCCCTCAAAAGTAACCGTCAGAGAGGTCACCCGACTAAATTGGTTCTGACCTGTGCGCACGATAGGCACAAACGACAACAAGGCATAAGGATGGTTACATTCATAGGCCGACACCACCTTGACATCCAGTTCAGAATGGGTATATGTGGCAGGTATCAAAGTGGCATCGTGAGCACTGAGAGGCTCATATTGAACATCGGTCACCGACACCACATAATCGGTAAAAAAATTATCAACACTTATTTTTTCATAAAAAGAGGGGAGTGTGGGTGTTTCTTGGAAATAGACGGCATCTGTAAAGTGCAGTATTTCAACAGTTAAATCCTCGGAGTAGAATTCCGAAATATTATCTCTCCAAGAAATCGTGATATTTTTTTGAATTTTTTGTGCCTGAGTATCAACAATTTGTGCAATAAACACAAAAAATATGGAAAAGGTAACCCAAGATTTGAACTTCATTTATCGTTTTTTTAGAAAATGTGCATTGAATACAATTTTGTTAACGAAACATCGTTGTGATTATTGCAATTTTTGTATCTTTGCCCGCTATTAAAAACAGTGACTATGCACAAACGTATTATCATAATGCTGACGGCGGTGATGGCATTGACCTGCCTGAAAGTTAACGCACAAGATGCGTTGTTTTCCCAATTCTACGCCAACCCGCTGTACTTGAATCCTGCTTTTGCAGGAACGAATGTGTGTCCGCGCATTTCTTTGAACTGGCGCGACCAATGGCCAAACATGGCGGGCAACTACATGACCACAACAGCTTCTTTCGATGAGCATTTCGACAAGATCTACGGTGGCGTGGGTATTTTGCTGATGCATGACCGCGCCGGCGCCGGTAGTGGCTATCTCAACACCTCTACCATCAGTCCGATGTACTCCCTGAAGATCAAGATTGCCAAGAAGTTCAACATCCGTGTGGCCGTGCAGGTCGACTTGCAGGACAAATACCTGAACTGGACCGATCTCACTTTCCCCGACATGATTGACCCGAGATACGGTTTTGTGTATCAAACCAATGAGACGCAACCAGGCAACTTGCACCGCTGGACCGCTGGTTTCTCCGCCGGTTTCCTCGGTTACACGCCGCATTTCTATTTCGGCTTCGCCGCCCACCACTTCGTCTCATTCGCCATGGACGGCCAAACGCCCAGCTTCCTCAATAACAGCCACGCCGACCCTTACGACGTGCTGCCTGTCAAGTACACCGCACACGTTGGTGCACACTTTGACCTGAAACGTAAGAGCAAGATTGAGACCAACTTCGGCGACATCTCCATCAGCCCTAACTTCATCTATCAACATCAAAGATATTTCAACTATTTCAACTTGGGTCTTTATATGAACTTCTACCCATTCACCATCGGTGCATGGTATCGTTTCTCTCCCGCTTACACCATCAAGAACGAAGAAAATGAGGTTCTGGGTAAGATCAATAACTCCGACGCTTTCATCCTGACCGCCGGCCTGGAATACAAGTGGATCAAGTTCGGATACTCCTACGACATCACGCTTGGACCGCTCAGAAGCGAGACTGGTGGTGCTCACGAGCTCTCTCTGCAGTTCCTGCTGCCTTGTCCCGAAAAGCACAAAACCATCAAGGACCTCAAGTGCCCCTCTTTCTAATCTGAAATCATTTAAAAACGATTATAAATATCACAAAAATGAATAAAATCACAAGATTCACAGGTTTGTTTATTGTCATGGCCGTCTTGACCACCATGTCATCTTGTAAGAAAGACGCCTCTCCGACCACTGGTTGGAATTACAATGACGCCAAGAACGGCGGCTTCGAGGTGGCTCCCTTCGAGGAGCAAGCCACCGGCCCTGGCCTGGTGTTCATTGAAGGTGGTACCTTCGTTATGGGTGCCATGGAAGAAGATGTCATGAAAGACTGGAACAACACGCCTCGCCGTGTTTCCGTCGCTTCTTTCTATATGGATGAATGCGAAATTTCAAACCTCGACTATCGCGAGTACCTCTATTGGTTGGAACGCGTCTTCATCCCGCAAGACCTCAAGGTCGTTTACGACAACGCCATGCCCGATGAGAACGTATGGCGCGAGCGCTTGGGCTACAACGAGCCTGACGTAGAGTACTACTTCCGTCACCCTGCCTTCAACACGTATCCCGTCGTGGGCGTGTCTTGGCTGCAAGCTGTCAACTACGCTGCCTGGCGTACCGACCGCGTGAACGAAAAGATCCTGGCCGATCGCGGCTACGTGGAGTACTCCGAGACCCCGACCGCCGAAGGCTACTTCAACACCGATGCTTATCTCACCTATGAGACTTATGAAGCAGAAGGCGAAAAACGTCTCCGCTACATCTCCTCCGGCGAATATCGCAACGTGAAGATGGAAGACGGCATCCTGCTGCCGAAATACAGACTGCCTACCGAAGCCGAATGGGAATACGCTGCATACGGCCTCGTTGGCAATACCCTCAACGAACGTATCCTCGAACGTAAGGTCTATCCTTGGAATGGACAACAACTCCGTACCGAAGACAAGAAATACTACGGCGATTTGATGACCAACGTCCGTAGAGGCCGTGGCGACCTCATGGGTGTGGCTACCGCTCTGAACGACGCCGGCTTCAAGACCAAAGACGTGCGCTCTGATTGGCCGAATGACTATGGCTTGTACCAAATGGGCGGTAACGTAGCCGAATGGGTTATGGATGTCTACAGACAAGTTTCTCATGACGATGTGTCCGAATTCAACCCGTTCCGTGGTAACTACTTCGAGACAAAGAAACTGCTTGAAGACGGTACCGTGGCCGAACGCGACAGCGTGGGTAGAATCCCCATGGTTCCGGTGTCTGACTTTAAGAACGACAGAAGACGCAACTATCGTTCCGCCGACAACAAGAACTACTTGGACGGCGACTGGCAATCCCTGCAAGACATGGATAGCTGGACCACTGCCACTACCAATGAAGAAGCTACCGACAAAATGTATCGTAAGTTGGATGAAAACTACGCATACTCTCTCGTTAGCGACCACGCTCGTGTATACAAAGGCGGTTCTTGGAGAGACATTCCTTACTGGTCAGCCCCGGGTTCCAGACGCTTCCTCGATGAGGACGAGTCCGCCGACTATATCGGATTCCGCTGCGCCATGGCTCGCGTTGGAACTCAGACCAAACGGTAAAGAACAAAAATCAAAGACAAAAAAAAGTGCGACTGAAATAGTCGCACTTTTTTTTATACTATAATGTAAAAACTATTCTTGCTGAATTGCACCGGCAGAAACAAATCGAATAACTTCATCTTTTCCGGCATAGAGAATCAAGACATCGTCAATAATTTCAAAGCGGTCGATTTCAGCCTTGATGGCTTTTAACATCGCGCGCTCCACAGCCATCTGATTGCAGAGCATCTTTGTGGATCCTAGATAATCGATATCCAATTTTTGCTTTTTCTGATAGTAGTCCCCATAAAAACTATTGCAGCCAAAGTTACCGTTGAACTTGCCATCGTCGCCAAAGACGATGCAGGGTTGCTTGGAATAGGCGGTAGTATCCAATATCTCGCCTCCAATGGAGAGAAGGTTCCATTGTATGTTACGCAAAGGCGTTGTGTTTTCAGTCACCTTCTTGGATGTCTTGCAACCAGTCATTGCAATGACTAAAATCATTACAACCATAAGTTTATTTTTCATTTTTTTCAATTTTATGAGAGGATGAATAATATTGTTCGTTGATTTGTTCTATGAAAGACAATATCTCTTCCCTACCCTTGCCGTTTTCGGCGGAAGAGAGCATCATATAGGGCATTTCTTCCCAGTTCTCGGCCAACTTGTTCTTGAAGCGTTGAACGTTGCCCTGCACCTTGCCAGCAGAGAGCTTGTCGGTCTTCGTAAAGATGATGGCGAACGGCACTCCACTCTCCCCGAGGTTGTTGATGAATTCAACGTCTATCTTTTGGGGTTCAAGGCGGGAATCCACAAGCACAAACACGATCTGCAGGTTCTCTCTCAACAAGAGATAATCGCTGATCATCTTCTGCCACTTTTCGCGCATGGTCTTGGAGATGGAAGCATAACCATACCCGGGCAAATCCACCAGATACCAATTGTCATTAATAATAAAGTGATTGATAGTCTGCGTTTTGCCTGGCTTTGACGAAGTCTTAGCCAGTTTGCCGTTACGCACCAACATGTTGATGAGGGAAGACTTCCCTACATTAGAACGGCCTATGAAAGCATATTCAGGCATATTGCCAGCAGGACATTTCCTCCAGTCGGTAACGCTTTGGACAAACAGGGCTTTCTTAATGGTCATAGTGCTTTATCTACGGGCGAGCCATTCATTGGGGTTAAGGTTGCTGGTATTGCGCCAAACCTCGAAATGGAGTTCATAGGTATTGGAAGTCGCGCTTTTGGCTATAGTGCCTATGCTCTGTTTAGTAGAGACCTTTGCGCCTTTCTTTACGCTCACAGATGAAAGATTTTGGTAAACCGTTATATATTCGCCATGGCGGATCATCACGACCTTGGTGCCCATAATATCGAGCACGCCTGTGACCTCTCCTTCAAATACAGCTCGCGCAGTGGAGCCGGCGTCAACCATAATGTCAATGCCATGGTTTTCTATCATAACCGAGGGTACGTCAGGGTGTGGATAATGGCCGAAGTCGCTCACTTTGGCACCTTTGACCACAGGCCATGGGAGCTTGCCTTTGTTGTTGATGAACGAGGTGTTGAGGGTCTTCTCTTCGGGCGTGAGGGAGACTGTTGCCGTTGAGCGGGGATTTGCTGAGCCACCTGACGCAGGTTTGGTCGTGCTGCCGCTGGTCTTGCCCTTGTTGCTCGCCGCGGTGCGCTTAGCGTTGGCGGCGGCCACCTCTGCAGCAACTGCGCGCTGAATGGCTGCCTCAATCTCTTTACGCTTCTTCTGCTTGGCTTTCAACTCGGCACTGAGCTGCTGCGACTGCTTTTTGAGTTGCTCCGCATTTTTGGTCTTGGCCCGACGGTCAATTTCCAACTTCTTGATTTCCGTTTCCTTACCCGACAACAATTGCAGCTTGGTTTCCTTGAGTGCTATAATCTCATCATTCTTTTTAGCCAACTCTTCCTGGGTCTTTTTTATTTTTTCCGACTGGCTACGTACATTTTGAGAGAAAACTGTGTAGAAACGCATCCGGCGGAACATCTGCGAGAAATCGTCGGCAGCCAGAATGAATGTCACCTTGTCCATCAGTCGACGATTGCGGTAAGCCATATAGACCACCTGCGCATAGTCGGCCTTCATGTAATCGAGCTTTTTCTGGAGATTTTGGATCAATTCTTGATTCAACACTTGTTGCTCTTCCATTTGTAGAATCTCATCATTGAGCGCGGTGATGAGTTTTTCGCGGTTGTTGATTTGCTGACGCAACACGGCAATCTGTTGCAAAGAAGCCTTCTGATTCTTCTCTGTCTTTTTCAATAGACTTTGGGTATTGGCGATTTCGCGCTCCAAGTTTTGCTTGTCCTTCTTCAATTGGCCACTGCTTTTGGTTTGCGCATCCGCCTGACCAATGGCCATTACTGCCATCAGCGATATGAGTAGAAAATGGAAAATAAAGGTCTTGATATGTTGCCGCATAATCAGATACAATTATAGAACATGCAAAGATACAACGTAAAACCCCGCAAAAACTGTCTTTGCGGACAAATTATAAACATGCGTTCGTTAAAAGTAGAGGGGGGATAGAAATTAGGAATGAGGAATGATACTGATTGATAATTAGGCATAGAAAATAGGATATAGAGAACAACGATTGTATCCTCTATATCCTATATCCCACACCCTAAATCTCCTACAGCTGACTGTCGGAGAGCGAGAAGGTGTCGCCTTGGCTCATATCGCCGGTGGAAAGACCCTTCTTGAGCCATTTCATACGCTGGTCGCTGCTACCATGAGTGAAGGACTCAGGATTGAAACGACCGTATGCTTTCTCTTGGAGATAGTCATCGCCGATGACAGCGGCGCATTCGATGGCTTCGCGCAAGTCGCCATCCTCCAACGACTGATACAACTTGTTCTCATAATGGCCCCAGACACCCGCGTAGTAGTCCGCCTGAAGCTCGATACGGACGCTAACGCGGTTGGCGTCTTTCTCGTTCATTCGAGCCATTTGGGCGTGCGCCTGATCCAAGGTGCCCAACAAGTGCTGCACATGATGGCCCACTTCGTGCGCGATCACGTACGCGTATGCAAAGTCGCCGTCAGCACCTAGTTTCTTTTTCATTTGACTGAAGAAGCTCAGGTCAATATACAGACATTGGTCCGCGGAGCAATAGAACGGGCCGACCGCGGCCGTGGCGTTGCCACAACCGGATTGAACGGCATCCGTATATAGCACCATCTTGGGCGGCTGGTACGTACGTCCCATTTTCTTGAACACTTCGGTCCAGACATCCTCCGTGCTGGCGAGGATGGTGCTGGCAAATTCGGCCAGTTCCTGCTCCTCTTTGGTGAATTCACGCTGGGAAGTCTGTGTGGTCGCGTTTTGCGACTGTATCTGTTGGAGCGCTTCTTGCGGATTTCTTCCGAAGAGTACGGCCAACAAGACAACGATAACAGTACCTCCAAGACCCATACCAGCTATAGCACCGCCCGACACGCGGCGCCTATCTTCTACATTTGAACTTTGACGTCTTCCTTCTAGATTCATAATTTTAAGATTTAAGTACGCAGCAAAAATACAAAAAAGTTTTTAGTGATTAACCATTAGTTGTTAGTTGTTAATTAGATGAGACGTTGTGTACAACGTCTGTGCTGAATCATTGGTTCATCGTCCATTTTTCTGCTAAAAAAAATGCTACTTTTGCACTCGGATCCTAAAAAACACCAATATGCTGAAAAACAATAAGTTGAAAGATGAAATCATAGCCTATCTGCTGCTTATCGCCGGCAGTTTGCTCTTTGCCGTTGGCGATGTTATGTTCGTGAACCCCTATTTGCTCGCTCCGGGAGGCACTTACGGTCTCTCCAACGTACTCAATACCGTGTGGCCGTGGAAGATCAGTTACTACGCCATCTGTATGGACATCCCCTTGTTGTTGATCGGCACGTGGATTCTTGGTCCGAAATTCGGAGTGAAGACCGTCGTGTCCACCATCTTGATATTCGCTTTCACTTGGATCATCGAGACGTTGTGGGGCTACAATCCCGTCATCCACGAGGGTATCGTCTCAGAAGCCGTCAAGGCGCACAACTACGTGCAGATTCCGCACAGCGACCTCTACTTCATCCCCGACTATTTCTTGAACACGGTTGCAGGCGGTGTCATATACGGCATCGCCATCGGCCTAATCTTCAAGTCGGGTGCCACCTCGGGTGGTAGCGACATCATCTCGATGATCTTGCACAAGTACACCAAGATCTCCCTCGGCACGCTCGTGCTCATCGTGGACTCCTGCATCACGCTCACCACACTCATCGCCTTCAAGCAGATCCGCCTGCCCATCTACTCCATCATCCTCATCGCCATCGAGAGCAAGGTCATCGACCTTATCGTGGACGGCATCAAGTCGTACAAGACAGTCTTCATCGTCACCGACAAGATCGAGGAGGTGCGCGAGTTCATCTTGCACGACATGAAGCGCGGTGGCACCACCTTCGCCGGCACCGGCTTGTACCAAGGCGCCGAGCGCAAGATGATCTACGTGACCCTCGACCGGTCCGACCTCATCAAACTCAAATCCAACCTGCGCCTCCTCGACCCGCAGGCCTTCGTCAACGTCATCGAGAGTTCCGAAATCATGGGCCTCGGCTTCAAGGCATTGCCGGAAGAATAAGAACAAGCGGGAGAAGAACCACTGCTGCAAAAAATCGCAAGCTGCATAAACAGTGGAACAACGTGAAAAATAGTTATCGTGCAAATGGACATTAAAGCATATACCAAAAATTAGTACTTTTGCACCTTTAATCAAGGTCTGTTCATCAAAAAACAATAACTATGCGCAACGCTCGTATCTTCGTCGAGAAAAAACACGGCTTCGACGTGGAAGCCACCAGTCTGAAGGAAACTCTCAACCACAATTTCAACCTCAACATCCGCAACATGCGGCAGTTGGTCGTCTATGACCTTTTCAACGTGGACGACATCCTGTTGGAACGCGCCAAGGTAGGCGTTCTTTCCGAGCCGGTGGTGGACGATCTTTTGGAAGAGATCTCCCTGGATGGTCTGACCTATCTTGCGGTGGAGTTCCTGCCCGGCCAGTTCGACCAGCGTGCCGATAGCGCAATGCAATGTCTCTCGCTGCTCGATCCCAAGACCGAGGCCGTCATCAAGAGTGCCAAACTCTATATCTTCGATGCCGATCTGACGTCCGAGCAGTTCGCCCAAATCAAGAAATACTGTATCAACGAGGTGGAAGCCCGCGAAAAGGATATGTCCAAGTTGGAACTCACCGAGAACCCTGAAGTGCAAGACGTAGCCACCTATGCCGACTTCACCCATTGGAGCAACGATCAATTGGAAGACTTCCGCGTCAAGCAGGGTTTGGCGATGTCGCTCGAAGACCTCGCCTTCATCCAGGACTATTTCAAGAACGAAGAGCGTCGCGAGCCCACAGATACCGAGATCAAGTTGCTCGACACCTACTGGAGCGACCACTGTCGTCATACCACTTTCGAGACGGAATTGACCAAGATCACCTTCACACCCTGCAATCTACAAGACCAATTGCAAGATGCCTACAATCAATATCTTGCGATGCGCAAGGAGGTCTACGGCAACCGCAACAAGCCGCAGACCTTGATGGATATGGCCAGCATCAACGGCAAGTACGAGCGCAAGGCGGGCAATCTGGACGATATGGAAGTGTCGGAGGAGAACAACGCCTGCAGTGTATACATCGACGTGGATGTAGACGGCACGTTGGAGCGGTGGTTGTTGATGTTCAAAAATGAGACGCACAACCATCCTACGGAGATTGAGCCGTTTGGTGGTGCGGCCACATGTGTGGGCGGTGCCATCCGCGACCCGCTGAGCGGCCGCAGTTACGTCTATCAGGCCCTGCGCGTCACAGGTGCAGGCAACATCAACGCACCCATCAGCGAGACTCTGGAGGGCAAGTTGCCGCAGTCGGTCATCTCCAAGAGCGCCGCGGCGGGCTACTCGTCCTACGGCAACCAGATCGGCTTGGCCACCACGCACGTGCGCGAGATCTACCACGACGACTACAAGGCCAAGCGCCTCGAGATCGGCGCAGTGGTAGGCGCAGCCCCTGTGGATCACGTGCGTCGTGAACGTCCGCAGCCTGGCGACATCGTCATTATGTTCGGCGGCCGCACCGGCCGTGACGGCATCGGCGGCGCCACCGGCGCCTCCAAAGAGCACAACGAGAAGTCGCTCGACACCTGCGCCGCGGAGGTACAGAAGGGCAACGCCCCCGAAGAGCGCAAGATACAACACCTGTTCCGTCGCCCTGAGGTGACACGCCTCGTCAAAAAGTCCAACGACTTCGGCGCCGGCGGCGTCAGCGTCGCCATCGGCGAACTGGCCGACGGCCTCGATATCGACCTCGACTCCGTGCGCACCAAATACAAGGGCCTCAACGGCACAGAGGTCGCCATCAGCGAGTCGCAGGAGCGTATGAGTGTGGTGGTTGACCCCAAGGATGTGGACACCTTCTTTGAATATTGCCGACAAGAGAACATCGAGGCCAACGTCATCGCCCGCGTCACCGACACTAACCGCCTGACGATGACCTGGCGCGGCAAGACCATCGTCGACCTCAGTCGCGACTTCATCAACACCAACGGCGTGCGTCAAAAGACCGAAGCCGTGATCAACGCCATCCCAGACAACGTCTTAGCGCCGCAGACCGTATCCGGCAGCACGATGCAGGAGAAGATGCTCAGTTGCCTCGCCAACCCCAACGTGGCCTCCCAGAAGGGTCTCATCGAGATGTTCGACGCCACCATCGGTGCCAGCACAGTGCTGATGCCCTTCGGCGGCAAAAACCAGCTCACAGAGACACAAGCCTCCGTACAGAAGCTGCCCGTCCTGCACGGTCACACCAACACGGCCAGCGTGATGGCCTTCGGCTACAACCCCTACATCGCGTTGCGGTCGCCGTTCCACGCCGCTGTGTTCGCCATCCTGGAGTCTATGTCCAAGATCGTGGCGGTCGGTGCCGATTACAAGCACCTCCGCTTCACCTTCCAGGAGTACTTCGAGAAGATGGGGCACGAGCCCGCACGCTGGGGCAAGCCCTGCGCCGCAATGCTCGGCTGCGTGTGGATGCTCAAGCAGTTCGACTTGGCCGCACTCGGCGGCAAGGACTCTATGAGCGGCACCTTCAAGAACCTCAACGTGCCACCCACCTTTGTCTCCTTCGCCATCACAACCGAAAACGCCAAAAACATCATCTCTCCCGAATTCAAGCGAAAAGGCAACCATATCTATTTCATCCAGAACAAGATAGAAAACTGTCTTCCCAATATCCAACGCACCCGCGAAATCTTCGACTACGTCCACGAGAACACGCTGAACGGCCGTATCGTGTCGGCATTCACCTTGCAATACGGCGGCATCGCCGAGGCGTTGGCCAAGATGAGTTTCGGCAACGACCTAGGCTTCGACATCCGCACCGACCTCAACCTCTTCGACTACGGCTACGGCAGTTTCGTGGTGGAGACCACCGAGAAGTTGGACGCCGATTTCACCATCGAATTGGGCACCGTCTCCGACCAGTTTATCATCAATGGGGAGACCTTGGACAAGAAAGCCTGCTTGGAGACATGGCGCAGCTATTACTTCAACCTCTATCCCGACCAGGCGGCCAACGAGACTACGGCAAAGGGCGAAGAGTTCGCCGTCAACAGCCAATGCACACCGGTGGCCAAATATCCTGGACACATCGAGCGCCCGAAGGTCATCCTGCCGGTATTCCCGGGCACCAACTGCGACTACGACACGGCCAAGGCCTTCCGCGACGCTGGCGCCGAGCCGCGCATCTTCGTCTTCAACAACCTCAACGAGACGGAGATCAACCGTTCCATTGACGAGTTGTCGACAGCCATCGAAGAATCGCAGATATTGGCCTTAAGTGGCGGTTTCAGCTCCGGCGACGAGCCGGACGGCAGCGGCAAGTTCATCGCCACGGTGCTCAACAACGCCAAAATCAAGGCCGCCGTCAATGGCCTCATCGCCCGCAAGGGACTAGTGTTGGGCATCTGCAACGGCTTCCAAGCTCTCGTCAAGTCGGGCTTGTTACCATACGGCCGATTGGGCGACATCACGCCGGACTCCCCCACCCTGTACCGCAACAACATCAACCGCCACATCTCGCGCCTCGTGCGCACCCGCGTAGGCACGGTGGCCTCGCCGTGGCTCTCCTCCTTCAACGTGGGCGACGTGCACAACATCGCCGTCAGCCACGGGGAAGGCAAGTTCGTGGTCAGCAAGGAATTGGCCAAAGAGCTGTTCGAACACGGACAGGTGGCCTTTCAGTATTGCGACGAGAACGGGAAGGTGAGTATGGACCCGAACGACAACCCCAACGGCTCGTTCTACGCCATCGAAGGCATCGTCTCCCGTGACGGCCTCATCCTCGGCAAGATGGGTCACAGCGAGCGCAAGGGCGAGAATCTGTACAAGAACATCGACGGTGACAAGGTGCAAGACATCTTCAAGAATGCCGTTAATTACTTTACTCGCTAACGCCAAATTCAACATTTGGAATTCAAAATGGATTAACCAAAATCAACGCAATATGGACAAGATAGAATTAATGGTTGCCGACATCCACGCGGCCACGCAACCCTCCGAGGCCTTCTCGCTGATCTTGAAAGAGAAGGAGGGCGATCGGTACGTGCCGGTCATCATCGGGATGAGCGAGGCGCGCGCCATTTTGGTGGAACTGAACCAGTCGCCCACCCATCGTCCGCTAACGCACGAACTCTTTGCTTCCATCTGCGACCACTTCAGATGCCAATTGCTGGAAGTCAACATCGTGCACTACGAAAACGGAGTCTATTTTGCCGATATGGTGATGAAAAACGCCGACGGAACCACGTTTACCATTGACAGTCGTCCCTCCGATGCCATCGCGTTGGCGTTGAAGGCCAAAGTCTCCTTCTATATGAATGCCGATATCTTCAATACAAATAGTCTGCAAGACCAACCTGAAGAGTTTGAAGAAGAAGATGATGATGAATATCTGTCCAATGATCTATTGGAGACAGCGCCAGAAGAGCAAAACGATGCCTTTATTGAACAGAAACTACTGGAAATGAGCAATATGGAGCTAGAAACCTTATTGGAGGGCGCCGTTGCCAGTGAAGATTTCGAACTGGCTGAAAAGATCCAGCAGGAATTGGATCGGAGAAAATAGTTAACAGAATTTCCCTTTTTCTACATCAAAATGCACCAAGTTGAGGAACCCGCAACGATGGAGTTCTTCAATGGCTTCGGTGCGATACAAGTCCAACTCGTCCGCCTTATGGGCATCGGTGCTAATGATCACAGGAATATCCAATTTGTGCGCCAATTTCAGCAACTCCGTTGAGGGGTAGAACGCATCGCAACGTTTCTTGTAGAGGCCGCGCGTGTTGATTTCCATCACCACGTCGTGCTCATGCACCAGGTGCACGGCTTTCTCGGCCAAAGCCACATACCAAGGTTCATCTTCCTGAAAGAAACGATGTTGATTGTGCATCTTGATTTTATCGAGATGTGCAACAACATCCATCCGTTGTGTTTCTATCATTTCAAAGGTTTGTTCCCAAAAAGTTGTGACTGCTTTTTTGATATCACCCCCAAAAAGGTTGGCGAGCCCATCGTCGTATATCTCTCGTTTGGAGCCGTCGATAAACCATAGGCGATCATCATTCTCTGGACGCACCAAATGAACCCCGCCGATGATGTAATCCAAATGATACTTTGTCTTGAATTCCTCAAAAGGAGTTGACATTCTTGGAATATAGTCGCATTCAAGACTCTTAAGTAACTGGACGTTAGTAGATTTTTGCAACTGGTCGATTTCGGCACAATACTGTGGTATTTTTTCTTGTGCGATACCGAAATCGTTCTCGAAGGGCACGGGGGCATGCGAGGAGAAGCCGAGTTGCTCCATGTGTAGAGTTTCAGCCGCTGTCACAAAAGCTCGCAATGGATCCTTTCCATCGCAATAGGTAGAATGAGTATGATAGTTTGAAGACATGGTATTAATAACGGCGACGGTAAAAGCTATCCACAAATTTGAGAATCTCATCGCTTTTGCCACGATGAGCACGATTGTAGAAATTGCTGAGGAATACTATTTGCAAGCCATCTGAAGGTCTGTAGAGCCAAACATTTTGGAATCCATCCCAGAGACCTCCGTGAAAGACGACGAATCCCGTAGTATCTTTTTCTTCCATTCTCACGCCATAGCCATACCATTCGTCAGGTTGTTGGCCATTGGCTAATTGATTCTGAACTTTGGTAGCCTTGTCAATCCATTCTTTAGGCAGAATTTTGTATTGAAAAAAATAGGCATTGGTCCATTGAATCAAATCACGAGCGGTGGCGTAAACACCTTTATCGCCCAAGATTCCATTTAAGCGATCATATTGTGCCAAAGCGCCACTCTTCCAGTGTCCACGAGCCACTGGTCTAGTCACGAATGCATTCATCGGATAGGCGACTACATACTCTTCTCCATTATCCACAGGATCGTGTTGCAAAATATCAATGGGTGAGACACCCAAGACCTCCGTAAAGAAACGGGTTTCCTTCAGACCTGCCGGTTCCAAAATATTCTTATGCACATAATACTCAAATGGCAAACCGGTTACTTTTTCGACGATGGAAGCCAAAACAGCGTAATTCGTATTTACATATTTGTAATCAGACCCACGTGGAAACATGCGGGGAAATTTCTGTTGTGCCATCACTTCGATAAGTTGCTCATTGTCAATCATAAATGAATTATCATACAACTTTATATCAAAGTTAAAATACTCTGGGAGACCTGATGTATGCGTGAGCAACTGTTTTATCGTGACATATTTATATGGAATGGTAGGGAAATATTTGCATAACGAGTCTGTTAATTTCAGTTTGCCTTCGGAGCAAAGTTTAAGAATAGAAGCAGCTGTAAATTGTTTGGAGATGGATGCCAAGTCGAAAAGGGTCTCCATCGTCATCTTGTTGTCGTCACTTTTGCGAAGTCCACCCAACTGTTCGTATGTAATCGTGTCATAGCCGGTGGTTTCACGGAACAATTGGAGATATCCGCAGGCACGTTCCACCAAGATAGTATCATGACGGGCTATGATCACCGTACCGTTAAGTTTCTGGCAGGCACTGTCGATCCAATGTCCCAACGCCTGTGCCAATGCACAGGTGGTGTCAATTTTCAAATCCGCATATAGTTCTACCGATTGTTTCTTTGTAGTGTCGCGCACATGTTTTTCTTTATCACTGGCCTTTGCATGGGAGCATTGGGTGACTGAAAAAAACACGGCTGCGGCCAGACAGCAAAAAACAATAATTTTTTTCATAGGTATGGTTTATAGGTTCAACGATGCAATCGGAAAGCTTTAGCTATTCATTGCACGTAAAAATTCCTCGTTGGACTTCGTGTCTTCCATATTCTCCTTGATGAAGGTCATGGCCTCGATTGTAGTCATATCGGCGATATGATTACGAAGGATCCAGACTTTCTGGAGGGTCTCGGGAGATTGCAACAAGTCGTCACGACGGGTGCTGGAGGCCACCAAATCGACGGCCGGATAGATACGTTTGTTGGAGAGTTTGCGGTCGAGTTGTAGCTCCATGTTACCAGTACCCTTGAACTCCTCGAAGATGACCTCATCCATGCGGGAGCCAGTGTCAATAAGGGCGGTGGAAATGATGGTGAGGGAACCGCCGTTTTCCACGTTACGAGCCGCGCCGAAGAAACGTTTCGGTTTCTGCAGAGCGTTGGCTTCGACACCACCGGAAAGCACCTTGCCGGATGCGGGGGCGATGGTATTGAACGCACGTGCCAATCGAGTGATGGAGTCCAACAAGATACAGACATCATGACCACACTCTACCATACGTTTGGCTTTTTCCAACACCATATTGGCGATCTTCACATGACGCTCTGCGGGCTCGTCAAACGTAGAGGAGATAACCTCAGCGTTTACACTTCGCTGCATGTCCGTCACCTCTTCAGGACGTTCGTCTATCAGCAATACAATCAAATATATCTCGGGGTGGTTATAAGCGATGGCGTTAGCCACATCCTTCAACAGGACGGTCTTACCTGTCTTGGGCTGAGCAACGATCAAGCCACGCTGACCCTTGCCGATGGGTGCGAACAAGTCGATGACACGAGTGGAGATATTGCAGTCAGGATGCCCTGTAATGTTGATTTTCTCATCCGGGAACATCGGCGTAAGGTAATCGAACGGGATTCTATCGCGGATATCTTCCGGGTTACAGCCGTTGATTTTATCCACTTTTGTGAGCGGGAAATACTTCTCTCCACTTTTAGGCGGACGAATCTGGCCATAAATTGTATCACCATTTTTCAGGCCAAATAGTTTGATCTGAGACATGGAGACGTAAATGTCATCCGGGGAGGAAAGATAATTGTAATCGGAAGAGCGCAAGAAGCCACAGTTGTCGCTCGTGATTTCAAGTACACCCTCGGCATACACGGCACCGTCATATTGTGAGTTTGCCAGCAAGGCCATTTGCTCTTCCAAGAACTTCTCTTCGGCGGTTTTCTCAGGAGCCTGTGCATTATGCTGTTGCTGACGATTATGATTGTCCTGTGAATTTTTGTTATTCTTGTTCGACTTGTTCCCGGCAAAATTTTTCTTCTGCTCTTCGTCCTTCTTATTCTCCTTGTTGGCCTTCTTTTGCTGCTTTGCAGGAGAAGGGGTCTCTGCCTCTTCGTCGGCAGGTTTCACCTCCTTGGGTTGCGATTCTTCTTCTGTAGTGTCAACGCCTTCATCGAGGCTGACATTCTTTTTAGGACGGCCTCTTCTTTTTTTGGAGGGCTGTTCTTCGTCAGAGGATGATTTACTATCGTTCGTCACCTCATTCTCCTCAAACAATGTAGGTTGTTCTTCCGACAAAGCAGCTTCTTTTTCCACTTTAGCTGTGCGTTTGCGCTTAGTCTTAGGTTTCTCTTCGGAGGGGAGTGGATTAGCCATAACGACAGGTTCCTCCACACGAGGGGTCTCTTCTATCGGCTCTGCAATTTTCTCTTTATTGAAAACCACCGGTTTCTTTTCCGGCAGTACTACTCTTTCGGTAGGTTTGTTTTGGTTGGAAGAACCAGCAGGCAATGGGGTTGCAGTACTAATTCTCTTCCTTTTAGGTCTATTTTCAACGGACTCAGTCATGTAATATAAGAATTTGTAGATGATTTCCCTAAGATCATGAAAGATCGTCTGGCCGCGGAAAAGAATGGCTGACGTCGCTTTCCAGTAAGGGCGCACAAAAATACATTTTTTTTCTTTTGTTCAACTAAAAAACAAGCACTCTTTAAGAATGTCAGCTAATCACACTCCAGTTAATTTCGCGCTGCAAGAGCTTGGCTACGGTAAGGGCAAGACGTCTATGTTCCGGACGTTTGAGGTCGGGGTCGTTGTCCAGCACTTGCATGGCGAGTGTTCGGGTGTAGGAGACCAACTTTTCATCTTTCACGATATCCGCGATTTTAAAGTCCAGCATACCGCTCTGTTGGGTACCTTGGATATCGCCGGGACCTCGCAGCTGAAGATCGTAGTTGGCAATCTCGAAGCCGTCGTTGGTGCTAACCATGGCGTTAATTCGTTTTTTGCCGTCGGAGGAGAGTTCGTACTTGGACATAAGGATGCAGTATGACTGGCTACCGCCCCTGCCCACGCGCCCGCGAAGCTGGTGCAACTGCGACAGTCCGAAACGCTCGGCGTTTTCAATCACCATCACGGTGGCGTTGGGCACATCGATGCCCACCTCTATGACCGTAGTGGAGAGTAAGATCTGCGACTGTTTTTTGAGAAAACGCTGCATCTCGAAGTCTTTGTCTTCGTTTTTCATCTTGCCGTGCACTACGCCAATACCATACTCTGGAGGAGGAAACGCCCGCGAGATGGCCTCGTATCCCGCCATAAGGTCCAACAGGTCCATCTTCTCAGACTCCTGGATAAGCGGGTACACCATGAAGACTTGTCGTCCTTCCGCAATCTGTTTTTTCATGAAGCCAAACAGCTTGAGGCGGTCTTTTTCATACAAATGTCTCGTGATGATGGGTTTTCTTCCTGCCGGCAGCTCGTCAATGACGGAAATGTCGAGGTCTCCATAAAGGGTCATGGCCAACGTGCGGGGAATTGGTGTGGCGGTCATCACAAGCACATGCGGGGGAATGGCATTCTTACGCCACAGCTTGGCTCGTTGCTCCACCCCAAAGCGGTGCTGTTCGTCTATGACAACCAAGCCAATGTTCTTAAACTGCACATTATCCTCGATAAGGGCATGTGTACCGATGAGAACATCCACATCGCCATTCTGCAAGCCCTCAAAGATCTGCTTACGCTTAGCCGGCTTCGTGGAACCCGAGAGAAACTCCACGCGCAAGCCTAACGGAGCCACCTGCTTGCTAATCTTAGCAAAATGCTGTGTGGCCAAGATCTCCGTCGGGGCCATCAAGCAAGATTGATAGCCATTGTCTTTGGCTATCAACATAATGAATAAGGCAATGATGGTCTTGCCGCTCCCCACGTCACCTTGCAGCAGTCGGTTCATCTGATGGCCACTGCCGAGGTCGGCACGGATCTCCTTGATGACCCGTTTTTGGGCATTTGTCAACTCAAAGGGAAGATACTTTTTATAAAAAGTGTTAAAATAGTCGCCCACCTTACTGAACTTATGTCCACGCACACGTTTTGTGTTGATTTGTTTGAGCATCAACATTTTCAACTGAGTGAAAAAAAGCTCGTCAAACTTGAGTCTGAGCGAGGCATGCGCCAAGTGTTGGTTGCTTTCAGGATAGTGAATCTGGCATAGCGCATCCTTCAATGACATCAATTTAAGATTATTTAACATGTCATCAGGAAGGGTCTCAGGGATAATATCGTGGACGACAGGCAATAGATTGGCCACCAACTTGGATATGGCTTTGGAGTCAAGGGTTCTCTTCTTGGCAAAATCCGAAGTATTGTAAAGTGGCTGGAAGCGCATGGGCACGGGAGAGTCGTTTTGGGCGGCAGGATCTATCATCTCGGGATGTGTCATATTCCATCGGCCATTGAACACCGTAGGCTTCCCGAAAATGATGTACTCCTGCTTGTTCTGCAACATGTCCTGCACCCACTTGATGCCGTTGAACCATACCAGTTCCAGACTACCCGTATCATCAGAAAACTGCGCAACCAGCCGTTTGGCCCGCTGCTGGCCCACCACTTCCGCCCCTGTAATACGTCCGCGAAGCTGAATGTAGCTGCCATCCTCCACGATGTCCGATACGTGGTATATGTGCGACTTGTCAATATGCCGATAGGGATAGTAGTGCAATAAATCGTTGAAGGTGCTGATATTGAATTCTTTTCGCAGCACCTCCGCCCGCTTTGGCCCGACACCCTTCAGAAATTCAATCGGAGTGGATAATATGTCATTTTGTTCTATCATGGTTTTGTTTTTATATTGGTGCAAAAATAGTAAAAAAGCGGTTAGGATTGAGATGTATGATGTGAGAAGTAAGATGATAGACGTATGACGTAAGATTTATGATGTCAGCAATGAAAAATCCTCACCCCTCACTAAAAACACCTCTCCACGACTGCCACCTGCCAACGGCCGATCACGTGCAAAGAACATACAAATCGTCGCGTGGATTGATGCACAACACCGGAAAATCCAGGGCATTTCCAATGATTTTTTTCTCTTTGCGACCTGTAAAAAGTACTGCTGGAGAGAAGAACTGGGTCATCATCATGACAGAGATGGAGGCGTTCACTGTTGGAGCATACTCAAGGGCAAAGATATCCATATCCTTCCCATGAGTCTCCACCTCTTCAATGCAATATTCGACTTCCAGATTATGGTACAGACGTTCCACGAATGTAATATTGTCGCTCACCTGTTTTTTGAGACCTGCATCTTTATATTGTGGGTGCAGAACATGGATTGTTGCACCATAAAAACGACTGAAGTAGCTGGCCCAAAGTGCTTTTTCCTTGGCTTGTCGCTCAATATCCACGGGTAACAGCACATGTTGAAACATCTCTTTGTCGGGCAACTTCCGCCCTACAGTCAACACAGGTACGCGCGACGGTTTGATGAAGTTGATGGCCTTCCTCTGATTGAACAATCCATTGCTCTTGGCATTATCCACCCCGATAACGAACATCATCGTATTGGTTTCCTCCGCATATCGATACAGAGTCTCCGGGAAGAAATAGTCGGTGAGCAGCAATGTCTCTATGTCGTGAGCGAGCAATTGTTGGATGTTCTGCATCACTTTGTCGGCGTTGGCCCCTCTTTTGCCTTCCTCCAAGGTAAAGCCAAATCTGGTAATAACCGTAAGGGAGGCATGGAACACTGCAGCCATCATACCACCATGGCACAAAGCCGAAATGCCGAACTCGGAATCATCGGCTATGGCAATGACGTTCAGCTTCTTTTTTTGATCTATGGGCTCGTGGATTTCCATGGGCGTAACAATTGAGTTTATTTTGATCAGTGAAGGCCTTTGACATTGGGTTTTCCAGCCACATACTCCTTGAGATAGAATGGCTCAAAATAAGCGGTATCGGCAAAGTCCTTGTCTTTCCATTTTTTCAAGGCAATGGACAACATGAAACGGGCTGATAGTGTAAAGTCAACAAAGTGAGCGTTAGCGTGTTTCGACAAGAGATCCTTGCATTTGGGCATTCCATTGCCACAAAAGAGGAGCTTCTTGTCGTCCAGCAATGCCGTATAGGTGTCTTTCTCAACGACGACAGCGGCTGTTTCGTCCACCAATTGCAAATCCGTGTTGTAGCGGGCGGTGAAGACCTCCATTCGACGTGCATCGATCATCGGGACTATGTCTCCTTGAAACTCAGGGCAAAGGCTCTTTGCTCCGGCGGCCAAACTTGCCAAGGTGCTTACGGCCATCACGGGCACGCCCAAAGAGTACGCAATGCCCTTGGCTGTAGACACGCCTATGCGCAACCCCGTGTAAGAGCCCGGTCCGACACTTACCACCACCCCGTCAACAGCCCTCAAATCCCGATTTGCCGCTTTACACACTTGGTCAATATAGGGCAAGAGATTCTTGGAATGCGAGTTCCCGTCGCCACTCTCTTGCACCGCTAACACTTCATCGCCGAAAGTCAAGGCGGCAGAACAGACCTCCGTAGCCGTTTCAATATGTAATAGTAATGGTTTGTCGTTTTCCATTTTGGATCAGTTTCTTATTTGATGGCTTTATAAATGATTTCGTGGGCCAACAGACGTATCCTACTCTGCGATAGTTTATTGGGATAACATGTCGGATACACTCTATTAGACAGGAACACATAAACAAGACGAGTGTCGGGGTCGCACCAAACCACCGTGCCCGTAAACCCCTGGTGACCAAAGGTACGGATCCCGGCATCTGCAGGGACGATGCTACTCGTGCCGGCATGTTTGGGAGTATGGAACCCAAGACCCCGGATCTTGCATCCGTGTAACTCATACGCCGAGGTGAACAACCTTACCGTTTGCTCCGACAAATATCGTTTGCCCTTATAAGCACCGCTATCCAACAACATCTGATATATGGCTGCCAGCTCTTCTGCCGTTGTGAAAAGTCCCGCATCTCCCGCATTGCCGTAAAACAACGCCGCGGTCTGGTCGTGCACATACCCCTGAACCACCTGATTGCGGAAGGTCTCATCTCTTTCTGTAGGAGCGATGTCAACCTTCGTAAAACCATGGTCCAACGGCGTAAAACAGGTGCGCTTCAATCCCATCGGGGCATAAAACTGCTCCGTCAGAAATGAATCCATGGCCATACGCGTGACTTTCTCCACCATATCCTTGAGTAACAACATATTAAGATCGCTATACACGTACTGGTGCTGCCCCAAGGAGCAGTGGGCTATCTTATACCGCATAGTATCGGGATAGTCATTGCGAAGATACAGATTATCAGCTACTTTAATACTGAAATGCGGCGTCTTATAATGTCGCAGATACCTTTCATCGTTTTGAATTTTGGTATAGAAAGGAATGAAGGCGGGCATGCCGGAAGTATGTGTCAGCAGTTCTGCGAGCGTAATATTTGCTTTATTGGTACCTTTTAAGTAAGGAAGATACTGGCCTATATGGTCTTCCAGCTGTATCTTGCCTTCGTCGTAAAGCCTCATGACAGCCAAAGTAGTGGCGGCGGTCTTGGTAATGGAGGCTATATCGTAGAGTGTATTCGTACTTACCGGATGTTGATGATCGTAAGTATAATAACCGAAGGCTTTATGATAAATAACTTGTCCGTCTTTTGCCACCAGCACCACGCAGCCTGGATAAACTTCGTCTTGGATTCCCTTCTGTAGCAGTTCGTCAAGGGTCTTGGTGTCTGAAGGAGACAAGAGCGAGATATTTGTAGTAGTGGTATCGGAGGTGATGCCAGTGCCACTGGGATATTCATCGATGCTAACGGGGAGGGAGCCTCTGCAGGGATAATCTCCGAAGCTGGCTTCCACAGCGGCATTTATGCTCGTAGCTGTGGGCTGGTAAGCCACCATTACGGCCTTATAGTTGTTCAATGAGCCAAACAGGTCAAGGGCATAGGGATTGCCTATGTGCAATAACACGACGTTTTGTCTAGCTGCCAATCGATTGAGTACGTCAACCATGGCCACATCCACATCATACTTTTTACTCGCCACTTGATTGGAGCCTCCATATACCACGACCACGCTACCGTATGGAGCAATCGTGTCAAGCAATTGCTGCTTAGACTTGGCTTGCGTCTTGGTCGGGAAACTTTTATCCTGATAGAAAAGTCTCATACCGTATTGGTCGGCCAGCTTTTGGAAGACTTTATTGTATTCACTGCGGCCAACACAAAGAAATGCAATGCTATCCTTTTTTGCGACACTGCCTTTGGTCGGGCGAAGGGGCAAAATAATATCATCGTTCTTAAGCAGGGTAAGTGCATTATACTCAAGCGAATCGCGGAGTCGGATGGCGTTGGGGGAGGCTATCGCTTGAGGAACTTTTCTCAGATCGACGGGGTGATAGTCTAGCAACCCTTTTTGCTCCTTAAAACTCAGCACACGCAAGCATCGCTCATTGATAAGTTCTATGGGGAGTGTTCCCTTGTTGACGGCCGTTTTTATGGATTTTATCACAGCATCCGTCTCTCCGGGCAAAAGCAACAAGTCAACCCCGGCCAACAGGGCTTTAATCTCCACATCGCCTTCAAACTTGTTTTGGTTTCGAACGCCGCTCATCTCCATGCCATCGGTAATAATAAGACCGTCATAGCCAAAATCACGCTGGAGGAGATACGAGACAATGGGAAACGAAAGAGAGGAGACCGAACCACTATGCGAGTCCAAGGCCGGGATATTGAGATGCCCCACCATGATCATTTCCACATTGTCGTGGATAAACTGTCTATAGGGATAAAGTTCCAGCTCATCCAGATCTATGCGGCTTTTCTTGATGACAGGCAGTCCGGTATGGGAGTCTGTTTCCGTATCGCCGTGGCCAGGAAAGTGTTTTATGCAGCCAATAATCCCGCCATCCTGCATACCTTTGAGATATAATGCTGCCTTACGGGTCACTTTTTCACGGTTTTCTCCGAAGGAGCGACTATTGATGACGGGGTTCTTGGGATTGTTATTGATATCTATGCAGGGAGCATAATTGAGATTAACGCCTATCGCCTTACATTGGGAAGCGATTTCAAGACCCATAGCATAAATAAGCGAGTCGGAAGCTTGAGGCAGGGCGCCAAGGGTCATCTGACGCGGGAAAGAGGTGCAACTGTCCAAACGCATGGCAGGGCCCCATTCGCCATCGATAGAGACAAAGAGGGGCACCTTGCTGACGGCCTGCATCTGATTGGTAAGGTTGGCTTCGCGCACAGGGCCTCCCTTAAAGAAGCACACCCCACCCGGTTGGTATCGCTTGATATCCGCAATCATGGACTTATTCTCCGAGGCGGAGCCTGTAGAACTGACACGCACGATCATAAGCTGCGCTATCTTTTCTTCCAGACTCATTTTATTCATCAGCTCAAGCGCACGCGATTGGCCGAACACGGTCTGCACAGAAAAGACCACCAAAAGAAGGAGGATCCAGCTTCGGACACCTTTTGTCATGGGTCGTTGGAAATTAGTAGACCATAGGCTCATACAAGCCCTGCTCATTAATCTTGATAAAGTCAGCCATTGAATATTGACTATACTCGGGAGGAATCTTGCCAGGGCTATCCATCTTAATCTCTTTGGTCTCCCAATTGATCGCCATGACCACATCGGTAGGATATTGCGTGTGGTGTGCAAGATATTCTTTTACAGAACTATAAAGTTCATCACTGATTTCGTGGAAACGATTTGTATCTTCCATAGGTATGGTTAAGGTTTTAAAGTTTGCAAAAGTAAGAAAAAAAGTCCGACATAGACCGCCTTTTTTCGTACTTTTGCGGCCTAAATAATAAAGATTATGTCATTCATAGATACATTGTGTACAATAACTTGGAAAGTCAACCCAATTGCGTTCCACCTCGGTTCGTTGGCGGTGCGTTGGTACGGTATTTTTCTTGCAACGGGCTTTTTGCTTGCATATTATACCCTGCAACGAATTTTCAAGACCGAAAAGCTCTCACAGAAGCTGTTGGACAAAATTTCAATTTGGACTATCGTCTGGACCGTGGTAGGTTTACGATTGGGACATTTCTTGTTTTACGAGCCGGAGATGTTCATCTCAAATCCTTTGGAGATCATTTTGCCTTTCCATGACGGCAAGTTTGTAGGGTATCAGGGACTGGCGAGTCACGGCGGCGTGATCGCCATCATCTGTTTTGTCATCTATTACACTTGGCGTCATAAAATCAACTTCTTGTGGTTGTTGGACCGTTTAGCCATCGCGGTGCCCATTGCGGCAGCCTTCGTGCGTTGTGGCAACCTGATGAACCACGAGATTGTGGGCAGCATCACGACCGTGCCATGGGCTTTCGACTTCACCATGGGTGGTCCTGGCATTGCGGGCACGTTTCGCCACCCGGCCCAGCTTTACGAATCCGTCGTTTATCTCACCCTGTTTTTGTGCTTGATACTCTATTACTTCAAGTTTGCCAAGGGCAAAGTGGCGGCGGGCCGCACCTCCGGAATCACGCTGACGGTCATCTTCGCCGCCCGATTCATTATTGAGTTCTTCAAGGAAGTGCAAGTCGCCTCCGAGGTGGGCCACGCCCTCAACAACGGTCAAATCCTCAGCATCCCGCTCGTCCTCGTCGGCGCAGGACTGCTCATCTACTCTTTCGTAAAGACCAGCTATCCAGAATGCCCTTACAAGGAGGAATTAGACGAGATGGAAAAGGATAAGGCCAAGGCTAAAGCCAAATAACAGTATCCGTCCTTATTTCAGCAGTTGCGCCGTGTGGTTTTTGGTATCGACCTTACCGATGGCGTCAATGATGATGCCTTGCTCGTTGATGACGTAGGTAGTGCGCAGTGTGCCCTCCGTCTCCTTGCCATACATCTTCTTCTTGCCCCATGCTTCGTAGGCCTTGAGGATGGTCAGGTCGGTGTCGGCGATGAGGTGGAAGGGGAGTTCGTACTTGGCGATGAACTTCTGGTGTGAGGCCGCGCTGTCGCGACTCACGCCCAGCACGGCGTACCCTTGCGCGAGGAAGCGCTGGTAGTTGTCGCGCAGGTCGCATGCCTCGGCGGTGCAACCCGGCGTGCTGTCCTTAGGATAGAAGTAGAGCACCAACTTCTTGCCGGCGAAGTCTGTCAGTTTCACGGCATTGCCGTTCTCGTCTGTGCCCTCGAAGTAGGGGGCGGGGGTGTTGATGGGGAGCATAATATGGTGGATTAGATTGCAAAGATACAAAATCTTCCCATTTTGCAAAATTGGAAAGAATGGATAAAACAATATCCTATACCTTATTTATTTAGGAATAAAAATCTGCCTCGTTTTTCCTTGCAATGAGGCAGATTTTACTGTCTTGAGGCAGAAAAAAAGACCCACCCTCGCGGGCAGGCCTTATCCGATTATAGGAATTTGCAATTCTTATTCTTCGCTCAACTTCTTATACCCTTCGTATCTCAGTTTCGCGAACTGCTCGGTCTTGGTGAACAATTCCTTGGCTTCCTCCGGGAAGGTCTTCAACAAACTGTTGTAACGGACCTCGCCCATGATGAAGTTCTGGAACTTGCTCCAGTCGGGCTCCTTGCTGTCAAGGTGGAAACCGTTCTTGCCGGCTTCGTCCTCTTCAGGATTGAAGTGCCACAAGTGCCAGTAACCGCACTCGACGGCCAACTTCTCTTCCAACTGGGAGTGACCCATACCGATCTTGATGCCGTGGTTGATACACGGAGCGTAACAGATGATCAAGGAAGGTCCGTGATATGCCTCGGCTTCCTTGATGACCTTGAAGTACTGGGCCTGGCTGGAGCCGAGAGCGACCTGTGCCACATACACATAGCCGTAACTCTTGGCAATCATACCGAGGTCTTTCTTGCGCACCTTCTTACCGGAAGCGGCGAACTTGGCGACTGCGCCGGCAGGGGTAGCCTTGGAACTCTGACCACCGGTGTTGGAGTAAACCTCCGTGTCAAGCACGAGCACATTCACGTCCTCGCCAGATGCCAACACGTGGTCCAAACCGCCGAAGCCGATGTCGTAAGCCCAACCGTCACCACCGAAGATCCACTGGCTCTTCTTGACCAAGTGATCCTTGAGGTCGATGATTTGTTTGCAATAGTCGCAACCACACTTCTCGCATTCCACGATGATCTTGTCTGCCAACTCGGCGGTCTTGACACCATCTTCGCGGTTGTCGATCCACTCCTGGAAGAGAGCCTTGAGTTCAGCGCTGCAGCACTTGCACTCTGCGATGGCTTCCTTCATAACGCGCTCTACGCGGTCGCGCATCTTGCGGGTGGCAGTAGCCATACCCAAGCCGAACTCGGCGTTGTCCTCGAACAAGCTGTTGGCCCAAGCCACACCCTTGCCGCTTCTGCAGTTCTTGCAGTACGGAGTAGCAGGAGCGGAACCACCATAGATAGAGGAACAACCCGTGGCGTTGGCCACGATCATTCTTTCACCGAAGAGTTGGGTGATGGTCTTGATATACGGAGTTTCGCCGCAACCAGCGCAAGCGCCGGAGAACTCGAACAGCGGCTGTGCGAACTGGCTGTTCTTGATGTTGGCGAACTTGTCGAGCATATTGTCCTTGTATGCGACCTTCTTCTGACCATAGGTCCAGTTGTCGGCTTCGTGGAGTTGGCTCTCGAACGGTTTCATCGTCAAAGCCTTCTCCTTGGCGGGACAAACGTCGGCGCAGTTGCCGCAACCCGTACAGTCGAGGACGGAAACTTGCATACGGAAATGCATACCGGCGAGTTCCTTCGGAGCCTTCACGTCGATGGCCTTCATAGACTCGGGAGCACCCTTCAGTTCTTCGTCGTTCATCACGACCGGACGAATGGCAGCGTGAGGACACACGACAGAACATTGGTTACATTGGATACACTTGGTCGGATCCCACTCGGGAACGACGGTGGCCACGCCACGTTTTTCGTAAGCGGTAGTGCCAGCCGGGAAAGTGCCGTCCACGATTTCCTTGAAGGCGCTCACGGGCAGGTCGTTACCACACTGTGCCACCATCGGGCGCATCACCTTGTTGATGAAGTCGGGATCGTCGGCGTTGTGCTCGAATACGAAATCGGTGGTGCAGTCGAGGTTAGCCCATTCTGCAGGGATTTCCACCTTTTGGATTTCGCCACCACGATCGACGGCGGCATAGTTCATGTTCACAATATCCTCACCCTTCTTACCGTAGGACTTGACGATGAATTTCTTCATCTGCTCAACGGCCAGGTCGTAAGGAATGACGCCGGAAATCTTGAAGAATGCGCTTTGCAGGATGGTGTTGGTACGGTTGCCCAAACCAATCTCGCCGGCGATCTTCGTAGCGTCGATGATGTACATGTTGATGTGGTGCAGGGCCAGATATTTCTTCACGAAATCAGGCAGGTGCGTCTTGGTCTCTTCCACGCTCCACGGGGAGTTGTAGAGGAAGGTGCCATTGTCCTTCAGACCGCGCAGGCAGTCGTATTTGCGCAGGTAGGAAGGCACGTGCACGGCCACGAAGTCGGGCGTACCCACGAGGTAAGGAGCCAGGATGGGCTTGTCGCCGAAACGAAGGTGGGAGCAGGTGTAACCACCGGACTTCTTGGAGTCGTAGTCGAAATATGCCTGGCTGTATTTGTCGGTGTTGTCACCAATGATCTTGATGGAGTTCTTGTTGGCACCCACGGTACCGTCAGCGCCGAGGCCGTAGAATTTGGCTTCGAAAGTGCCAGCAGGCAGGATGGAGATTTCCTTGCCAACCTTGAGGGACTTGAAGGTCACATCGTCGTTGATGCCAACGGTGAATTGGTTCATCGGCTTCTCGGAGGCGAGGTTTTCGAAAATAGCCACGACTTGGGCGGGGGTGGTGTCCTTGGAGGAGAGACCGAAGCGGCCGCCGATGATCATCGGGTGGTTCGGGCAATCCTTGAAGGCTTCCACAATGTCGAGATACAAAGGATCGCCGTTGGCGCCGGGTTCCTTGGTACGGTCGAGGACGCAGACGCGTTTTGCGGAGGTCGGGAATACCTGTTGCAGATATTTCACGCTGAACGGGCGATAGAGGTGGACGCTGACAAGGCCGAGTTTCTTGCCGGCGGCGTTCTCCTTATCGATGACGGTCTTGATAACGTCGGTGATGGAGCCCATAGCGATGATCACGTCGGTAGCGTCGGGAGCACCGTAATAGGTGAACGGAGCGTACTCACGACCGGTGATCTTGCTCATCTCCTTCATATATTTGGCTACGATGTCGGGAAGTTCGTCGTAGTATTTGTTCTGCAGTTCGCGGGTCTGGAAATAGATGTCGGGGTTCTGGGCGGTACCGCGGGTCACGGGGTGCTCAGGATTCAAAGCTCTTTCGCGATAGGCCTTCAGGGCATCCCAGTTGATGAGCTTTTCGACATCCTCTTGGTTGGTGGCTTCGACCTTCTGGATTTCGTGGGAGGTACGGAAGCCGTCGAAGAAATGCACGAACGGCACGCGGCCTTCGATGGCGGCGAGGTGAGCCACAGGGGCAAGGTCCATAATCTCTTGCACGGAACCAGTAGCCAGGAAGGCGAAACCAGTCTGGCGGGCGCTCATCACGTCGGCGTGGTCGCCGAAGATGGACAATGCCTGGGCGGCGAGGGCACGTGCGGAGACGTGGAAGACGCCGGGCAGCAATTCGCCAGCGATCTTGTACATATTGGGGATCATCAGCAAGAGGCCTTGGGAGGCGGTATAGGTCGTGGTGAGGGCACCAGCCTGCAGGGAACCGTGCACGGCACCGGCGGCACCGGCTTCGGATTGCATTTCGACCACCTTCACGTTCTCACCGAAGATGTTCTTTCTGCCACCAGCGCTCCATTCGTCGATGTATTCTGCCATCGGGGAAGAGGGGGTGATGGGATAGATGGCGGCCACTTCACTGAACATGTACGCCACGTGGGCGGCTGCGCAGTTGCCGTCGCAAGTCATGAATTTCTTTTCTGCCATAATTGTTCTATTAAAATTTGTTGTTAATTAAAAGCGTTAAGCCATTGCTTTTTAGGTATTTCCGAAAAAGCGTGCAAAGATACAAAAAAACTCTTTATTTTTCCTATCTTTGCAACCCTTTTGGACGATATCATCAATAATCTAAAAATCAATATTCTACGAATTATGAAACAGTTAATAGAATGTGTTCCCAACTTCAGTGAGGGCAGAAATCCCGAGATTATCAACCAAGTGGCCGATGTGATCCGCCAATCCGAAGGTGTCACCTTGTTGGATGTGGATCCGGGTGCGACCACCAACCGCACGGTGGTGACCTTCGTCGGCACCCCCGATGCTGTCGTGGAAGCCGCTTTCAAGTTGATCGCCAAATGCCAAGAGCTCATTGACATGCGTTATCATCATGGCGACCACCCGCGTTTCGGTGCCACGGATGTCTGTCCATTCGTACCCGTCGCCAACATCACGATGGAGGAGACCGCTGAATACGCCCACAAGCTGGCCAAGCGTGTGGGTGAAGAACTCAACATACCCGTTTACTGTTACGAAAATGCCGCCTTCGAAGAGAAGCGTCGCAATCTGGCCAACTGCCGCCAAGGCGAGTACGAAGCCCTGAAAGAACGGATCACCACCAAGGAGTGGAAACCCGACTTCGGTCCCAACAAGTTCACCGAGAGCGTCGCCAAGAGCGGTGCCACCGCCGTGGGCGCCCGCGACTTCCTCATCGCCGTTAACTACAACCTGAACACCACCTCCACGCGTCGCGCCAACGCCATCGCCTTCGACGTGCGCGAGAAGGGCCGCCCGAAACGCGAGGGCAACCCCATCACAGGTAAGAAGGTGCTCGACAAGGACGGCAAGCCCGTTATGATCCCCGGCACGCTCAAAGGCACAAAGGCCATCGGCTGGTACATCGCCGAATACGGCATCGCACAGGTGTCAATGAATATCACCAACACCAATGAGACACCGCTCCACATCGCCTTCGACGAGGTGACGGAGAAAGCCGCCAAGCGCGGTGTGCGCGTCACGGGCGCCGAAATCGTGGGCCTTATCCCGAAGAAGACCCTCATCGACGCCGGCAACTATTATCTCGCCAAACAACACCGCTCCCTCGGCATCGACGAAAAGGAGAAGGTCAAGATTGCCATCAAGTCGATGGGCCTTGACGACCTCAAACCGTTCAACCCCGATGAGAAGGTGATTGAATATCTGCTTGAGAAAGAAGACACTACGCCTAAGTTGGTCGATATGACCTGTACAGGCTTCGCCAACGAGACAGCCTCCGAGAGTCCGGCTCCCGGCGGCGGTTCCATCTCCGCCTATATGGGCTCCCTCGGCGCAGCCCTCGGCACGATGGTCGCCAACCTTTCTTCCCATAAGCCCGGCTGGGACGCCAAGTGGGAATACTTCTCCAAGTGGGCCGTCAAGGGCCAGGCCGTTAAAGACACGCTGCTCGCCCTCGTGGACGAGGACACCAACGCCTTCAACGTCATTATGAACGCCTTCGGTATGCCCAAGGGCACGCCCGAGGAGAAGGCCGCCCGCAAGCAGGCCATCCAAGAGGCCACCAAATATGCCACTGAGGTGCCGATGAAGACCATCAAGGCCGCCTTCGAGGTGTTCGACATTTGCGAGGCGATGATCAAGAAGGGCAACCCCGCCTCCGTCTCCGATGCCGGCGTGGGCGTGCTCTGCGCACGCGCTGCCGTGCACGGCGCCTACCTCAACGTCAAGATCAACGCTTCTTCCCTCGACGACAAAGAATATGCCGCCAAGATGATCAACGAAGCACACGACTATGTGGTGAAAGCCGATCGCAAGGAGAGATCCTTGATGCGCAAAACCGAAAATGTCATCAACGGCTAAACCGTAATGCAATGAAAATCCTCGTGGTGTTGTCCCGATTCCCGTATCCGCTCGAGAAGGGCGACAAGCTGCGTGCGTACCATCAGATACGCTGCCTCGCGGCCCACCACGACATATATCTGGCGGCTATGCATGACAAGCCGGTGTCCGCCGCCGACCGCCGGGAACTGGAACCTTTCTGCAAAGAGATTTTCCTGATCGACAACAACAACCTAAGACGCTGCTGGAATGTGGGACGGGCCTTCTTCAAAGGCCTGCCCCTCCAATGCGGCCTCTTTTACAACAAGAAAAACGCCCGCCAACTGGACGAAATCGTCCGGAAAGTGCAACCCGACCACATATACTGCCAACTGTTCCGGATGGCCGAATACGTGATACGCTATTCCGTGCCCAAGACGCTGGATTTCCAAGATGTCTTCTCTAAGGGTATGGCCCGCCGTGCCGAGAAATCCAAAGGCCTTGCCAAGTGGATTTTCCAGACGGAACACCGGCGCGTGGCCCGCTATGAGGCAAGCATCTTCGACAAGTTCGATCACACGACCATCATCACGGCCGTGGACCGCGACCTCATCCCGCATCCTGACAAGGACGACATCGTGGTCACCCCAAACGGTGTGGACTTCGACCATTTCACCTATCATGGGGAACGCAAGGAGTACGACCTCATTTTCTCGGGCAATATGGGCTATGGGCCCAACGTGGATGCGGCTGAGTACTTGGCCAAAGACATCCTGCCTAGGCTACTCCCCGACTTTCCAACCATCAAATTGGTGTTATGTGGCGCTTCCCCTTCCTTGAAGGTATCGGCTTTGCAAGGCGAGCACATTATAGTAACGGGATGGGTGGATTCCATGGCCGACTGGTATGCCAAAAGCCGCGTGTTTGTCGCTCCCATGCGCATGGGAACAGGCTTGCAGAACAAGTTGTTGGAAGCTATGGCCATGTCCTTGCCTTGCGTCACATCTCCTTTGGCCGCGAAACCGCTCCACGAGGCTTCCCAACATCATGCCGTGGTCTCTTGTGCCTCCACCGATGAATATGTGGAAGCGATCCGACATCTGCTGACAGATGCCGACTATTGCCAAAAAGTGGCCGCTGCCGGCAACGAGTACGTCCATCAGTATTACGACTGGGAGGCGGCGGTAGAGGTGTTGGATAAACTAATGCAAGGAGATTAAGCTTCCATTTTCCGTACAAAAAACTGGAACGATTGTTCTATTCTTTTGTTTCTAGTCTTGAGCACAAAATAATAGACAATCACGAGCACCACGCTGACGATGACGCCGGCGAGTTCACTTTTGGTGATGGCATAGGTGCCGAAGAGGGCGACCATCAACACGATGAAAGGCAACAGGTAAGCTAGCACTACGGCCTTGGCGCCGGAGCGCCCCTTCAACAGCAATTGTACCTTGTCGCCCACCTCAAAGTTTTCCCCATACAGGTTTTTGGCCACAACGGTCTCCCGGGTCTGCTCTGAGGGGATGCAGAAACTCTTGGCATGGCATTCGCTGCAAGCTGAGCTGATGGTGATTTCCACCTCGACATCTTCGCCTCGCACGGCACGCACAATGCCTTCTTTGCATATTGTACTATTGTAATCTTCCATTTTCAATCACTAATTACCAATTACTCAAAGAGTTGTTTCATCATTTCTTCCACCTTCGTTATGGGAATGATTTTAATATTGAAGTCGAAAGTCTTGATGCCTTTGAGGTTGTATTTGGACACGAACATGCGGGTGAATCCCAGCTTGTCGGCTTCGGCGATGCGTTGGGCGATGCGCGTCACGGGGCGCACTTCTCCACTCAGGCCCATTTCGCCGGCAAAGCAGGTTTTGGCATCGATGGCAATGTCAATGGCGGAAGAGAGAATGGCAGCCACGATGGCCAAATTTATGGCGGGGTCTTCCACCCTCACGCCACCGGCAATGTTGAGGAACACGTCCTTGGCTCCCAGCTTGAAATGGCAACGTTTCTCCAAGACTGCGAGCAGCATGTTCATGCGTCGAATATCGTAGCCTGTGGCCGAGCGCTGCGGCATGCCATACACGGCGGAGCTGACCAAGGCCTGGGTCTCGATCATCATCGGACGATTGCCTTCCAGAACACAAGACACAGCGTGCCCACTGTAGTCCTCGTCGTGCTGAGAAAGCAGTATTTCGGAAGGGTTGAGAATCTCGTTGAGCCCGTTTTGCGTCATCTCGAAGATACCCAACTCGGCAGTGGAGCCAAAACGGTTTTTGATGCAACGGACAATACGATAGCCATAATGCTGGTCGCCCTCAAATTGCAAGACAGTATCCACGATATGTTCCAAAATCTTGGGGCCCGCCAAACTGCCATCTTTGGTGATATGCCCGATGAGGAACACGGGGATGCCCGTAGTCTTAGCCAGATGTTGAAATTCGGCCGCACACTCCTTGAGTTGGGATATGGAACCGGCAGAAGAGTCCAGCAAGCTACTTTGCATGGTCTGGATGGAGTCCGCAATGACAATGTCGGGCTTCAACTTCTCGACATGTTTGAAGATCTCTTGTGTACTTGTCTCGGTGAGCACATAGCAGTTGGGTGCTTTTTGGGTGGATATGCGGCTGGCACGCATCTTGAGCTGTGCTTCGCTCTCCTCGCCGGAGACATACAATATCTTACGATCCTGAATATTGAGAGCCATCTGTAGCAGGAGGGTGGACTTGCCTATGCCAGGTTCGCCGCCCAACAACACAATGGAACCGGCCACGATGCCGCCACCAAGTACGCGATCGAACTCACCGAATGTGGTGGACACTCGTGGCAGCTGCATAAGCGACACCTCATCGATGGGCTTCGGTGCACTTTTGGTCACCACCGCCGTAGAACGCCCCTTGGCAGGAGTCTCTTCTCGCTCAATCACCTCCTCCACAAATGTGTTCCACTCCCCGCAAGAAGGACAACGACCTATCCATTGTGCCGACTGCGCTCCGCAATTTTTACAGAAATATAATGTCTTGCTCTTTGCCATACTATCTCTTCCCTTTTAGCGTAAAGCTTTTAAACTCTTTATTGTTAGACGAACCTTTAAACAACAACTTTACGTGATCTTTCACTCGGCAATCCTTGAACACCACATCATTATGGGTTCCAGTAAAGTTGATTTTGCGTTTTGGATCACACCCTACGAAAAGACAGCCACTGTAAACCGCGTGGTTATCGATATAATAAAACGCATCATCATTACAATTAAGATACAAATTACAGTTTTTATAAGTGCGTTTTGTGCCATTGGTTTTAGAAGTGTACCTTATCATGCCTATGGTACAACGGTCATAGACGATATTATAGGTATCATTAGCCTCTACGTTGTAATTGAGGCGTGACTTGGAGACTTTAATCTGATCACTGGAGCTGTTACGAAGATTGACAATCAGACTAGCAGGATAACTATATTTTTTGGTGGCTTGCGTAATCTTGGCGTCCGACATGGGGAGTATATCCAAACGACTGATTTGGCAATCGTACTTGCGAGCTATAGGTACAGGTCTACTGCAAAGGTAAAGACTTGCCGTTTGGCCGGAGCCAGAATAATTGAACTTCATACCATCAATTTGTATCTTCGACAAGTAGTTGACAGAAACACCTTTATCAGGCGGAGTGTTGGGTTTATACACAACAATCTGAGACACATTGCCAGGGACATTTACTGTCATATTCTTGATGGAAATGTTAGGCCATCGTTTCTGGGCTAATTCTGGACGGGTATTGGTCACAGCATCCAGTTTTCCTGCGGAGATGAAATAGTTCCGACTAGCTCCTGCATCGAACACACAATCCTCCATGACAACATCGAAAGGGGTATAAGCATTGTAGGAAGTCTCTAGAAGCACGGGAACAAAGCTGACAAATCGACATTTACGATAAATCAATTTGCCGTACATGGAAGAAAACTGGTTATACAGATTGCTGAACTTACAGTTACGAGCTTCCACGTCTCTGCCGTAGCAGTGGATGTCAAAACGGTTGATGTCGCACTCCTGCAAAAATGCAGTATTAATGTTGTTTGTGCCAAAGATTCCCCATGGGGCATGGCCTTTGAGCCGAATAAAACGGCTATTCCACACATTATTCATCTGGATGCCATAGCCATAATAGTCGGAACGTGAGTATGACCCGTCAATGGTAACGTTTTCAAAAGTGACGTTAGTGCAATTGCTGATATCGATGGCGGCATCCGCCACAAGTGTACTTGAGGGTGTCTTGATGGTGACATTCTTTATCATCAAATTGTTCTGATGAGAGATCCGGAAGGGCAAAATCTTGTATGTATTGCCCTCGTCACGCAAAATTGTGATATTCTGAATCACCACAGGATTCTCGTTCTCGTCCACTTGGCAGAAGGTGCACTTGGGATTTGATTGTTCGTTGTTATAGGTTGTCACTGGACTATTGCGCACCAAACCATCACAGACGAGTAGGATATCCCGACGAATGGCTGGATACTTGTAGCCTTCTCGTTGTGCCACCCACGGAGTCTGGTCTTCCACAACCACCTGATGCAATCCGACAGCCAGATCCGGGACAGACGAGAGATCTTTCCCATCCAGAAGCGCCTTGTCAATGGCAACCTCTTTGCCAGACTGTTTGCGTTCAAAGAGATAACAAAGCTTGCTGCGGTTCTTCACACGCAGGGTAAGGCCTTTAAAGTCCGTCACCGCTCCCAACGGGATACATTCCGCATTGAGAGGCACCTCTATTGTCAATGTATCGATACCACTATAGTCAACTGTGGAACCAGCCCTAATAGCAGCCACGTGGGTCATGTACAAGACTTCATATCGTTCCGTGTCCGATTTCGCCTCCATCAACCCAAAAATCTTGGGTGACAGCAACGAATCCTGGGCGACAACGATATTATTCATAATCAACAAAGAGAGTATAAAAACTAATATTGAACACTTTTTAAACATAGTGACAAAGATAGAGAAAAATGAGCAGAGAACAAAGTGATTAGAGATTAGAGATGATAGAATTTTGAATTTTGGTCTTTCGCTTGCGTCGCAAGTGTCTAGAGTCTTCCGTCCACAATATCACGTGGCAGAATGCCTTTCACGTCATAGACTACGCCGTTGTCGGACAACAGTGCCTTGACATCCAGGTTTTGGAACTCCTTGTGCGCCACCGCCAAGATTACGGCATCATATTTCGTACTTTGAATGCTGGATTCTGGATTTTGAATTTCAATTCCGTATTCTCTCTTCACCTTGTCCGCATTGGCCCAAGGATCGTAGATGGTGATGTTGGGAGTATATTCGCGAAGGGTATGATAGATGTCCACCACCTTGGTATTACGGATGTCGGGACAGTTCTCCTTGAACGTGATGCCGAGGATGAGTATTTTGGAATCCTTCACCATCACGCCTTTCTTGTTCATACACTTGATGGTTTGGTTGGCCACGTATGCGCCCATACCGTCGTTTAGGCGGCGGGCGTTGCTCATCACGCGGGGCAAGACGCCGTAAACTTGTGCTTTCTGAATGAGGTAATAGGGATCCACGGAGATGCAATGTCCTCCTACCAAACCCGGACTGAGCTTAATGAAGTTCCACTTGCTGGCGGCAGCCTCGATGACATCGTGGGTGTCAATGCCCATGGCGTTAAAGATCTTGGCCAGCTCATTCATAAAGGCGATATTGACGTCGCGCTGCGAGTTCTCGATAATCTTGGATGCCTCGGCCACCTTGATGCTGGGAGCCTTGTGCGTGCCATTCACCAAGACAGCGTTGTATACTGCATCCACCAAGTCGGCGATTTCGGGCGTGGAGCCAGAGGTCACCTTCTTGATTTTCTCGACCGTGTGCTGCTTGTCGCCTGGATTGATGCGCTCGGGACTATAGCCGGCATAGTAGTCGATATTGAGCTTAAGGCCGGAGACACGTTCCACAACGGGGAGACACTCTTCTTCCGTCACGCCTGGGTAGACGGTGCTCTCGTAAACCACCACGTCGCCCTTGCCTATCACTTTGCCCACAACCTCAGACGCGCCCCACAAGGGCTGAAGGTCCGGACGATTGTTCTCGTCCACCGGGGTAGGCACAGCCACAACGTAGAAGTTGCAGTCGCGGATGTCATCAAGATTGGTGGTGCAGCGGAACCCATGGTCGCGAATGGCAGCCTGCAACAGGTCGTCGGCCACCTCCAAAGTGGCATCGTGGCCGCTCATCAAAGCATCCACACGTGCTTGACTCAAGTCATAGCCAATGGTGGGAAATTTTGTGGAGAAAAGTCGTGCCAACGGCAGGCCCACATATCCCAGTCCGATGACAGCTATCTTGATGTCTTTTAGTGTGTTCATATTATTAATTGTTTTAGTCTCTTTTAAAGATGTCACGAGTGTATACTTTGTCTGCCACATCGTCGAGGCAGTTGTCATAGCGGTTGGCGATGATGGCATTGCTTTGTTGCTTAAACTTGTCAATATCATTAACCACCAAACTGCCGAAGAAGGTGGTGCCATCCTGCAAGGTGGGTTCATAGATGATGACGGTGGCGCCTTTGGCCTTGACGCGTTTCATCACACCTTGGATGGACGATTGGCGGAAGTTGTCGGAGTTACTCTTCATCGTAAGGCGATAGACGCCGATGACACACGGCCTCTCCGAGCCCGGATTGAAGTCGCCCCGGTTGTAGTAGTCGTAGTATCCGGCCATATTGAGCACGCGGTCGGCGATAAAGTCCTTGCGCGTGCGGTTGCTCTCAACGATGGCGCTCATCATATTTTGGGGCACGTCTTCGTAGTTGGCGAGCAACTGTTTGGTGTCCTTGGGCAGGCAATAGCCGCCGTAGCCGAAACTGGGGTTGTTGTAGTGCGTGCCGATGCGGGGGTCGAGACATACGCCTTCTATGATCTGACGGGTGTTGAGTCCTTTCATTTCGGCGTAGGTGTCAAGTTCGTTGAAGTAAGAGACGCGAAGAGCGAGGTACGTGTTGGCGAAGAGTTTCACGGCCTCGGCTTCGGTGGTGCCCATAAAGAGTACGGGCACATCCTCCTTGAGCGCACCCTGTTTGATGAGGGCAGCAAACTCGCGCGCCTTCTCGGTCAAAAATGGATCGTCATCGTGGCCCACTATGATGCGGGAAGGATAGAGGTTGTCGTACAGCGCCTTGCTCTCCCGCAAAAATTCGGGAGCGAAGAGGATGTTGGGCAACTTGCCATCTATGGCGAACTTCCGACGTACCTGCTGGGTATAACCCACGGGGATGGTGCTCTTGATGACCATTACGGCTTTGGGGTTAACGCGCAGCACGGCAGTAATGACAGCCTCCACGGCGGAGGTGTCGAAGAAGTTCTTCTGGCTGTCATAATTGGTAGGGGCGGCAATTACCACAAAGTCTGCATCCCGATAGCCCTCCTCAGCATTCAGGGTGGCGCGAAGGTCCAAATTCTTGTGCGCTAGATAGTCTTCGATATAGTCGTCCTGGATGGGCGATTTCTTGTTGTTGACCAGTTCCACGCGCTCGGGCACAATGTCCACAGCAATCACGTGATTGTGCTGGGCCAACAGGGTCGCGATGCTCAAACCGACATATCCAGTGCCTGCAACGGAGATATTCATAGAGTGTTATTTTGGATTTTTAATGATGATAGAAAATTAGTTTCTTCCTTCGATGTCTTTGAAATACTTGACGGTGCCATAGGTCAGTTCGTCGCAGGCCGCGTCGTCGCAGACGATGATGCCCTTGGGGTGCATTTGGAGCACGGACACGGTGCACATCTGGCTGACAGGGCCTTCGATGGCGGCGGCTAGCGCGCGGGCCTTGCCATGACCGTTGGCGAGGATCATCACTTCGCGGGCGTCCATCACGGTGCCCACACCTACCGTCAAGGCGGTCTTCGGCACCTGGTTGATGTCGTTGTCGAAGAATCGTGAGTTCGCGATGACGGTGTCCATCGTGAGCGTCTTCACCCGTGTGCGAGAGGTCAGGGACGAGCCCGGCTCGTTGAAGGCGATGTGTCCGTCGGGACCGATGCCGCCCATAAACAACTCTATGCCCCCGTAACCCTTGATCTTGGCTTCGTAACGGGCACACTCGGCTTCGACATCCTCGGCGTTACCGTTCAGAATGTTGACATTATCCTTTTGAATATCAATATGATTGAAGAAATTGTTCCACATAAAGGAGTGATAGCTCTCGGGATGGTCCATCGGGATGCGGACATATTCATCCATATTGAAGGTGACCACGTTCTTGAAGGAGATTTCACCCTCCTTGTGCAAACGAATCAACTCCTGGTAAGTGCCTATCGGCGTGGAACCCGTAGGCAAACCCAATACGAAAGGTTTGTCTGGGGTGGGATTGTACGCGTTGATACGCTCCACGATATGAGCCGCGGCCCATCGTGACATTTCTTCGTAGTTGTTTTTAATGATGACTCTCATATTTGCTTTTTTTAACAATAATCAAAACTATAATTTTTGAAGATGGCCGTCCACTTCTTTCAAAAATTCCTCCGTCTCTTGACGAATCTGTTTTACAAAACTCACCTCGTCGATAGTTCCGATGACCGCAATTTTTTCTTCTTCATTGCGGAAAGTGGCGCTACGGTACGCATTATCGTAGTCTTTTTTACGGGTGAGGTATACCTGATCGCAGACATATTGTTGGATGTGCTTGGCTTCGAGCAATGTCTGTTTCCAGAGTTCGGGTGTAAGGGTGGTGTCCGTATTCTTGTGCAAGAAAATTAGCGACAAGTAGGCATGGCGCAATTTCTCCATCGGATAGCTTCTCCAGATCTCGTCGTAGCGGTGGTGGATGTCGGCCCAGTTGTTGAGCACGCCGTAGTTGATGTCGTGGATGAGTTGTTCCACGTCGTCGCCATTCATCAGTTGTCCGCCCATATTGATCCACTCGCGCTGGCGTTTGCTTTCTATCTCGTCGCACAGTTCGGCGAGGGAGACGGACGGATTCTCGCGCAGGAAGCGGAGGATATTGCGCACGGCGTAGTAGGTGATCATCTCGCCATAGGCGTGATAGGCCTCATAGGCCTTCAATATACGCACCTTTCGACTACCGTTCTCCATGCCTTCACCAAGCACTTCCAGCCGTTTGGCCGTATCCGGTTCGTTATCCAGTATATTCTTGCCAATTTTGCGCAACTCTTTGAAATCCATATTCGGGTGATATTCCCCTTTTTCGAGCAGATAGGCCTTGGCGGTCCAGCCTTCAAGGAGTTTCCGGCCCTCTATGGCCTCCTCCATAGTGTCGGGCGCGAAGGTCTCGAACTCGATGTTCTGGATCTTGCGCTTGCGGGTGTCGCGCTTTAGATATTTTGAAGTGTTGCGGGCGATGGCGTACATATTGTACATCCACCAATAGGCGGGCATCACCTCCAACTCGTTGGATGTGGCGTTGTTGCTCACCAGGCTGAAAGGCAGACGGATGTTGAGTTCGTGCGGAAAGTCGGATTTTGCAAGAAGGGTAAAGGAGGCGAACTTGGACGAATGTTTGACGCTGGTGCAGAGTCCGGGCCAGAATCCGCGTCCAGCCACCACTTCGCCGTCGGTGGCGCGACTGTTGTGGTTGGAGCCCACGGTGGCTCCGGCGGCCATATTGCTCTGGCCCATCACGCACGCCGAGATGAGGAACGAGTTGTTGTGGTGCTGCTCGTGCGATGGGAAAATGAGGTTGTTGAGCACCTCGCAACAGGAAATTGTGGAGTTGTCGCCCAACACGGAGTAGATGACACGAGCGCCATACTTGAGGTTGCAGTTGTCGCCCAACAGAAAACGCACTGCCGTAACAGAATAGAAGATGTGACAGCCAAAACCCGTGATGCCGTTCACCATAATCACGCCTTCGCCAATCTGCGAGGGTTCTTCTTCCGACGAATTGATGGTGACATTCTTCAGTTTAGAGGCTCCTTTGATGTAGCAGCACGGTCCTATTTTGGTATCTTTCAGAATCCAGCAGTTCTTGATGACGCAACCCTCGCCGATGGTGCCGTAGAAGCCACGGTGGTTGTCCATACTGTTCTGGGTGATCTCCTTGAGGCGTTCCTGGAGGCGTGTGTTGTCGGCGAACTTGGCCCACAGATAAGCATCGGCGGTAATCATCCCGTCAAAGGGCAGGATGGGACGGCCGCCGTTCTCGTTCATAACCTCCAGCCATACGCGCACATCCTCCGGCTCCCCTTCCTTGATGACACCGTTGCCGAACTTGGAGTGGTCGGTGGTGGAGAGTTCGTGGATGTTGAAGAGGATGCATCGGTCGCCGATGATGCAATTGGCCATATAGTGCACGTCGTGCACAGCCACGTCATTACCGATATCACAGGATATGATGCTGCTGTCGGTGATGCCCACGGGCAAACGAAGGTCGTGGTATTGCAGAATTTCGTTGCGCACTCGGCCAATCCGAACCATTCCGAAGAAACGGTTGTTGCGAATGCGGTTGGTGTCGAACTCCTCCGAAACCCAGATGTCATCCCAATTGGACGCGGTATTGCTGTTGTTCACGAGCCGCTCTATTTCATCAGAGCGCAGATGACGCCAACCGCCTTCGGGGACCTTGGCCTGCTGGTTGCGGTAATAATACTCGTCATGACCGTCGTGAAGATACTTCGGGTCGATGAAGTTCTTGTATATTCGGTCGTATGGGAGAATGGTTACTTTATCCATTGTCTATATTTTCTTGAAAAAACAGGTGCAAAAATAACAAAAACGACCTATTGACTTTGATATTAACAATAATTAAGATAACAAGCCAAAGGCTACAAGATATTTACTTCGGGGGATAGAGTAACCCCGAATTTGTCTTCCACATCCCAGATAACTTGTCGGCAAACATTCACAATCTCGGCGGGCGTGGCGTCGCCGTAGTTGACGAGCACGAGGGCTTGCTTGTCGTAGACACCCGCATCTCCTAAACGGCGGCCTTTCCAGCCGGCCTTTTCGATGAGTTGTCCGGCGGCCAACTTGACTCTCCCGTCAGGAGCGGGATAGGAGACCAAGTCGGGGACACGTCCCAGCAACTCCTCATATTCTTCGCGCGTCACCACGGGGTTCTTGAAGAAACTGCCTGCGCAACCTATCCGAGTGATGTCAGGCAGCTTGCTGTTGCGCACATCCGTGATGCAACTGGCGATATTGTGCAGGGAGGGCTGCCATCCGCGACGTTCCAATTCGTTGGCCAACGCCTTGTATGTCAGGACATAACGTGACTCTTTGGCCAGCCGAAACGTCACGAAAGTGATGAAGGCCTTGCCTTTCAGTTCGTGTTTGAAGACGGAATCCCGATAGCCGAAACGGCAATGATCGTTGGAGAAGTTGAAGTGTTCACGGGAATCCAAAAGGACACCCTCCACGCGCTCGATGCAGTCCTTCACCTCCACGCCATAGGCGCCGATATTCTGCACCGGAGCACTGCCCACGAGCCCGGGGATGCCGATCAGGTTCTCCAGACCGTAAAGTTCGTTCTTCAGGCAATAATCCAAAAGGTCGGCCCACTCCTCACCTGCGGCCACACGGAGTTGGACACTATCTTTATCCTCCCCTACCCTCTCGATTCCGACAAAGGCGGGATGCACAATAGTGCCGGAGAAGTCTTGCGTGAAGAGCACGTTACTGCCGCCGCCCAGTATATAGAATTGCGACTGGAAGACCCCTTTGTCCGCCAATTCGAGCACCTCATCGGGATGCTCCACCATCACCATTCGGCGACAACGCGCCGCCAGATGGAAGGTGTTATAAGGTTTTAAAGAGCAGTCTTCTTGGATGATCATTCTTCCTCCAACATTTTAGAACATATAGCCCATCTTCACGTAGATGTTGGCCATACCGTCATTGTCGCGTTTGTTGAAAGGAACGGCCCAGTCGACGGAAAGCACGAAGTTGTCGTTCATCATCAGCTTGAGGCCAAGGCCACCGGCCAGGTGCGGACGGAAGACTTGGGCTTGGTCACCGAACACGATGTAGTCATCCAATTGCGAGACATCGAACTCAGGATCGTTTTCGGCGATATTCTGACGGATGACACGTTCGTCCAACTTATAGGGTTGGAGCACCATACCTGCGTCAACGAAGGGGTTGAGTCCAATGAAAAAGTGTTCTTTCCCGATGTCGAACTGGCAAAGTTTGAAACGGAACTCCACGTTGGCAAAAGCATAGCCCGGAGCGGTGATGCGGTTACGGAGCACGCCGCGAAGCGTATTACCTCCACCCAATCCTTCATAAATAACACGTTGAATGAACAAGTTGTTGTAATAGTTGCTCAAATAGAACGGGGAGTTGCCCGCCACGGTAAGTTGCGTAGCCACGCGATAGGCGAAGGTGATGTAGTCCTTGTAAATGGGCACAAAGTGACGGAAGGAAGCGTTGAACATCAAGTTGTTGAACTCCTTGTCCTCGCCGAAGGCGGCGTTATAGGTCCAAAAGAACTCGGCGTTCATACCCCTTTGGGTGTTCTGTTGGCGGTCGCGGCTATCGTAGGTGATACCACCACGCAGATAGGGATGCCAGCCGCCGTTGGCCTCGTTGGGCGCGAGGATGTTCCACTTGACGTATTTTTCATAGAGGCCGTCCACATCGGGCAGGATGTTCTCGGGCTTCTTGTTGCGGTTGATCATATCCAAGTTGACGCTTCCAATCTGGTAGCCGAGCAGTCCGAGACCGGCGTTCCAATACCATTTCCCGCCGATATTACCGTCTATGTCGGCTGCCACACGAAACAGGTCGCGCTGCGACTTGTAGAAGGCGCGGGAGATGTAGTCGTCGTATTTCTTCTTGGCCCAGCCGGCATTGTAGACGGTCTGGTAGCCGTTGAAGCCATAGAAGTCGCACAAGGCATCAGGCAGGTACGAGGCGTCGATCTTGAGTCGGTGACCCGGGATGAGATATTTGGAGTCATAGGCCACACGAAAGATGCCGGAGCGTTTGGTCGTGTATGCCGCCTCGAAATAGAGGGAGTGGAAATATTCGGGATAGATGGAGCCATCGCCGAAGTCATAGACATTGGCCAGCACGCCATATTGGAATCCCTTGTCGGCGTCGTAGGCCACAGAGGGCAGGATGCCGAAAGTCCAGCCGGTGCGCACCGCACTCTTGTCTTTCTTGGCCTTCTTGGGCTTGGGGGCCTTTTCGGTCTTGGCCGGTTTGTTGTTGTCCTGTGCCTGCACGGCATAACCGCCAACCAAGAAGAGGCATAATAAAAGGAGTATAAATTTTTTCATACTTATTTAATGTTAAAATGAACGGCGCAAAAATACGAAAAAAGATTTAAGACGTAAGGAATGAGGAATTAGGAATACTTTCCCCATTATCCCATTTGTCCCATCCCGCGCGGTACGTAGCGTCGGGCGGAGTCTCCAATTGTTCTATCGTTATACAACTGGCTCATCGGTTCATTGGCTCCTTGGATTATTTCTATCGTCTAAATTTTGTATCTTTGCGGCCTTATTTTTCAAGGCCATTTTCCCTATGGAAGACAATCATTATGCTGAGGACGCTCTGGTGGTTTCAGGTGCTCGAGAGAACAACCTAAAAGATGTATCTGTCACCATTCCCCAACAGAAGTTGGTGGTGATTACCGGCTTAAGCGGCAGCGGTAAGTCTTCCCTTGCTTTCGACACCATTTATGCAGAGGGTCAACGGCGCTACATGGAGACCTTTTCAGCTTATGCCCGCCAATTTATTGGTCATCTGGAGCATCCGGACGTAGACAAGATTTCCGGTCTTAATCCTGTCATCTCCATCGAACAAAAAACCGTAAACAAGAATCCTCGTTCCACGGTGGGCACCATCACGGAGGTGTACGACTTCTTGCGTCTGCTCTACGCTCGCGTGGCCGATGCCTATTCATACAACACGGAAGAGAAGATGGTCCATTACTCCGAAAAGGAGCTCATCGACCTCATCATCTCCCACTATAGTGGATGTCATATCACCTTATTGGCGCCCATTATCAAGGGAAGGAAAGGACACTATCGCGAGCTGTTCGAGAATTTGCGCAAGCAAGGATTTACCCGTGTCCGCATCGATGGGACAATGCGCAAGCTACTGCTAAACATGCAGATAGATCGTTACAAGATTCACGATATCGAGTTGGCCATCGACAACCTTAACGTGTCGGAGTTCTCCAAAGTACGCCTCAACAACAGCGTGCATCTCGCCATGAAGTATGGCAAAGGCTCCATCATGATCATGGACAACGACACCAATGAAGTGAAGAACTATAGCAAGTTCTTGATGTGTCCCACCACTGGCATCTCTTATCCCGAACCCGAGCCTAACAGTTTCTCTTTCAATTCGCCCTACGGCGCTTGTGAGCACTGTAGCGGTTTGGGCGTGGTGTCGGAGATAGATTTGGGAAAAATGATTCCTGATGACTCAAAGTCCATCAAAGAGGGCGGCATCGTTGTCATTGGCGATTACAAGAGCACCCTGTTATTCAGGGAATTGGATGCATTGGCTGAAAAATATCACTTCTCCTTGTCCACTCCCATCAAGGAATTGTCGGAACAGAACCTCAACATGGTGTTGTATGGTTCTCCCGAATGGCTTTATGTGAAAAGAGAGTACGAAGGTCTCGCCCCGATGAAGAAATCCTTCGAGGGTGTGGTCAATTATATCCGCAACTTGAACGACGACAACATGCCGGCATCATTGCGCAAGTGGATCAACCAGTTCATTAACATGGTGCCTTGTCCGCACTGTCACGGCACACGTCTCCGCAAGGAGTCGTTGCATTTCCGTCTCGAAGACAAGAACATCGCTGAATTGTCGCACATGGACATCCAAGAGTTGTCGGAATGGATAGAGGCTTTACCCCAAAAGTTGGACCCTGCCAAGCGACGCATCGCCTCAGAGATCATCCGCGAGATCTCCTTCCGACTGAAGTTCTTGTGCAACGTAGGCATCCAATACTTGTCGTTGGATCGTTCGGCTGCATCGTTGTCGGGTGGGGAGGCGCAACGCATCCGTTTGGCCACGCAGATCAGCTCCCAGCTGGTGAACGTGATGTACATCCTTGACGAGCCGAGCATCGGCTTGCATCAACGAGACAACCACTTGCTTATCCAATCGCTCAAGGACTTGCGTGACTTGGGCAACTCTGTTCTCGTGGTGGAACACGACCGCGACATGATGGAGGCTGCGGACTTCATCGTGGACGTCGGCCCTGGAGCTGGCGAGTGCGGCGGCGACATCGTGGCTAGTGGCACTTATGAGGATATCCTCCAAGCAGACTCTCTCACCGCCGACTATCTCACCCATCGCAAAAACATTGCAGTCCCCAAAATGCGTCGTCCAGGCAACGGGCACCAACTCACCCTCGTCGGCGCCAACGGCAACAACCTCAAGAACATCACCGTGGATTTCCCGCTTGGGACACTCATCTGCGTCACGGGAGTCTCCGGCAGCGGCAAGTCCACCCTCATCAACGAGACCCTTTACCCGATCCTCAGCCACTACGTCTACAACTCCGACAAGAAACCTCTGGAATACACCGAAATCGAAGGGTTGGAATACATCGACAAGATTATCGAGATCAACCAACAGCCCATCGGGCGTACTCCACGCTCAAATCCAGCCACGTACGTTGGCGTATTCGACGACATTCGCAAACTCTTTGCCGAGATGCCCGAATCCAAGATCCGCGGATACAAGCCCGGTAGGTTCTCTTTCAACGTGTCCGGCGGTCGCTGCGAAGAGTGCAAAGGTGCAGGAGTGCAGACCATTGAGATGAACTTCCTGCCCGATGTGTACGTCACCTGCGAGAAATGCAACGGCAAACGATACAATGATGAGACTCTTGAAGTGCGATACAAAGGAAAATCCATCAACGACATTCTGGAGATGGACATCGAACATGCTATTCCTTTCTTCGAGAACATCCCTTCCATCGTGAAGCCGCTCAAGACGATGGCCGACGTTGGCCTCGGCTACCTACGACTCGGTCAATCCTCCACCACCCTTTCTGGTGGCGAAGCCCAACGCGTGAAGCTGGCCGCCGAGCTCTCCAAAAAGGAGACCGGCCAGACTGTCTACATCCTCGACGAGCCCACCACTGGCTTGCATTTTCAGGACATTGCCATCTTGATGGATGTCCTCAACAGGCTGGTGGACCGCGGCAATACGGTGATCATCATCGAGCACAACATGGATGTCATCAAGATGGCCGACTGGATCATCGACATGGGTCCCGAAGGTGGTCGCTCCGGCGGTGAAGTGCTCGCAGAGGGCACGCCTGAGGAGATCGTGGCCAAGAACGTGGGCTATACCGCGCAATATTTAGCAAAGGAACTTGCATCATGATAAAACACCTAACCCATTTCCTCGACATGGACGAGGAACTTTGCCAGCTGGACAATGCTCGCTACGTGCTTCTTCCCGTGCCATACGATGGCACCAGCACTTTTGTCAAAGGTGCCGATAAGGGCCCTCAGGCCATCCTCGACGCTTCTGACAGCCTTGAATTGTACGATGTCCAATACCAGATGGAAGCCTGTAACGCCGGCATCTACACCGATGATTATGTCTACGACCTCTCCACTCCGGAAGCCATGGTAGACGCTGTGCGCCAACGTGTGGACCATTTCCTTGGGATGGGCAAGCAAGTGGCCTTGCTGGGCGGAGAGCACTCTGTCTCTGTTGGCGCCATCCAATCCATGTCAGCCCATCACAAAGACCTCACCGTGCTGCAGATCGATGCCCATGCGGACATGCGCGACGAGTACCATGACTCACCTTACAACCACGCCTGCGTGATGCGCCGCGCCCTTGACTATGCCCGCGTAGTGCAAGTTGGTATCCGCAACGTGTGCACCGAAGAAATGCACAATCTTACGCCCGAAAACATCTTTTATGCCCACGACATTCACGACCATGAACACTGGATGAGCCAAGCAGTGGACCGGCTCACGGACAATGTGTACGTCACCTTCGACCTGGACGGTCTCGACCCCGCAGTGCTTCCGGCCACTGGCACTCCCCTGCCCGGCGGACTACAATGGTATCCCACTCTCAGGTTCCTGGACATGGTCTTCAAACAGCGTAATGTAGTGGGTTTCGACGTGGTAGAGCTTTGCCCGCAATCCGATAGCAAAGTGTCCGACGTGCTGGCCGCAACACTGGTCTACAAGATGATCAACATGAAAGAAACGGCCTTGAGAAATGTACGCTAATGCCCCTTTTCTTGTTCAGAAAAATATTTTTTTACAGAAATGTCAGACATATTGAAAAAAAGACTACCTTTGCCGCCCGAAAATAGAAAGGTAAAAAGTATTAAAAATTAGACGTTTAAATTATGTATTTGACAAGTGAAGTAAAGAAAGAAATTTTTGAAAAGTTCGGAAAGAGCGCAACCGATACCGGTTCCCCCGAAGCTCAAGTGGCACTTTTCACCCACCGTATCAAGCACCTCACGGAACACGTGAAGACATACGGTAGCGACAAAGTCACCAAGCGTGCGCTTATCAACCTCGTCGGCAAGAGAAAGAAAATGCTCGAATATCTGAAGAAACAAGACGTGGAACGCTACAGAGCTCTCATTAAACAATTGGGTCTGAGAAAATAATCAAACTTATAGTTTTATAAAAAAAAGGGCAATTTTATAAAATTGCCTTTTTTTGATTATTACCCTTTTGTGACGCAATTATCAATTTATTTAGCTGAAAATTAAAATGTTAGGAATAAGTACATCCTTTAATTTAGCCGATGGTCGTGAAGTGACCATCGAGACCGGCAAGTTGGCCAAACAAGCCGACGGTTCTGCCGTTGTCAGAATGGGCAACACGATGTTGCTCGCAACCGTGTGTTGCAAGAAGGAGGCCGTCGAAGGTACCGACTTTATGCCCCTTCAAGTTGAATATCAAGAAAAATATGGCTCCCTGGGTCGTATCCCGGGCGGCTTCTTCAGACGTGAGGCCCGTCCTTCCGAGTATGAAATCCTCATCGCCCGTTTGGTCGACCGCGCCATCCGTCCCCTTTTCCCGGCCAATTTCCACGCCGAGACCCAAGTTATCGTGACCCTCATCTCCGGTGACAAGAACCAACTGCCCGACTGTCTGGCTTGTCTTGCCGCCTCTTCCGCTATCGCAGTTTCCAACATCCCCTTCGAGGGCCCCATCTCCGAGGTGCGCGTGGGCCGCGTGAACGGCGAATTTGTCGTCAACCCCACCGTCGAACAGATGGAGAACTCCGACATCGATATGATTGTCGCCGCCTCTATGGACAACATTATGATGGTGGAAGGCGAGATGAAGGAGATCTCCGAAGACGATATGGTCGCCGCTCTCAACTTCGCCAAGGACAACATCAAGGTGCAATGCCAGGCCCAACTCGACTTGGCCGCCAAAGTGCCCACCGCCAACCCCAAACGCGAATATTGCCACGAAACCAACGACGAAGAACTGCGCGAGCGCATCAACAAGGAGACCTACGACAAGGTCTACGCCGTCGCCAAGTCTTTCCAAGGCAAACACGAGCGCAACGACGCTTTCGACGCTATCTTCGATGAGTTTATGTTGACTATCCCCGAAGAGGAGCGCGAAGAGAAGGAAGTGATGCTGAAACGCTACTACAGCGACGTGCAATATCACGCTATGCGCAATATGATCCTCAACGAGCGCGTCCGCTTGGATGGCCGTGGCACGGAAGATATCCGACCCATCTGGATCGAGACCGGCTACCTGCCCTCCGCTCACGGTTCCGCCATCTTCACCCGTGGCGAGACCCAAGCTCTGGCCACCTGCACACTGGGTACCAAGCTGGACGAGCAGATCATCGACGGTGTCGTCGTGGAAGGCTCCAGCCGCTTTATGTTGCACTACAACTTCCCGCCGTACAGCGTGGGTGAAGTGAAGCGCATCGGCAGCACCGGCCGTCGCGAAATCGGACACGGCAACCTGGCCAAACGTGCCCTTATGCCTATGATCCCGTTCGACGATCCGAGCTTCCCTTATACGGTACGTCTCGTGTCCGACATCCTGGAATCCAATGGTAGTTCCTCTATGGCCACCGTCTGCGCCGGAACCCTCGCCCTGCTCGACTGCGGTGTGAAGATGAAGAAGCCCGTTTCCGGTATCGCTATGGGACTCATCACCGACGAGAACTCCGACAAATACGCCATCCTCTCCGACATCCTCGGCGACGAGGATCACCTCGGCGATATGGACTTCAAGGTCTGCGGTACCGAAGACGGTATCACTGCCTGCCAGATGGACATCAAGATCCACGGTCTTTCCTCCGAAGTGATGGCAGAGGCTCTTGCCCAAGCCCACAGAGGTCGTATGTTCATCCTCAACAAGATCAAGGAAGCGATGCCCGCTCCGCGCGAAGACTATCGTCCGTTCGTGCCGCGCATCGTCCAGTTGCAAATCCCGCGCGAGTTCATCGGAGCCGTCATCGGACCTGGAGGCAAAGTCATCCAAGAGATGCAGCGTGAAACCAACACCACCATCAACATCGAAGAAGTTGGCGAGTTTGGCGTCATCGATGTGGCCGCCGCCAATGTGGACGACATCAACGCCGCCCTCGACCGCATCAAGCTTATCTGCACCAAACCCGAAGTGGGCGAAGTGTACGAAGGCAAGATCAAGACCATCACCGACTTCGGTGCTTTTGTAGAGTTCCTGCCCGGCACCGACGGCCTCTTGCACGTCACCGAGATTGCCTACAGACGCATCGAGAACGTGGAAGATGTCTTGAAGGTCGGCGACACCATCAAGGTGAAATTGATCGAAATCGACGAGAAGACCGGAAAGTACAGACTTTCGCACAAGGTTTTGCTGCCCAAGCCCGAGGGTTATGTTGAGCCGACGAGCCGTCCGCGCAATGGCAATGGCAATGGCAATCGCCTTCAACGTGGTGGCAACGACCATAGAGGCAACGATCGTGGTCCACGCAACCACGGCCCGCGCAACAACGACCGTCCGCGCAATAACGGCAACAACGGTGGCAACCAACCCAAGCAGGATGCCCCCCAGAAGCCCGAACTGCCCGACTTCCCTGAATTGTAATAATTATTTTCTTAATAAAGAATGTAAAAGCGGACTGTGAAATTCATAGTCCGCTTTTACATTCTATATCTAAGAACCACACCCTTCTGTGTCGTTTCCCTTTCAAAATCATCATTTTATCGCGTCATATTATTGTTTACAGGCCAGGCTTTCTAAATTTTTTATTCTTCTTGATTTTATAAATGTACACCTTGTTAAAACAATTATCAAGGAAAAATCAGCTTAAATAACTTCACAGATCCTTTTTTCGTATCATTTGCATCTAAAAGATATTGAAAGAAAATATGTCACATATTTGGAAAATCGATGAACGAATACGTGTTTGCTATTGTTCGGCCAAATAGTTCTGGCCAAAAGTAGCCATTATTAAAAAATGTTACTTTTGCAGTACGAAATGGAATAATGTATATTTATGAAAATCAGTGACATCCTTCGGAAAAAGAAGACCTTCTCCTTTGAAGTCTTCCCTCCCAACCCAAACAACAGCAACTTACACGACATCTTCAGCACGATTGACGAACTGAACCAGTACCGTCCGGACTTCATCAGTGTCACCTTCAAGTCGTCGGGCGACTTTGCCCAGAACACCATCGAACTGGCTTCCTATATCCAGCGGCAGACCACGGCCGAGCCCTTGGCCCATCTCACCTGCGGCGCACTCGACCCAAACGCCGTTGACAAAGTGACCGCCGCGATGGTCGACCAAGGCATCGAGAATGTGATGGCCCTCCGGGGCGACAAGCCTGCCGACATTCCATCCGACTACCTCAAATGCTTCCAACACGCCTCCGACCTGATGGCCTACTTGCGCAAGAGTCACGACTTCTGCATCGGCGGCGCCTGCTACCCCGAAGGCCATATCGAGTGCGAGAGTCTCTACGAAGACCTCGCCAACCTCAAGATCAAACAAGAGATGGGCGCCTCATTCTTCATCTCCCAACTCTGCTACGACAACAACTACTACTACCGTCTCGTACGCGTGGCCCGCAATATGGGCATCACCGTACCCATCATCCCCGGCATAATGCCCCTTACCAGCACGGTGATGTTCAACAAGATTATGCATATGGCGGGTGCCTCCATCCCCTTCGAACTGCGTGTGCTCTTCGACCGTTTCCGCAATGACAAGCAGGCAATGTACGAAATCGGCATCGCCTACAGCGTGAACCAAATACTGGAACTCCTCGCCAATGACGCCGACGGCATCCACATCTATACGATGAACAACGCCCGAGTGGCCGCCGACATATACTCCCGCATCCACAACGTAATCGAAAAAGAGTTGCGATGAGCGACGAACGAAAACTCGACATATTGAAATATCTCGGCTATCCCAAAGACGCCGTGCCCGACGAGATAGTCCTAGGCCTGATCGAGCGTTCTCTCGGTGAACTGGACAAGCAGGCGCGATTCCAATATGTCTACGACCACTATGCAGAGCCATTGGATTTTATGGTCCAAAACGACGCCTACGTGGAGTACCTCAAAGGTGCCGAAGGATTTATTCTTTGCGCCACCACGCTCGGTATCCAGGTGGACCGCTACATCAAGCGCATCGAGACCGTTGATATGCAATATGCGGTGGTGTTTGACGCCACGGCTTCGGTCTATTTAGAAGAACAGGCCGATGAATACGAGAAATCCCTGCCGTTCGAAAACAAGGGATTCCGATTCTGTCCGGGTTATGGCGGCACCCCAGTGACAGACAGCAGGGCCATCGCCGACAAACTGCGTGCCCACAAGATCGGCATCACCTTTCTCGAATCGGGTCTGATGGTGCCGATGAAGTCTATGGTGGGCATCATACGCCTCGGTGGAGAGAGCCGGAAGAGTTGCAAGGGCTGCGTGGCCGCCAAGGGATGTCCCTATCTCCAACAAAAGACCACCTGCTGGTAGACTCATCCCTTTTTTTTGCTATTTTTGCAATCCTAAAGACTATTCGACTATGCTGCAGAAACTTGGCAAGGAAGTTATGATTTTCGACGGCGCCTTCGGCACCGAGTTGGAAAAACGGGGCATTATGACCAAGATGCCCGAACTCCTGAACATCACCCACAAGGACCAAATCGCCGAAATCCACAAAGGCTACATCGACGCCGGCTGCGATTTCATTACAACCAATACGTTTGGTGCCAACCGCATCAAGATGCCTGACGAAGATCGCAAGCTCGTCATTGAGAGCGCCATCGAACTGGCCAAACGTCATCGCACCACACAATATGTGATGTGTGACATCGGGCCTCTGGGCAAGATGCTCTATCCTATGGGTGAACTCTCCTTCGACGAAGCCTATGAGGCCTTCAAAGAGATTGTGTTGATTGCCAAAGACTTGGTGGACGGCTTCATCTTGGAGACCTTCACCGACCTCTACGAACTCAAGTGTGCCCTATTGGCCGTGAAGGAGAACTGCAACAAGCCCGTGTTCACCACGATGACTTTCGATGCCACGGGCCACACGTTGACGGGCACCTCGCCACGCATTATGGCCGAACTGATGTCGAATATGGGCGCCGATGCCATCGGCGTGAACTGCTCGCTCGGCCCCAAGGATCTGAAGCCCATCGTGGCGGAGTTTCTGCAATATTGCAACAAGCCCGTGCTGGTGCAGCCCAACCGCGGCATCCCCACATTGCGCTGTGGCAGGGCGGTGTACAACTTAACTACGGAGGAGTTCGCCTCGGTGATGCACGGCTTTTGCGACGACGGTGTCGCCATCTTGGGCGGTTGCTGCGGCACCAACCCCGACTTCATCCGCGCCATCGCTGCCAACAAAGGCAAGGCCGTACCCAAGCGCGAAGTGGTGAAGCAGACGGTCGTCACCTCCGCCACGCGCCTCGTCGTGCTCGACAAAGTCCAGATCTGCGGCGAACGCATCAACCCTACCGGCAAGAAAAAACTCAAAGAGGCCATCATCAACGGCGACTTCGACTATATCTTCAAGGAGGCCATCAAGCAGGAAGAGGCCGGCGCCAACCTGCTCGATGTCAATATGGGCGTGCCCAAAACCGACGACGTGACCAATATGAAGAATGTGGTGGTCCGTCTCAACGAGATCACCAACCTGCCGTTGCAGATAGACTCGTCCAACCCCAAGGCCATAGAGGCGGGTTGCCGCTACTACAACGGCGTGCCGCTCATCAACTCCGTCAACGGCAACGCCGACAGTATGGCTACCATCTTCCCCATAGCACAGCGTTACGGCGCTGTGGTTCTGGGCCTCACGATGGATGACGCGGGCATCCCGCAGACCGCCGAGGAACGGTTCGCCATCGCGGAGCGTATCCTCGCCAACGCCGACAAACACGGTGTCGGGCGGCACCGTATGATGATGGACACCCTGACGCTGACCTGCAGCGCCCAGCAACCGCTCATCAAGGAGACACTGCGCGCCCTGCGGATGGTTACTCAACGGTTGGGCGTCAAGACCGCCCTCGGCGTGTCCAACGTCAGCTTCGGAATGCCCAACCGTGAACTCATCAACAGCACCTTCTTGGTGATGGCTCTCGAGAACGGGCTCACGATGCCCATCATCAACCCTTGCAATGCGGCGATGACCAACGCCATCCTCGCCTTCAACGCCCTCCGGGGCGAAAGTGCCGACCTGGACAACTTCGTCAACAATGCCGTGGCCCAAGAGACGGCAGCCCTCGCCGCGGCCCCCACGCAGATGACCCTCGGCGACGCCGTGCGCCGCGGACTCAAGGAGGATAGCGTCGCCCTCACCCAAGAAGCCCTGCAAACCCAGGACCCGATGACCATCATCAACGAGACCTTGATACCCACCCTTAACGAGGTGGGTAGCGACTTCGAGAAGCAGAAGATATTCCTGCCTCAACTCATCTCCGCCTCGGAAGCCTGCAAGGAGGCCTTCGAGATCATCAAGACCCGCTTCTCCAAGGAGGGAGCGCAAAAAGGCACTGTAGTGCTGGCCACCGTCAAGGGCGATGTGCACGACATCGGCAAGAACATCGTCAAAGTTATCTTCGAGTCGTACGGCTACCGCGTCATCGACTTGGGCAAAGACACGCCCAAGGAGGTCATCCGCGACGCATTTTTTGAACACCATCCCGACGTCATCGGGCTCAGCGCACTGATGACCACCACCGTCATTTCGATGGAAGAGACCATCGAATACCTGAAATCCGAAGGCGTGACCTGTCCCATCTATGTGGGCGGTGCGGTGCTTAACCAACAATTAGCCAACGAGATACACGCCGACGGCTACACCAAGGTGGCCCTGGAGTTTGTGGAGGCGATGGAAAAAAGAGGTGAAAAACAACAATAATCGGTTGATTTTCAATATTATAGCTTGCACTTTAATATTCAATTTAAGAAAAAATATACCACTTACCCTAAATATGTGGGGTTTTCGGATTGTCTGCACGAAGTGCCGCCGTCTATAGGCTCAACCTGCACGTGCTACCGGGATACACTTTCTTCTCCGATATGGTACTGCCAAGAAATTCCTATAACGGTTATGAATTCAGCATCCCCGCTTCCTCCACGCTACAAGCCTGCGGGCATCTACATCATCAAGGCCGGCCGAAGCATCGGCAAGATCGTAAAACAATAAAGGAAAAGCACTAAAGCCCCGCCACCACTTCCAGAATTTCGGCGGGGTTTTTTATAATGACATCCGCACGCGCCTCTTCCAGCTCTGTGCGCGGTCTATAGCCCCACAGCACACCTACGGCCCGCAGGCCCGCATTATGCGCCGTGTCAACATCCACCGCAGTGTCCCCGAAATAGAGCGTCTCGCTTTTGTCGCAATTTGTGGCAGCAAGGATATCGTAGACGATGTGTGGGTCGGGTTTGACGGGAATGCCTTCCCGTTGGCCGAAAAGAGCATCCCAAAGGATGGTCGGGTAAAAATTGGCCATTAGCGGTGCCAAGGCCGAATGCACCTTGTTGGTGGCCACCGCCATCTTCACGCCTCGCCGCTGCAGCTGTTCCAGGACATCGGCAAGTCCTGGGTACACAACCGTCTTGTCGTGCATGTGAATGGTGTAATATTCTAAAAACTCCCTGAAACAGACATCATAGATTGGGCCTGTTTTTTGCCCTTCGGGCAATATGCGATGGATGAGGGTGGGCATTCCGTTGCCCACAAAATAGCGATACGCATCCACGGGATGAGTGGGAAAGCCATGGAGGTCAAGAACGTGGTTGGCGGAGTCGGCAAGGTCTTCGAGAGTGTTGAGTAACGTGCCGTCCAAGTCGAAAATGAGAAGTTTGGTCATGAAGTCTATTTGGAGAAAGTGAACGGTGAATCGAAATCTTTAAGGAAAGAGCCCTCGCGGTCTTTGTCGGAAGTCAGAGGATTTTGCACTTGCCAGTCGATATGAAGGTCCGGATCATCGAAACGAATGCTTCCTTCTGACGCTTTGTTGTAGAAGTTGGAGCACTTGTAGAAGAAGAGGGTGTCATCCTCCAGGGCGGCAAAACCGTGGGCGAAGCCGGCAGGGATGTAGAACTGGCGGAAGTTGTCGGCGGTGAGCAACACGGAGTAGTATTGTCCGTAGGTGGGACTACCCTTGCGGATATCCACGGCAAAGTCGAGGGCGGCACCGTGCAGGATGCGCACCAACTTGGCCTGGGCAAAGGGTGGCTTCTGGAAATGCAGGCCACGCACCACGCCCTTCTGGGAGCACGACTGGTTGTCCTGCACCCAACGCTCATGGATACCAGCTTCTTTCAGCGTCTTCTCATTATAACTCTCCAAAAAATAACCCCTCGCGTCTTTGAACACCTTGGGCTCAAGAACCAACAGTCCGGGGATAGGGGTGGTTTGTACTTGCATTGTTTTTAAAAGTTTTTAGTCGTCGGATTCCTTAGCTATAAAATCCTGGTATTTGGTCAGGAGCTTAGCCCGGGAGAGGAAGCCGACATATTTTCTCTCTTTAGTTATGATTGGAATATTGAAATTGCCCGTACGCTTGAACTTCTCCAGCACGACGGCAGCGGTGTCATCCTCGTAGATAAACTCCTCCGGCTCAATCATGAGATCTTCCACCCGAACAAGGTCATAAAGCTCTTGGTTGAAGATGACGTCCCTATGGTCATCCATCACAAGCAGTCCATCGAAGCTGTTGTCGTTGTCCACGACAACGAAGAGGTTACGCTTGCTCTTGGCAATGATTTCCACGTAGGCACGCAAAGTGCTATGCGCAGGCACCGTCTTGATGTCGGTGTCTATAAACTGATCCCATTGTATCTTCCGCAGGGCGAACTTGTTCTTGTTGTGGGTTTTTAGGTTACCTTTTTCAGCCAGAGGTTGTGTGTAGACGGAATATTTTTCAAAGGGATAGACGCTGAAGTACGAACAGGCCGCGGTAATCATCAGGGGGACGAGGAGTGTGTAGCCGCCCGACAGTTCGGCGATGAGAAACATAGCGGTGAGGGGAGCCTGCATTACACCAGTCATCACGCCAGCCATACCCGCCAGGATGAAATTGGCATAAGGCAGATTGACACCTAAAAGATGGTTTGATACTCCAGCCACGAAAAAGCCCGTGAAGGCTCCAATAAACAAGGTGGGTGCGAACACGCCGCCAACGCCACCGGCACTGGTTGTCAGCGTTGTGGCAAAGACCTTCAATAGGATGATGCCGGCCACACCCGCAAAGAGCACCCAAACGCTGCCTCCGAAAGCATGAAGGGGCGAATTGGCGAATAAAACGCTATAGTCACCGTGAATCAACACGTTGATGTTTTCGTAACCTTCACCGTAAAAGACGGGGAAAAGGTAGATGAGCACACTTAATATCAGACCTCCCAAAAGCGCTTTCACATAGGGCTTCTTGATCTTGGCCATCTGTTTCTCAACCCATCGTGACATGCGGAGAAAATAGACAGACAACAAGCCCGTTAGCAAACCGAGCAGGACGTAAAAGGGGATATTGGAAATCGAAAACACCTGGGAGGCACCGATGGAAAACATCACGTTGCGACCAAGGAAGAACATGGACATTACCGTGCCCGTCGCAGCGGAAATTAGCAAAGGAAGAATGGCACTGCCAGTCAAGTCGAGCATCAGCACCTCGAAGGTGAAGACTATGGCGGCAATGGGGGCCTTAAATATGGCGGCCATGGCTGCCGCAGAGCCGCATGCCAGCAACAAGGTGGTCTGCTTGGCATTGAGATGGAACAATCGCGCCAGATTGGAGCCGATGGCCGAACCAGTCAGCACCATAGGAGCCTCCAAACCGACAGATCCGCCGAAACCAACTGTGATGGCACTCGACACCATGGAGGAATAGACATTGTGAAAACGCAGCTTGCCCTCGCTTTTGAAAATAGACTTAAGCACAATGCTCACCCCATGCCCGATATTATCCTTCACAACACGACGCACAAACAACAAGGTAATAAGGATACCCACAGGTGGAAAGATGAGATAGAGGTAGTTGACCTTCTCCACGGGAAAAGCACTGCTGAGCGCATGGGTGGTGACATATACCAAGTTTTTGATGACAATGGCCGCCAATGCACCGAATATGCCAATGAAAACACTCAACACGAGAACCGTGGCCCTTGTACTAAGATGTTTTTTCAGGAAACGCCTTGTCTTGGACACCGCACACAAAAATCTCCGTTTAAACGAGTGTTTTTTCATCGGCCGCAAAGATAATAAAATAGATAATAGATTATGGATGATGATTATCGATTGATTGACTAACTGCTGACTGCTGACTGCTAACTGCTAACCACTAAATTTCGTATTTTTGCCGCCAACAATATGTCATCAATTCAGCGAAACATCTTAGGCAACGGTTTGCACGTAGTGGTTCTTGAGGACCACACCACCCCGCTGGCCGCCTGTAACGTGGCCTATAATGTAGGCTCGCGCGACGAGCACCCCGACCATACAGGGTTCGCCCATCTGATGGAGCATTTCATGTTCACAGGATCGGCAAACGTACCCGACTTTGACAAGGCCCTACAGAAGGTGGGCGCCATTAATAACGCTTACACCTCCCAAGACCTCACCAATTACAATATCTTACTGCCCGCCAACAACTTGGAAACCGCTTTCTGGGTAGAATCCGATCGTATGTTGCAGCTCGCCTTTCGTCAGGAATCATTGGATATCCAAAAGCAAGTGGTCATCGAAGAGTTCAAGGAGAGCTATCTCAATCGTCCATACGGGGATGTGATAATGCTCTTCAACCCGATGGTTTATCATGAGCATCCTTACCAATGGTTGCCCATCGGCAAATGCACCGAGCATATTGCAGAGGCCGACATGGCGATGATTCGAGACTTCCATCACAGATTCTATCATCCCGCCAATGCCGCTCTCATCGTGGCGGGCGACGTGTGTGCTGAAGAAGTCTTCGCCCTGGCGGACAAGTGGTTCGGCGACATTCCGACGGGTCCAGCAAAGGAATGCCACTACCCACAAGAGCCCACACAAAGGGAAGCTCGCCATCTCGTGGTGGAACGCGACGTTCCCTCCGACCTTCTACTTAAGGGATTTCGCATGTGCGACCGCCTGCACCCCGACTTCTACGCCTACGACCTGCTCTCCGACTTGCTCGGCACGGGCAAATCCTCTTACCTCTATCAAACGTTCGTGACAGAGCGACGGCTCTTCACCGACATCTCCGCTGCGGTCACCGGCACCGCCGACGAAGGCGTGTTCCAAATCAGCGGTCGTCCCATCGAAGGCATATCCATTGAGGAGGCCGATGCCGCCTTGGAAGACTATCTATTTGACTTCCACTTTGACAATCATCTTCCACATGATTTGCAAAAAGTCCAGAACGCCGCAGAGTCCATCCTCCTTTACAACGAAATCAAAATCGACGACCGGGCTACCAACTTGGCCGTTTGGGAGACCCTTGACTGCTTTGAACGCTTTCTCAATGAACGTCAACGCTATTTTGACGTTACCGAAGACCAGATGCAACGCATATCAGCTTCTCTCTTTGCAGAAGAAAGATGTTGCACACTCCTTTATAAGGGGAGATAATTTTTACTACTTTTGCACTTCGCTATAAAAATCAAAAAAAATGAAGAAAACACTTATCGCAGTTGCAGTTAGCCTATTTTTGCTGTCTGCCTGCAACCAACAGGGGAGCAAAACTGCCCCGATGACTTCCCAGGATTCGTTGCAAGTCAAGATTGAAGAGCAAAGCAAGCAAGTGCGGGAAGACTGGAACAACTGGGACAATCTCACCGACGAGCGCAAGAACGAGTTGCTCGATATGCAGAAGAAGTCCTACGATCAAGCGAAGGCAATGAAAGAGGCCCGTGAAGCCCGCAAGGCAAAGTTCGAGGCCGCTATGGACAATTGGGACAATCTCACGATAGAAGAGAAAAAGGCCGCTTTCGACCTGATGATTCCCAAAACGCCACAACAAGAAGGCGCAACCACACAGCAAAGTTCTAATTAGCATACATTAATGAAGAAGATAGCAGTTTTCGCCAGCGGTTTCGGATCCAATTTCCAAGCCATCATCGAGGCAGTGGCCCAGGGCACGCTCCAAGCGGAGATTGCCTTGCTCGTGACGGACAAGCCCGGATGCAAGGCCGAAGAGCGAGCCAGGGACAACAACATCGACGTGTTTGCCTTCAATTCCAAGGAATACGAGAACAAGAAAGCCTACGAGACCGCCATACTGCAACAATTGCGGCAACGTGGGGTAGACTACCTCATCTTGGCCGGCTATATGCGCTATATCGGACCCGTATTGCTTGAAAACTACCCGATGCACATCATCAACCTGCACCCCGCCCTGCTGCCCTCCTTCCCGGGCGCACACGGCATCGCGGACGCCTACAACCACGGCGTCAAGGTGTTCGGCATCACCATCCACTTCGTGGACGAGGGCGTCGACACCGGCCGCATCATCGACCAGTTCGCCTTCCATAGCGAAGGCCATGAGTCGCTCGATGAGATAGAGACGCACATCCACCAACTGGAACACCAACACTATCCCACCACCATCAACAAAGTCATCAACGCTTAACCACAATACTTCTATGGAGAAAATCATCATCCTCGACTTCGGTTCCCAAACCACCCAATTGATAGGCAGAAGGGTTCGCGAACTGGATATGTTCTGCGAAATCGTGCCTTACAACAAGTTTCCGCAGGACGACCCCGACGTTATCGGCGTCATCTTGAGCGGTTCGCCGTTCAGCGTATACGACGAGCGCGCTTTCAAGGTTGACTTGTCGGGCATACGCGGCCGCCTACCCATCCTGGGCATCTGCTATGGCGCGCAGTTTATGGCGCACACCAACGGCGGCAGCGTGGAGCCCGCCGGCAGTCGCGAGTACGGCCGTGCCAATCTGGCGGCTTTCGAGCACGACAACCCGCTGTTGCAAGGCCTTGACGCACACACGCAGGTCTGGATGAGCCACGGCGACACCATCACCCGCCTGCCCGAACACTGCCACAAGATCGCCTCCACCGACAAAGTGGAGTTCGCCGCCTATCAGTTCGAGGGCGAGAAGACGTGGGGCGTGCAGTTCCATCCCGAAGTGTTCCACACAACCCAAGGCACGCAGTTGCTCAAGAACTTCGTGGTGGGCATCTGCGGCGGACACCAGACGTGGAGTCCCGCCTCCTTCGTAGAGACCACGGTGGCCGAACTCAAGGAGCAAATCGGCGACGACCGCGTCATCCTGGGCCTCTCTGGCGGCGTGGACTCGTCCGTATGCGCCGTGCTTCTGCACAAGGCCATTGGAGCCAACCTGACCTGCATCTTCGTGGACCACGGCCTGCTGCGCAAGAACGAGTTCCAAAACGTGATGCGCGACTACGAAGGCCTCGGCCTCAACGTCATCGGCGTGGACGCGAGCGAGAAGTTCTTCAAGGAGTTGGAGGGTGTGGAAGAGCCTGAACGCAAGCGCAAGATCATCGGCGCGGGCTTCATCGACGTCTTCAACGCCGAAGCGCAGAAGATCACCGATGCCAAGTGGTTGGCGCAGGGCACCATCTATCCCGACCGCATCGAGAGTCTGAGCATCACGGGTATGGTCATCAAGAGCCACCACAATGTGGGCGGACTGCCTGAGAAGATGCACTTGAAACTGTGCGAGCCGTTGAAGTGGCTGTTCAAGGACGAAGTGCGCCGCGTGGGACGCCAGCTGGGGATGCCCGAGCATCTTATCACCCGCCATCCGTTCCCGGGACCAGGCTTGGCCGTGCGTATCTTGGGCGACATCACCCGCGAGAAGGTCCGCATCCTGCAAGACGCCGACGACATCTTCATCCAAGGGCTGCGCGACTGGAAAGTGCGGCTCGGCGGCGAGGAGGCCCGCAAAGTGCTGGCCGCCGGCGTGCCCGCCAATATGACCGACGGCGAGATCGAAGTCTCGCTCTACGACCAGGTGTGGCAGGCAGGCGTCATCCTGCTGCCCATCAAGAGTGTGGGCGTGATGGGCGATGAGCGCACCTACGAGCGTGCGGTGGCCCTGCGCGCCGTGACCAGCACCGACGCCATGACCGCCGACTGGGCTCACCTGCCCTACGAGTTTATGGCCAAGGTGTCCAACGACATCATCAACAAGGTGAAAGGCGTGAACCGCGTCTGCTACGACATCAGCTCCAAACCGCCCGCGACAATAGAGTGGGAGTAAAAACGGTGCAATCCCATTGACAGGGCTCTCCGTTTGGAAAGCTCCAAAACATATTAAATAACAAAGACTTAGAGCTACACGTTGCCACCTTTGCACAAAACGTGTGGCTCTGTTTTTTTTGGCCCAAAATGGGAAAAGTTGCCACTAAAAGTTGCCACTACTTGCCACGAAAAGTTGACACGTTTTTACTGTCAAAAAGTTGAATCAGTAATACGTTGTTCGGTATGGCTATTAAAATCACATTCAAGTTAAAAGAACCTCTACGTGAGGAATCGTTGTTACTGCTTTTTTGCAGGTGGGATAATCAACAAATCAAGATAAGCACAAGACAAAAGGTCTTCTCTGACACTTGGGATGCCAAGAAACAATTGTGCATCACAAGTAAAGAGAAATATCCTGCAAGAATAAACCGAATTAGCAAAAAAACAAATGCTTTCTTGGAGCAGCTTTCTTCAAGACTAATCGAGTTCTATGACGACAATTATTCTGGTTCAATGTCCATAGAGAAAGCTAAAACCTCAATTAAGAGAATGATAGAAGACCTTTATGCGGGCCATCGCCCACGATTACCGAAAGATGGGTGAAGCGTTGTGGTCCAAGTTCAACGCTCCTAACGGACGCGCCGACCACGAGTGGCACTACCGCTGCCTGGCCCGGTCGCTGGGCGAGTTGGCCGACACGTTCGCCTACCAGGAGTTCATCGCCCTCATCACGGAGGTCTTCGGCACCGAAGCAGGAGAACCGCCTATCCCGAAGGCCGAGCCCATCGACCTCGACGACTACGAATACGCCGGCGAGGGAGCCAACGGGACCAGCTACAACCACAAGCAGAACCCCGACATAATGCTGAAGCTCTACCGGAGCGACGCACCTATCGATATCATTGTCAATGAGTTGAATCTCTCCAAAAAGGTCTACGAGTTGGGCATCCCTTCCCCGAAGCCCGGTGATTTCGTCACGGACGGCAAAGGACAATACGGTATTCGATTCGAGCGCATCACGGACAAGATCTCTTTCGCGCGCGCCGTGGGCAACGAGCCCGCACGTGTGGAGGAGTTCGCCCGCAAATTCGCGCGGCTCTGCTTGGAGCTCCACCACACACATCTGCCCAAAGGAATGGTTCCCGACATCAAAGAGGTGAATCTCAAGATGTTGGAAGACAATCCCTACCTTACAAAGGAAGAGAAGGAGAGAATTGCCAAGTTCATCCAAGACGCTCCGGAGGGCGACACCGCTATCCACGGCGACCTGCAGTTCGGCAACGCCATTATGGCCAAAGGGAACAGCTATTTCATCGACCTCGGCGACTTCGCCTGCGGTCATCCCAACTTCGACCTGGGGATGGTGCTGCTCGTCTGCTGCTACGACGACCCCGACTTCCTGCGCGAGGTGTTCCACATGGAACCCGAGACGGCCAGCCAATTCTGGGTGTATTTCGTCAAGGAATATTACGGCGAAGACGCCGACCCCGACCAAAAGCGCAGGGAACTCCTGCCTTGTTGCGGACTCAAGAACCTCATCATCGAACGCAACGCCGGCATCCCATTCCCTGCGTACCGGGAATTGTTGCTGGACAATATTTAGCCGTTAGCGATTAGCAGTTAGCCGATAGCATTGTAGAGCTCTATCTGCTACCCGCTAACTGCTAATAATATTTGTACATATCAAAAAAAAGTGTATATTTGCCGCCCTTTAAGAAAATAACAATCTTTTATCAATCAAATAATTAGTATCATCAATGAAAGTTTACCAAACACAAGAAATCAGGAATATTGCCCTTATCGGCGGTAACCGCACGGGTAAGACCACGTTGGCAGAGGCCGTTGCGTTTCACGGAGGCGTTGTCAGCAGAAGAGGCACAGTAGAAGACAAGAACACCATTTCCGACTATCGCGACGTGGAATTGGAGAGACAGCAGTCCATCCAAAGCACCGTGATGTATGCCGAATATGAAGGCAAGAAGATCAATATGATCGACTGTCCGGGTTTCGACGATTTCATTGGTGAGACCATTGGTGCCTTGAGAGTGGTGGACACCGCCCTTATGGTCATCAACTCCCAAAACGGCGTGGACGTGGGTGCCGAGATCCAATGGCGCCGCACCAAGTCTATGAACGTACCTGTTATGTTCATCGTCAACCAACTCGACCACGAGAAGGCCAACTTCGACGAGACCTTGCACCAGCTCAAGGAGTACTTCGGCGGTAGCGTGATGCCGTTCCAATATCCGGTCAACGCCGGTATCGGTTTCGACTCCGTCATCGACCTGCTCCAAATGAAGCTCCTCAAGTTCCCCGCCAACGGTGGCAAGATGGTTGTGGAAGACATTCCCGCCGACCAGATGGGCAAGGCAGAAGAGATGCACAACGCCCTCATCGAAGCCGCCGCTGAGAACGACGAAGCCCTGATGGACAAGTTCTTCGAGGAAGGCACCCTTTCCGAAGACGATATGGTGAAGGGTTTGAAACTCGGTATTGCCAACCGCGGCACCTTCCCTGTCATCTGCGTTTCCGCCAAGACAGACCAAGGCGTCGATCGTATGATGGACCTCATCATCAAGAACTGCCCCACTCCCGACGAGGGCCGCACGATGAAAGCCACCAACGGCAACGAGCACAAATACAACGCCAACGAGCCGTTCGTCGGCTTCGTGTTCAAGACCACCATCGAGCAACACCTCGGTGAGGTCGCCTTCATCAAAGTATGCGACGGCATCATCAACAAGGCTGACGACGTGATGAACACCTGCACCAACACCAAGGAAAGAGTCTCCCAGTTGTTGGTCTTCGCCGGCAAGAACAGAGTGGAAGTCGACAAGGCAGTGGCTGGTGACATCATCGCCACCATCAAGCTGAAATCCACCCCCACGGGCACCACGTTGGCCGCCAAGGGTGACGATGTCATCGAGCCCACCGTCTATCCGGATCCCAAGTTCCGTACCGCCGTCAAGGCCAAGAACAGCGCCGACGACGAGAAACTCGGCCAGGTGCTCAACGAGATCCGCAAAACCGACCCGACCTTCTTGATGGAACAATCCAAGGAGCTCAAGCAATTGATCATCTCCGGTCAGGGCGAGCAACACCTCAACATCGTGAAGTGGATGATTGAGAAGCTCAACAAGATCGAAGTCGAATACTACGCTCCGAAGATCCCGTATCGCGAGACCATCACCAAGTCCGCCGAGGCCATGTACCGTCACAAGAAACAATCCGGCGGTTCCGGCCAGTTTGGCGAGGTGCACATGCTCATCGAGTCCTACTACGATGGTATGCCCACCCAGACCAAGTATCCGATCCGTGCCACCGAGACCTACGATTTGCCGTGGGGTGGCAAGCTCATCTACAACAACTGTATCGTCGGTGGTGCCATCGACGCCCGCTTCATGCCCGCCATTCTGAAGGGTATCATGGAGAAGATGGAAGAGGGTCCGCTTACCGGTTCCTACGCCCGCGACATCGTGGTCAACATCTACGACGGTAAAATGCACCCGGTCGATTCCAACGAATTGGCATTCAAATTGGCCGGTCGTAACGCCTTCAAGGAGGCCTTCAAGAACGCCGGTCCGAAGATTTTGGAACCCATCTACGATGTGGACATCTTCGTTCCTTCCGACCGTATGGGCGATGTGATGACTGACCTGCAAGGCCGTCGTGGCATTATGATGGGTATGGACGCCGAGGGCGCCTTCCAGATGATCCACGCCAAGATCCCGTTGGCCGAGATGAACAAGTACTCCACCACGTTGAGTTCCATCACCTCCGGTCGTGCCTCCTACAGTATGAAGTTCGCCGAATATCAGCAAGTCTCCGCCGATGTTCAAAGCGAAATCATCAAGAAATACGAAGAAGAGCACAAGGACGAAGAATAAGCTGTTAGCAAACAGCAGACAGCAAAAAGAGACGCAAGATTTTGCGTCTCTTTTTTTTGCGCTGCGCGCAAGACAAATTCAGGATTCAGAATGTTAGATTTGAGACTTGAGATTGATAATAGATAATAGATTGTAGATGATAGAAAATCGACCAAGAATGACTAATCATTAATCACTAATTCCTAATTCCAAACCTTGTTCTTTGTTTTTTCCCTATCTTTGCACGCTCCTGAAAAACCGAACCTGTGCTGAGATACATCATCAAGAAAATATTGTACGGCTTGTTGCTGATGTTGGGCGTGGTGACGCTGGTGTTCTTCCTGTTCACCGTGCTGCCCTCTGACCCGGCCCGTATGATGATGGGCCAACGCAGCGATCTGGAGACCGAGGAGGCCATCCGCAAGGAGATGGGCCTCGACTTGCCCATCGGCGTGCAATACCTCGCCTACCTCAACGACGTGTCGCCCATCTCGTGGCACAAGACCCAAGACACCGAGTCATTCTTCTATCTTGACGACAATGACTATCACTATGTGAGAATCCTGCCGATGCGCAAGTCGGCCATTGTGCTCAAAGCCCCCTATCTCCGGCGCTCGTACCAGAGCAAACGACCCGTGGGCGAGATTATCGCGGAGGCCTTCCCCAAGACCGTGCTCCTCGCCGTGGTCTCCATCGTGTTCGCCCTCATCGTGGGCATCTTCATCGGCATCATCTGCGCCCTGCGCAAGGGGACCTGGTTCGACCATCTGGCCTTGGTGCTCTCCACCCTCGGAATGTCCGTGCCCTCCTTCTTCGCCGCCATCCTGTTAGCGTGGATCTTCGCCTATCTGCTCTCCGACATCACGGGACTGAGCATGTTCGGCAGTCTCTACACCGTCGACGACTACGGCGCCGGACAATATCTCGACCTCAAGAACCTCATCCTCCCCGCCATCACCCTCGGCATCCGCCCACTATCCGTGGTGGTGGAACTCACCAAGAACTCCCTGCTCGACGTGCTCTCGCAAGACTACATCCGCACCGCCAAGGCCAAGGGATTGAAGAAGGGCGCCATCATCACCAAACACGCCCTCAAGAACGCCCTCAACCCTGTCATCACCGCCATATCAGGGTGGCTGGCCGGCCTGCTCGCAGGCGCCGTGTTCGTGGAATACATCTTCGACTGGAAAGGTATGGGCGTGGTCATCGTCGACGCCCTTGACAAATACGACTTTCCCGTGGTGATGGGTTCGCTGCTCTACGTATCCATCATCTTGATTATCATCAATATACTGTGTGATATCATCTACGGGTGGCTTGACCCGCGGGTCAGTCTCAACTAACCTAAAAAGCTTTTTTCACCGCCGCAATCACCTGCTGCACATCCTCGGCCGTGAGGTCGTAATAGACCGGCAGGCTGATTTCCCGCGAGAAGTTGTCATACGTAACAGGATAATCCTCCATCCTATAGCCCAAATTCTTGTATGCGGTCAGCAATGGCAACGGGATGAAATGCACATTCACACTCACTTCCTGCTCGAAGATACGCTGCATCACGGCGTCGCGCTCGGCCTCCGTAACCCCTTTAAGGCGCAAGGCATAGACGTGATAGGAGGTTTTCTTTTCCGTGGTCTCGCAGGTCGGAACCTGAAATCTCGGGTCGTTCCGGAAGGCCTGAGTGTAGGCATCGAATATCTGTTTGCGGCGAGGCAGGATGAGTGCGTCGTAGCGTTCGAGTTCCACGAGTCCCATCGCGGCGGCCACATCGGTCATATTGCATTTGTACCCGCACTCGTACACATCATACCGCCAGTTGCCCACCTGGGTCTTGGCCAGTGCGTCCTTCGACTGACCGTGCAGCGAGAAGGTGCAAAGTTGCTTGTACAGGGCCTCTGCATCGAAGGGGGCGGGAAGGGCGAGGCAGATAGCGCCGCCCTCGGCAGTGGTAAGGTTCTTGACAGCGTGGAACGAGAAGACCGTGATGTCGGCCAGTGCTCCGGCGCGACGACCGTGGTACCAAGCGCCCAATGAGTGGGCGGCGTCGGACAGCACCAACAGACGGCCCAACTGCCGCTGGACCTCGTTGCGCGGCTCGAACATGCCTCTGACGGCCTCCTCCTTGACCATCGACATTATGGCTTCGTAATCGCACGGCAATCCCGCGATGTCCACAGGAATTACGGCCTTCGTACGTGACGTTACGGCCTTGCGGATGTTGTCCACAGAGATCAAAAAATCCTCGTCCACATCCACCATCACGGGCTTGGCACCGCAATGAACCACCACCTCGGCGGTGGCCGTGTAGGTGTAGGCGGGCACGATGACCTCGTCGCCGGGACCAATGCCGAACCAACGCAACATCAACTCCAAGCCCGACGAGGCGGAGTTGACACATAGCACGCGTGGCACACCACAATAGGCGGCCAACTTCTGCTCGAACTGCTTGGTGCGCGGACCAGTGGTTATCCAACCCGAACGGAGCGCGGCCACGACTTCGTTGACAATGGCATCATCGATATGAGGGGGAGAAAAGGGTATCATTTGGATAAAATTATTCGGTTATTCGTTGCAACTTCTTGGCTTTGTTCTCTTTATGCAATTTTGACAACTCCTCGAAATCAAAGGCCAAGTTGAAGCAGTTGGGTACAGCACCCAGCGCATAGTGCATCCGGGCAAAACCGACCCGCACGCCTTTGATGTTAAGATTCAAGCCGTATGAGAAACCGGCCATCGTGGCCCTGGCCAACACCTTCATCTCTTGATGCACGTTGTGGTTGTAGGCCACCTGGATGGAGAAATACCGGATGGGCTCGATCTCGATTCCGAACACGAAATGGCGGAAGAAGTTGTCGAAGAATTGCGCCACCTTGGAAGGATATTTTATGGTGTTGGTGAAAGCGTCTGTCTGGAGAAACGGATTGCCATCGCCATAGTAGTTCATATTCCAGCGATACAGGGAATGCAGGGAGATATGATAACGGATGGGCACATGTTCCAGACGTTGGGAGAAGGCCAATTGCAGGTCGAACGGCGGCAACTCGAAGGAGCCGGGCACGAAGGGTTTGAGTTCGGAGCCGATGTTCTTGGCCAACAACGTGAGCGAGATACGTTTCTCGGGGTTGTGGTAACTGCCCGCCACATCGACGGCGAAACCGAACGAGTTGTACGACTCGTAGGAACTCAGCACGAACTTGAGATTGGCGCCGATACTGAAGTAAGGTGACAGTTCGCGGCCCCAGCCGAGGGATAGCGCATAGTCACCGACAGAGAAGGTGCCCGTCTCAATACCGGACTCGTCGGTGCCCTGGAAGCGGCCGTAGCCCACGCCGCGCAGTTCCACCGCAAAACTGCCCGCCTTGGGGAAGGTGTAGCTGTAGGCCGCCGAGCCGTAGTTGGTGGTGGCAAAATGGTCGGTGAAATTGAGCGTCAGGTTGTTGTGGTAATGCTCACCGATGTATGACGGGTTCATCATCATCAGCGTCGGGTCTTCGTCATAGACCGAGATGAGATTGCCGCCTAGGGCCATTTGGCGCGCCGAATTGTTGAAATTAAGGAAGTTATAGATATATCGCCCGCCCGTCTGGGCCGTCAGGCCAAAACCCATAACCATCAGAAACAATGCAAGCGCAACTCTCTTCATTCGTCTGTTCTAAAACAGCGCAAAAGTAAGAAAAAAAACTTTTTTGTCCCTACTCTATTCTTTTTTGTATCTTTGCTGCCTTAAAGAACATCATTTTAAAATTCACGCCATATGAAAAAGTTATTTCCCATTTTCCTGATTTTAGTTCTCGGTTTTTCCGCCTGTACGCAAGGCGAAGGTTCCAAGTATGCCGGCAAATACACGGGAACGTTCACATTCATCAAACAAAACGGCAAGACCAAGGACGGCACCGTGGCCATCTCCAACAACCCGCTGTCCGCCAACGGCATATTATTGTATTACTGTCTGCCTTTGGAGAATGTCTCCCCTGGCGTTTACAGCACCCGTAGTGAGAACGTGGAGTACATCGCCCAAGTCCTCTCTTCCATCATTGGAAACAGCAACTACATCGACACCGCCACGGAGACCGTCAAGGACATCACGGTGGAGGCCTCTTTCAGCGGATCCACGCTAAACCTGTCAGTCTACTACACAATCGCCTTGTTGAACGACTTGTTGAATACTCGCGTGGAGATCATCACGTTTACCGGAAACAAATAATCCGACATTTATCCACTTAACCCTCATAGCGCCATAATACTAATGTAATATGGCGCTTTTCTTTTATAGGTGTTGACACTGATATGCTACAGCTTCCGCTCAACGCTAATGCGTCTCTCGGAATGGCGTGCCGCCCATCTTTCCTCCTAAACAAAACCGCCACCCCTTCTTTCAAAGAGATGGCGGATATAAATTATAAAACAACTCGAATTCAATTATGGGTTTAATGATTCCAACTGTATGTTGAATTAGGATCTATCGTTTCAGTGGCTTGGGGCGCCAATGAACTGGCATCGTCAATCATATAGGTAGTTGTGTCATTCCCATATATTACTAAATTGTTGCTGACAGTAGCACCGCAACCATCATTCTCTGGGCGGGCAAGTGCTTGTTCCCAAGTGTCACCAGCGACATATTGGACATTGACATTTTGCGGACCCAACCCCTTACTGATGGTGATAGTTTGCAGTTGTTGTGCTGGGTTATCACCGGAAGATGAACCGTTATTGCCTTGGCCGACAAATTCACCTCGTTCGGAGAGGCGCGGCAAACCGACAATTTCGCCATGCTCATCCACAAACCGATCGCTTTGTGTAGTCAACTCACCTTCTGGTGTGACGCCCAAGGTAACCATGATGAAATAGGCCGTAATGATGCTGTCTGCCGTGACGGTCACCGTACGCGGATTATCGGTGTTATCCAGAATACCGTCGCCGTTGTCGTCCCATCCGGTGAACTGGTGTCTTGTGTTATTTCATAAGTGTCGGTTATCCAGGATCCATCTCCGCTCCTTTTGAATTTCTCCTGATCGTCGATGTAGAAATAACCGTTATCATAATTCGGCGAAACAACCGACCATGAACCATTTCCACTGATGATCAAACCGGCAGGTATGGTACCACCTACAAAGTCCTCTGATAAAACAAAATAATTAATCAGAGTGGTTCCTTTTTTTTCCGTAATAACATAGCGGATTCACAAAAAAATTTCGACTAAACATCGCGGGGTTTTGAGGATTTTTTTGAAAAAAAAAACGAAAAATAATATCTTTGCCGCCGCATAACGGAAAATCGGATGATGGAAAACAGTTTTCAACTTATGATCAAAAAAACAGTGCTGGCGGTTTGGCTGATGGCCTGTGCAACCCTGCTCCGCGCGCAGGACACCATCCCCAGCAACGGCTACACCATTTTCCGTTATCCTTCTGGCGTAAAGTCGAGCGAGGGCAATCTGGTGAACGGTCAGCCCGATGGTTGGTGGAAGTCGTACGACGAGTCAGGGCGGCTGGTTTCCGAGGGCAACCGCAAGAACCTGCTGCTCGACAGTCTGTGGACCTTCTATGCCGACGGGCGCAAGACGATGACGATCCATTATCAGGAGGGCAAGAAGCACGGCGAGGAGATTCACTATGCCCCTCGCGAGTACACGGTAGCGCAGTGGCAATACGACACCATCGTGGGTGCGGTGCGCACGTACGACACCGCCGGATGGCTCAAGAAGAGCGTGCCCTACTTCGAAGGCAAGCCTCACGGGATGGCCAAAGAGTTCGACCAAAACGGACTGGTGGTGGCCGTCACCAACTATTACCGCGGCATTATGAGTCGCCGCGAGCGCATCAACCGCACCGACGACTTCGGCCAAAAGCAGGGAGCGTGGAAATACTTCTGGGACAACGGCCAACTGAGAGTCGAGGGCAACTACCTCAACAACAAGAAGCACGGCTTCTTCAAATACTACGACGAAGGCGGCAACTTCCTCTATGTGGAGAAATACGAGCACGACCAACTTGTCAAAGACGCCAAGGAGACCAAGCAACTGGAGAAACGGACGGCCTACCACTCCAACGGACGACCCTCTATCGAGGCCACCTATTACAATGGCAAACAAGATGGCATACGGCGCGAATTCGACACGGAGGGCAAGCTCGTCAAGGGGTTTGTCTTTGAAGACGGCTGGATGCGCTATGAGGGCATCACCGACCTCAACGGCCTGCGACAAGGCTTCTGGAAAGAGTACTACCCTACCGGCGAACTACGGTCCAAGGGCAAATACAAAAACTCCATCCCGATCGGCGAATGGAACTTTTATTTTGTCGACAAGACTATCGAAATCACCGGCACCTACAACGCGAAGGGACACAAGGAGGGCGAGTGGATCTGGTTCTATCCCAACGGCGACACGATGATCGTGGCCAATTATGACGACGGAGACGCCGAAGGCGACTATGTGGAATACGACGAAGATGGCGTGCCTTTGGTAAAAGGGCGTTATGTGGCCGGCTACGAAGAGGGTCATTGGCTTTACCGTAACGGGCCTGCCACGGAGCAGGGCCAATACGAGGGCGGCAAGCAGACCGGACTTTGGAAAACCACGTACGACAACGGCCGGACAGCCTTCGAGATCCGTTACGACGAAGGTGTCCGTGACGGCAAATACACCGCCTATTGGGAGAACGGGAACATAAAAACCACTGGAAAATACAACCACGGACTGCAAGACGGCCCTTGGACATATTATAATGAGGAAGGTATAGTATTCCTAACCACCTTATTTAGTGAAGGTAAAGAATTAAAATGGAACGACTATACAATAAAATGATTTTTTTTTCGTAGTTATTTTTTTAACATTGTAAATATCGCTAATAATAATTTGTCCGTACAATTCTAGTCTCCGCACTCAATTGTCGGCTTTGTTGAACGAAATCTCACTCGATGAAATACCGTATCTGGATCATATTGTTAAGCATTCTTCTTATTCATTCCGCCTATGCTCAGAATAATGAGGGAGGTGTGCTTAAGATAGATTCCACTACGAGTAACTCGGAAGATATTGATTACTTCACCCGCCAGGAGATCCGGAAGATGGACTCCATGTTAAACACTTGGTATGTTAGCAATGAGTTGGCCAAGCACAGTTCCGTCCTGTCCAAACTGAAAGACGACACAACTGTTTACGACAACAATGACTCAATGATTTTCAAGCGTCTGTCACAAATAGTGACGGCGGTACCTTTGGCCTATAACGACAAGGTAAAGCGTTATATTGAGTTATACTCCGTGCAGCGTCAGCGTTCTTCATCCGTCATTTTAGGATTGGCGCAGTATTACTATCCGTGGATGCGTGAGATTTTCGACAAGTATGACGTTCCCGAAGAGTTGGTTTACATCACCATCATTGAGTCGGCATTGAATCCTAATGCCGTGTCTCCTGCGGGGGCCACGGGCATCTGGCAATTCATGTACGGCACCGGCAAGATCTACGACTTGCAGGTCTCTACCTTTGTCGATGATCGTCGTGATCCCTATAAGGCCACGGATGCCGCCGCTCGTCATTTGCGCGATCTCTACAACATCTTCAACGACTGGGGATTGGCCATCTCGGCCTACAACTGCGGCGCCGGCAACGTGCGCAAGGCCATCCAACGCTCCGGCGGCAAGACTGACTTCTGGGGTGTTTCACCATTCTTGCCTCGTGAGACCCAGAACTACTTCCCCGCCTTCATCGGCGCCCTGTATATGATGACGTACCATAACCTCTACGGCATAAGTCCGGCACCCATCTCGTTCCCCACCGACGTGGATACAGTTATGGTTGACAAGGAACTCCACTTCGGTCAAATCTCCGAAGTATTAGGCATTAGCACTAATGAGATCAAGAGTCTCAACCCGCAATACAAACGCGACATTATTCCTGCATACAACGAGAAGTATCCTTTACGATTACGCTCCGCCGACATCATCCGATTCCTTGACCTGAAGGACTCCGTGGAAAAATACAAATACGACGAGTTCTTTAATCCTACCAAAGACCTCAACAAGGAAAATTTGGCAACCAACTCCAACGGAGATATCGTCAAGACTACGCCTAGCAAGTATCACACCGTGCGCAAGGGCGAGACGTTGTCCTCCATTGCCCGTAAGTATGGCACTTCTTACACCACTATAAAGTCTCTCAACCACCTGCGCAGCAATACATTGCGTGTTGGACAAAAACTTTTGATCAAGAAAGGCACCACCATAGTTGTGAAACAGGCCGCTCCCCCGAAAGTGGACAGCACCTCCACAGTAACGGACACGACTGCTTCCCCTACCAACAAAACCAACATAGAAATTGAAGAACCTATCGTGGTCAACAAAGACACCACTAAGGTAATCCAACCCACCACTCCCACTATTCGTATACACATCGTAAAAAAAGGCGAGACTTTATATTCAATCGCACGCAAGTATGGAAAAACGGCAGCGGCTCTCGCTTCCTTCAATCACCTGCAAAACGAGAACTCCATCAAAATAGGACAAAAAATCAAGATTCCTATTCAGTAATTATCGTTAATATTCTTTTATTCTCTGTTCTACGCGGATGATTTCATCTCGCAGAGTGGCGGCTGTGTCGAAATCCAGATCCTTGACAGCCTTTTCCATCTCTTTTCGCAACATTTTTGACTTGAGCTTAAGCTGTTCAAGATTAAGCATGCGGTCGTCATCTTCGGCGGCCAAGGTCTCCTTATGCTTCAAGCTTTGATACTTTTGCTTGTCTTTCTCACCTTGCTTTGTCACAGCCTCGTCAATCTGGCCAGCCAGATATACCTCTTCAGACTTAATAACGCCCTTGGGGATGATGTGATGTTCCTCGTTATATGCCAACTGTTTAGCGCGACGGCGATTCGTCTCGTCAATGGTGGCTTGCATTGATTTGGTAACCTTGTTGGCATAGAAAATGACCCGCCCGTTAACGTGGCGTGCGGCCCGGCCTGCCGTCTGCGTCAAGGACCGCGTATTTCGCAAAAAGCCTTCCTTGTCGGCATCCATAATGGCCACCAGCGACACTTCCGGAAGATCCAAGCCTTCTCTTAGCAAATTCACGCCCACCAGAACGTCAATGGAACCGAATCGGAGATCTTTGAGAATCTCCACCCTATCCAACGTGTCCACATCGGAATGGATATAACACGATTTTATACCGATGCGAATAAGATAGCTATTCATCTCTTCTGCCATCTTTTTGGTCAAAGTGGTCACCAATACGCGTTCCCCACGATCCACGGTGTCCTCGATCTCATTTAGCAGGTCGTCAACTTGATTTGTGGCGGGGCGCACTTCTATGACAGGGTCTAGCAGACCCGTTGGGCGGACCACTTGTTCCACAACCACACCATCAGATTTCTGCAGCTCGTATTCCGCCGGGGTGGCACTCATATAGATGGCCTGACCTATCATGCTTTCAAACTCATCGAATTTGAGCGGTCTGTTGTCAAGGGCCGCAGGCAATCGGAATCCATAATCCACCAAGTTCACCTTCCTGGAGCGGTCGCCACCATACATGGCACCGATTTGTGGCACTGTGACATGGCTTTCATCCACCACCAATATGAAATCTTCCGGGAAGAAATCCAGAATACAGAACGGTCGTTGCCCAGGTTGACGCTTGTCAAAATAACGGGAGTAGTTCTCGATACCAGAGCAGTAGCCCAACTCTTTCATCATCTCTATGTCGTAGGTGACACGATCCTCCAATCGCTTGGCTTCCAGGTATTTTTCATTGGCACGCAAATATTTGATCTGCTCGCCCAAGTCTAGTTGTATGTTGGAGATGGCATCGTTCATGGATTGTTGGGTGGTGACGAAAATGCTGGCAGGATATATCGTGATTTTATCCTTCTTCTCAATGACTCCACCCGAAGCGGCTTCTATTTCAAATATGGATTCAATCTCATCATCAAAGAAAACAATACGATAAGCATGTTCACTATACGGTGGAAATATATCCACGGTATCCCCTTTTACACGAAATTGTGAGGTTTGCAAATCGAGTTCCGTTCTCGAATATAGGCTGTTGACAAAAGTTAAAAGCAGCTTGTTGCGGTCAATCAACATGCCCGTATGAAGATGGGTAACATTCTTGGCAAAATCGTCCGGGTTTCCTATGCCATAAATACAGGAGACAGAAGCCACTACAATGATATCGCGACGGCCGGAGAGCAGCGATGCCGTGGTGTGTAAGCGCAACTTCTCAATCTCGTCGTTGATAGCCAAGTCCTTTTCAATGTAAGTATTAGTGGTGGGAATATAGGCCTCCGGCTGATAATAGTCGTAATATGAAACAAAATACTCAACTGCATTATCGGGGAAGAACTGCTTGAACTCGCCATAGAGTTGGGCGGCAAGGGTCTTGTTGTGGCTCAGCACGAGGGCTGGTCGGTTGAGCTCATTGAGCACATTGGCAATAGTGAAAGTCTTGCCCGAGCCGGTGACACCAAGCAATGTTTGAGCCTTGTCACCACGTTTAAGTCCTTCCACCAATTGATGTATGGCTGTAGGTTGGTCGCCCGATGGCTTGTATGATGAGGTTAGCTTGAAGTTCATGCGTTTATTTTCAAAGGGCGGCAAAGATACGAAAATAGTTAGGAGTGCGGGATGAGGGGTGAGGTGTTATTTTCCATCACATTCGACTTCTTCCTTTGAACGCTAACTGCCATCCGCTATCTGCTATCCGCATTTTTTGTATATTTGCCACCTTAAAAAGTATTCTGGTCACAATGATAAAATACGAGGAACTTGTCAGTCAACTTAAGAGCCGCCAGTTTGCGCCGATTTATCTGCTTATGGGCGAGGAGCCGTTCTTCATCGACCGCATCTGCAAATTCTTTGAGACCAAAGTCATTGACGAGGCCAACCGCGACTTCAACCAAGTGGTCTTGTATGGCAAAGACACCTCTGCCGCAGAAATCATCGCTAATGCCAAAGAGTTTCCATTCGGAAGCGCATATAAACTTGTCGTCGTAAAAGAGGCCAAAGACCTCAAAGACATTGACTTACTTAAGACTTATGCAGAAAGTCCCGTAAGCACGACCATACTAGTTATTTGTTACAAATACGGAAAACTCCGGGCCACTCAATACAAGTCTTTTGAGAAAAAAGGAGTGGTGTTTGAGTCTGTCGGCATCAAAGACTGGAACCTAGCCGATTGGGTTCAAAAAACGGCTTCAGGCCTTAAGTTCAGAATTGAGCCACAGACCGCCACGTTACTAGCCGAACACATCGGCAATGACTTGTCGCGCATTTACAATGAGTTCGAGAAGCTGAAGGTCATCCTGCCCGAAGGTAGCACTGTTACTCCCGATGTGGTCGAGAAGTACATCGGCATCAGCAAGGAATATAACATCTTCGAGTTGCAGGAAGCGCTTGGCAGCCGCAATATTCCGAAGATCTACAAAATCGTCAACAATTTTACGCAACATCTGAAAGAAAATCCAAACATCAAGACTATTTTGATGTTGTACAATTTCTATCATAAAATGGTCATGTATCATCTAGCACCCGACAAGAGCAATGAAGCGTTGCGGACCATATACGGCAACCTTCCTCCCATGATCATGTCCAAAAACGTGCGCTATGCCCAAAGCCACTCCATGCAACAACTTACGTATATCATGTCTGTTTTACGCGAATATGATGCCAAATCAAAAGGCGTAGACTCCAACATGGACGAAGGAGAACTGCTCAAAGAGATGATCTTCAAGATTGTACGATAATTCATTTTTTAAATCACACAAATTAATTGTCATGAAAAAAATCGCTTTGTTTTTGATTTCTTTCTGTTTCATCTTCATTTCCAGTGCCCAAAACAAGGTCACTTTGCTGAAAGACGAACTCGGTAAGACGCGTGAGGCCACCAGCGTAGCCAATGGGCTCTTGCAAGGTCTCGACGACCAGTATTATGTCTACAACGAGGACTTCTACGACAAGGCCGGCAAGGGAATGGTAGCCGATGCCATTTTCTGCATCGACAAGAACGGCGCCACGATGAACGAAATCAAGGTAACGCACCCCGAAGACTACGAATTCGTCAAGTTCTATGAGGACCAAGACGACATCTTCGCCATTTACAAGACTTACAAATGGAAGACCAAGACCTTCGGCCTCTATATGAACACCATCGGCAAGGACCAGAGTGCCCCGGCGTGGGATCCCGAGGAGTTGGTGAAGGTACAGACCGAACGCAACGAGGATCTGTACGCCTTCTCGTCCGTGTCGCCCGACAACACCAAGTTGGTGGTCAGTCTCATCTTGGCCGGCCGCAAAGGCAATATGAAGGGTTCCTCCGTGATGACCTTCGGGGCCGACGGCGCCAAGTTGTGGGACAACACCCTGAGTCTTGAGTTCAACAACCCCAACTTCAAGATACTGAATATGATCATCTCCAATGATGCCGAAGTGTTCGTGACTCTTGCCTCCTACGGTGACGTCAGCCGCAAGACCCGCGAGGACGAGACCTTCCATCTCTACAAGATCACCAGCGACAACGTGGTCTTCGTCGACGAGAAGATTCCTTTCGGGTTCATCTCCAACGCAGAATCGTACATCAACAAGAAGGGCGAGGTTGTGGCCGCGGGCTACTATTGCACCGACCTTACCGAATATGAAGGTGGCACCTATGCCGTCGTCTTCGACAATAAGACCGAGCAACTGAAGGATATTTCACATCAAGACTTCGCGCCTGAATATGCCATCCAGGAGAAAGCCGCCCTCGGCGTGCCCAAAAACACCAAGTTCACCGTCAACCCTGATCACATATACGAGTTCAACGACGGTTCGTATGCCCTTATTGGCGAACAGCAACAAGTCATCATCCACACGACGACCAGTCCCAACGGTATGACCACCAGCACCTACACCTACTATGCCAAGAACATCCTCGTCTCCTTCTTGGACGAAGACGGCAAAATCGATGATTTCAAGATGATTAAGAAACTGCAGATCGTGGGACCAGGCAGACCCTTGACGTTCAAGCGCCGCCAAACCGCAGGCTATTCGTTCACCTCCTTCATGCTCAACAACAACATTCATCTCTTCTTCCAAGACCACATCGACAACTACTCGGGCCGCGCCGACGTGCCGTGCCGCGCTTCCAGCAGCAGCAACCACTGCACCGTCCATACGACCATCCAGGAGGACAAGTCCCTCACCTCAAAAGTCGTCATAGACCCGAACAAGAGCGACATTCGTATGATCGCCCCACTCTTCCTCGAAGACAACGGGATGTTACTCATCAACGCGAACAAGAAGGTTATGCAATTGTCCAAACTCTCCCTCAGTCTGTAATATATGTCCACCAACAAAAGAATCGCCCCTATCATAGCAGCCTTGCTGCTGATATGGGTTTTAGGGAAGGCGCAATCGCCTAATGTAGAGCATTTCACCCCGCTAAAGTCACAAGGCGAATTTCCGGAATTTCTGGCATCGGCCGCCAACAAGCCGGCATCTTCCAAGTCGGACGATGCGTTTCTCAGCACAATGTTGGCGCAAGGCAAGGTGCTGTACGGAACCGAGTTGAACCAATACATTGACTTCATCGCCGAACAGTTGCTCGCCAACGAGCCGCTGTTGCGCAAGAGTCTCCATTTCTACATCTTGCAAGTGCCCGAAGTGAACGCTTTTTCCACGTCCAACGGGGCCATATTCATCAATATGGGATTGCTGGCCCAAGTGACCAACGAGTCCCAACTCGCCTTCGTGATGGCACACGAGATCGCGCACTACAGCGAAGGACACGGCAAGGAGACCATGAAATCGAGGAGCAGCGGAACCCTGTCAGACTATCTCCGTTGGCACCAATACTCGCGAGAGCAGGAAATCGATGCCGACCACATCGGCCTGACCCGCTTCTACAAGAGTTCGCCCTATAGTCTGGACATCCTCGACGGGCTCTACGATGTGCTGCTGTACTCTTCGCTGCCCTTTGACGAGATCCCCTTCCGCCGCAACGAAGTGGAGGAGTCATTCTACGCCTTCCCCGACAACTACTTCCTGACTACCGTTGCCAACATCAGCGACCGCTCGACGATGGTGGACACCTTCCTCACCCACCCCAACATCGAGAAACGCCGGGCATTGGCCAAGAAACTGATCACCGCCATCCCCAACAATGGACGCAAGATCTTCGTACAGCCGGAATCCCAGTTCTATCATATTCGGGACATCGCCCGTTTTTCCTGCGTGGAATACTATCTCTTGAGGCATAAATACGACAAGGCCATCTACAACATCCACGTTTTGCAACAACAATTCCCGAACAACGAATTCCTCGAGAAGTCGCTGGCAACCGCCTATTATGGCGCCTCGAAGCACAAGAACTTCGGTATGTCAAGCGTGATTGCCACCCCTTATCGAGAAGTGGAAGGCGAAATGCAACAGGTGAGTTACCTGATGGGCAAGATGAACCGCAAGGAGTACTCGGTCCTGGCGCTCCGCAAGGCATGGACCGCGATGCAACGGTATCCCGATGACGAATACTTGCGCGCCGTGGCCCAAGACCTGGTCAACGACCTCTTCGTGAAACAGAAGATGAAATACAACGACTTTTGCGACTACCCGCAGGACACGCGTTTGGAAGACATTGCCCAAAACGCCACGGGCACCGCTTCGGGGACCGACAAGTACAGCCGCATTAAGCAGCAGAGCCAGACCGCGCTGGTGCTTCCCGACCCTAAGTTCAAGACAGTCAACTATATGCTCGTAGACATCCACCGCGATTCGCTGTTCCGCGAGATGGTGAACGAAGCCGTCGTGAACGGCGAGATTGTCGATATGCTGGAGTCCGCCACGGACAAGCACCTCGACCGCGACTCCGTCTTATGCATCTTTGAGCCGAACTATACCATTTACTCCAAGGCATCGCGTGACAAGCGAGCCAGACAGGCTGACCGAAGTGCGTCGCAACTGCTTAAGGTGCTCACCCGCTCCACGAACAAGATGGGCGTGAAGGCCGTCACCTACAGTTCCACCAAGATGCCCGAGACCAGCACCGAACGCTACAACGAGTTCGTCCAGATGCGCAACTGGATCGACGACTTCGACAATGGCGGAGGTCTGGCAATGCGCTACCACACCTCGGACTATCTCAACGATGCCCTCCAAGCCATCGGCGGTGGTAAGGCGTGTCGTACCGTAGTCACGCGCAACACGGTGAGTTCCTTCACCCTTTCCAACATCTACACACTCTCTCTCGCCCTGGTTAGTCCTTATTTATGGCCTATTGCCATTGCCAATACCATTTCCGACAAATACGACACCGACGTTCATTTCCACATCGTGGATATGAAGACCGGCAAGGTGGAAGTCTCCTCTTCCTACACCCAATCGGCCCCGATGAGCAGGGCATACGTCAACGGATTCTGCTACAACCAACTGAGAAAATACATCAAAGGAAAATGAAGAAAAGGATTCTGATTATCATACTGTTGGCTGTAGCCGCGACGTTTGCCAACGCCCAGAGCCACACCTATTTGGGCAAGCGGTTTATGTTCAACGCCGATGCCACCCTGTCGCCCGCCTGGCTCAACCAAAACCCGATGAGTCCGCATCTGCAAGGCCTCGAAGCCAAATGGCTGCGACGCTATCTCGGGCTCAACTACTGGGTGTCGCCCAGCGTGGAAGCCATCGTCTGGGACAAGGGCTCGGTGGGTGCCGGCTACAACTTCTACCAATCCCCTTTTAGCGGCATCCATTACGAAGAGAGGTATTCGGAATACTATGGAACCGCTTACTCTTGGTCGTATGACTTCAGCGGACTGATCACCGCGCACGGATTCAATGTCTTCTACAAACAATATGTTGGGGAGACCTTTGCGCCCTTGGGACGCTACTTCAAGTTCACCTTCGACGGCTTTTTTTACCATTATAAGACTCAATTTGTGGCGGACGAGGATGCACTTTTCAATCCGGATGCTCCTTTCCACGATAGCGGCAAGGATATGCTTTTCGGCCTTAAGGTGGAGTACGGTCGCGACTTTTTGCTTTGGGACTGTCTGAAGCTGTCGCTCGGAATGTCCGTCGGGACCACCTTCGGCGGCTATAGAGTGGCTTTCAAGAAACTGACATTAGACGATTACAACCCCACCCTGACCTACAACAACTACGCCCGCAACCGAATGCTTGGCGCTTACTGGTTCGGTGTAAAGATGGCAATCGGGTTCTTGGCGTTCTAAGCCCTGCTTCATAATGCCCCATAAGACTTTATTATGGACAGCAAGATGGATGTCAACTATTTCATAGGAATAAAAAAAGAGGGCCATACTTACGCATAGGCCCTCTTTTGATGGTTCATTGTATCTTTATTCGGCGAGCACGAGCACCTTGTCGTTCAGCACTTCGGTCACGCCGCCGTTGATGTTGAAAAAGAGCGTCTCTTCTTGGGCTTGGCATTTGATGCGGCCTTTTTGCAAGGCAGCCACAAGCGGAGCATGATGCTCAAGAATCTCAAACAGGCCGTCGATGCCTGGGAGTTGCACCAGACTGACCTCGCCGGAGAAGACGGATTTGTCGGGAGTTCTGATTTCCAAATACATCGCAGTACGTTATTTAGCAGACTCGAGTTCTTTCTTACCCTTTTCGATAGCTTCCTCAATGGTACCCACCAAGTTGAAGGCGGTTTCAGGCAGATAGTCGAGTTCGCCGTCCAGAATCATATTGAAGCCCTTGATGGTATCTTCGATCTTGACGAACTTGCCAGGGATACCGGTAAACTGTTCGGCCACGAAGAAGGGTTGGGACATAAAGCGTTGCACGCGGCGGGCGCGGTGCACGGTCTTGCGGTCCTCCTCGGAGAGTTCTTCCATACCGAGGATGGCGATGATGTCCTGCAACTCCTTATAGCGTTGGAGGGTCTCTTTCACGCGTTGAGCGGTGCGGTAATGCTCCTCGCCCACGATGTCGGGCGAAAGGATGCGGGAAGTGGAGTCGAGAGGATCAACGGCGGGATAGATACCGATTTCGGAGATCTTACGGCTCAGCACCGTGGTGGCGTCGAGGTGTGAGAAGGTTGTAGCCGGTGCGGGGTCGGTCAAGTCGTCGGCAGGCACGTAGATAGCCTGCACGGACGTGATGGATCCGCGCTTGGTGGAGGTGATACGCTCCTGCATGGCACCCATCTCGGTGGCCAGCGTCGGCTGGTAACCCACGGCGGAAGGCATACGGCCCAACAAGGCGGACACCTCGGAACCTGCCTGGGTGAAACGGAAGATGTTGTCCACAAAGAACAGGATGTCGCGACCGCCAGTGGTCTCGTTGCCATCACGATAGCTCTCTGCCACTGTAAGGCCGGAAAGGGCCACACGGGCACGTGCTCCGGGCGGCTCGTTCATCTGACCGAACACCAAGGTGGCCTGCGACTTGGCCAGCTCGTCATGATCTACCTTGGAGAGATCCCAACCGCCCTCTTTCATACTCTTCACGAACTCGTCACCATATCGGATGACGCCGGACTCGATCATCTCACGCAACAAGTCGTTGCCCTCACGGGTACGCTCGCCCACGCCGGTAAATACGGTCATACCACCATAGTTCTTTGCGATATTGTGAATCATCTCCATGATAAGCACTGTCTTACCCACACCTGCTCCACCGAAGAGGCCGATCTTACCACCCTTGGCATAAGGCTCGATCAAGTCGATGACCTTGATACCCGTATAGAACACATCTTGGGAAGTAGACAAGTTATCAAATGTAGGCGGGTCGCGGTGGATGTCGTTGCGTTTCGGGGAATCGACAGGTCCAATACCGTCAATGCTCTCCCCAATGACGTTAAGCAACCGCCCGTTTATGTTTTCGGAAGGCATAGTGATCATACGGCCAGTGGCTCGCGCTTCCATACCGCGATGCAAACCATCGGTTGACTCCATAGAGATACAGCGCATGGTGTTTTCACCAATATCCTGCTCACATTCCAAAATAAGGACGTCGCCATTATCCTTTGTCACCTCAAGAGCATCGTAGATGTTGGGCAGCGTGCAACCTTCTTCAAAATGCACGTCCACAACAGCACCGATAATCTGAGATATTTTTCCTTTAATTTGTTCAGCCATAATAATGTTTTAATAGATATTTTTTCTAGCCGACAAAGATAGGAAAAAAGCGTGATGAAAAAGGATTCGAAAAAAAAATTTCATGAAAATTTGGTAGTAATAAAAAAAAGTGTATTTTTGCAGCCTCAAACAACGCGGAAGTAGCTCAGTTGGTAGAGCACAACCTTGCCAAGGTTGGGGTCGCGAGTCCGAGTCTCGTTTTCCGCTCCAAAAAAAGCCCTCTATCTGAGGGCTTTTTTATTGTCTTTCAGCATAGCTGTCTGCTTAGTCTCTTTCGTATCTCGTTTCTCGTAGGAGTCTGAAATTTTCCGGTTGAATTTCATCTTTGATAAATTCTCGCGACGAGTTCTCCTTGCCGTTCTCATCATAGGTATATTCCGCCCAACCTTGCAGCTCTCCTTCTTTATTGAGAATGGAATTCTTTACGACAATGTTATTCTCATATTCCAACGTAATCTTCCGATAGTTGTCCAAATCTTCCTCTTCAATCTCTTTCAAGAGATTGTTTTCATTGTATTTACGATAAGTTTTGGCAATAAGCATATCGTTATAGTCATACACCAGCTCCTTAATGCGATTGCCCTTTTCGTCATATTCGTACTCATACGTGCGACGGTCTTTGTTCTGCACCTCTTCCCGAATGTGTTTCACAACCTGACCCTTATCATCGTATTCGTAAAAGTAGATATTCATAGTATTGCCATAATCGTCGTTTTCGGTATCCTTCACTAAACGACCATTCTGGTATTCCATTTCTCTTTCCACATAATCCAGTCTGCCATCATAATACATCTCACGGCGGATCTCGTGGCCTACATTATCATACACGAAACGGGTGATATATTCGGTGGAGCCATCCCCGAAATAATTGCTTTGCTGCACCAGCAAACCATCTTCATCATACTGATTCACCGATTTCTGAAGCAAGATATTATCCTGATCGTACTGTTCCGACTGAAACAGGTTGCCGTTTTTATCAAACTCATTGATAGTAACGGTATTCACGTTGCCATCGGGGTCGAAACGCTGTTCCTTCACCAGTTGGCCTGCTTCGTTGTAAGAGGCTTCGGTCTCGACATATTCTGTTTTTTCAATATCGGTCTCATCGTAGCCGACACGGCGGTATTCCGCCTTAACTATCTTCAAGCTTTTCATAATGATGGTGTTTATATCAACCGCAAAGGTATGAATTTTTGATTAAAAATCAAAACTCATCTTCCACAGTTATCCATTTGTAGATTTGATCGCCACGGCGGACGAGTTCTTTGACGGGGATGGAACAATAGGAACCCTTCTCCGCTCTTTGAACCGGATCAAGATCAAGTCTTATCTCGCGTACGGTATCTTCGTACACACCTGTGGTGGAACCGATGATGAGAATCTCCTCGCCGACTTCCAAGAACTCCTCTTCAAGGCAGATCTCAGCCACAGAGATATTACCATAATAGTTGGTAATCTTTCCGATGTGTTGTTTACGGCGTGTGGCCTGGGAACCGTAACGCTCCGACCATTCGCCCATGGTACGGCCAAGATAATAGCCGCCCCAGAAACCACGATTGTATACACTACGCAACCGCGTCATCCATTGTTCGGTTTTTTTTTGATTAAACGTACCCTCTTCAATGGCCTTCAGCGCCTCATGGTAGCATTGGGTAGCCACCTTGACGTACTCCGGCGCACGACCCCTACCCTCTATCTTAAGAATGGAGACTCCGGCTTTCACGATTTTGTCAAGGAATCCTATTGTACAAAGGTCCTTAGGAGAAAAAATATAAGGGTTGTCCACCAGCATCTCGGTACCCGAATCCACGTCTTGTACCTTGTACGCATGACGGCAAGGTTGCATGCAAGCCCCACGATTGGCGGGCGAATTGAAGTTGTCGAGACTGAGATAACACTTGCCGGAAACAGCCATGCACAAGGCTCCGTGTACAAACATCTCCACCTTGACCAACTCGCCCTTGGGCCCGGTAATGTTTTGCTCGCGGACAGCGGCGCAGATATCCGCCACCTGTTTCAAAGTACACTCGCGACCTAACACGACCACATCGGCAAATTGAGCGTAGAAGCGCAAGGCTTCCACATTGGTCACATTGCACTGGGTGGAGAGATGTATCTCCAAGCCTATCTGTTGCGCATACTGAATAACCGCCATGTCGGAAGCAATGATAGCCGTAACCTTGCAACGTTTGGCCGTATCCAGCAATTCGTGCGCCTGAGCGATCTCGTCATTGTAGACGATCGTATTGACAGTCAAGTAAGTCTTTACGTTATGTTCATGGCAGATATCCGTGATCTGTTGGAGGTCATCCAGGGTGAAGTTGGCCGCCGACCGGGAACGCATATTCAAGGCTCCCACGCCGAAATACACAGATCCCGCACCAGCGTTGATTGCGGCCATCAAGGATTCATAAGAACCCGCGGGAGACATGATTTCTATGGGAGACATCATTGGCGAAGAGTGAGAAGTAATTAATTACTTTGTTCCTTATTCTTCCCCTTGTGGCTCTTCTTTTTTATTCGACAGCATCTTCAAGAATGCCACCTCTTGTTTGGTAAGGAAACGCCACATGCCACGGGGAAGGTCTTTCTTGGTAAGTCCTGCAAAAATCACACGATCCAGCTTTACCACGTTATAGCCGAGGAAATCAAACATACGACGGATAATACGGTTTTTACCGGAGTGAATGGTGATGCCGATCTCTTTCTTAGAGTCCGCACCTTCTACATACTGCACGTCATCGGGGATGACAACGCCATCGGCAAGTTCCAAACCATTGCGTAAGGCAGCCATATCAATGGAGGCAAAAGGCTTGTCAAGCTCTACGAGATAGGTTTTCTCGATCTGAGAACTCGGATGAGTAAGTTTCTTGGTAAGGTCACCATCATTGGTGAATAGGAGCAAACCTGTGGTGTCGCGGTCAAGGCGTCCTACGGGATAGATACGCTCTTCGCAAGCATCACGCACGAGCTCCATGACATTGGCACGGTCGCGCTCGTCGTCCGTAGTGGTGATATAGTCTTTGGGCTTGTTGAGAAGCACATAGACTGGTTTCTCACGTTGGAGCACCTGGTCTCCATAGCGGACTTCATCGGTAGGAAGCACTTTGTGTCCCATCTCGGTAACCACTTCTCCGTTGACGGTAATGGCTCCCGTGGCTATCAACACGTCGGCATCGCGGCGGGAACAGATACCCGCGTTGGCAATGTATTTGTTCAAACGAATGGGGCCATGTTGCTCTTCGTACTCCAGGGACAGGATTTTTTGTTTTTGGGGCGCCTCACGGCCTTCTCTTTTGCGACGAGCCACGATCTCGGACAAAATCTCCGATTCGGCGGTCACATCACGACGTTTAGAACGGCGGTTATCGCGATCGCGGAAGCTTTTGTGGTCACGGCTGTCATGATCGCCAAAACGACGCTTGGGACGATCCCCGTCTTTGTCAAAGGAGCGGCCTCCGCGCGCAGGTTTACCATCACGGCTCTTGAAGCCACGCGAACCTCGTGAAGAGCCAGCCTCCTCGCCGTAATTCTTGCGTCTCGGTTTATAATCTTTTCTTTCCCCATCCTTGAATGAGCGTTTGGGACGATCGCTTTTGTTGCGCGGCTTTCTCTCGAAAGGCTGATCGTCCGTAAAATCTTCGCTGTTGAATTTTCTTGCCATTATAATCTTTTTATCTGTGTTTTAACATCGGCAAAAGTACAAAAATGTACCTTAAGTTAATAAATAAGCCCCAACTCCAGTTTGGCGGCCTCTGTCATCATGTCCATCTCCCAAGGCGGATCAAAGGTGATGTCCACCACCACGTTGTTGATGCCCGGAATCGTTGACACGCGTGTTTTCACCTCCATAGGCAGGCTCTCCGCCACTGGACAATTCGGAGCGGTCAAGGTCATCAAGATATATACGTCGTTATTCTTGTTGACCTCCAATTTGTAAATAAAGCCCAACTCCCAAATATTGACGGGGATTTCAGGATCATAGATGTTTTGTAAAACTTCAATGACTTTTTCTTTCATAACGAACTATTGAAGTGCTTTTTCTTTAAGTGAATTAAAACCATATCCCAAAGTTTCAGATGCATCAACGATGGTAAGGAATGCATTCGGATCAATTTCATGGACGAAATGCACTAATATTGGCAATTGTTTACGGGATATGGTGGTAAAAATAAGTTTCTTCTCTTGGTGATTATACATACCTTCTCCATGGAGGAACGTGCCGCCGCGCTCCAGTTCATCCAAAATGCGCAAACGGATTTCCTCATATTTGTCGGAGATGACGAGCACTGCCTTACCGGAATGGAAACCCGCCACCACTTTGTCCATCACCACGCCGGTAACGTAAATAATAAGCCAAGAATAAAGCGGAATGGTCCAGTCTTTGAAGGCGGCGAGGGCAGCAAGGACAATGGTAGAGTCAACAATGATGAGCAAGGTACCCAACGGAATGTGTTTGAGGTACTTGCCAAGAATCATGGCAATGATGTCCGAGCCGCCGGATGTGGCTCTGGTCTTGAAGATCAAGCCTAATCCAATACCAATAATGACACCCCCACACAAAGCGATAATGAAGTTGGCGGAGGGGTCCGGAGTCATCGGTTGCCCAGGAAGGCTGATCAAAGGTGCGTAACCATAAATTTTTTCCCATAATGAGATAAACGCAGGCAGCGTAATCACTCCAACCAACGTCTTGGCCCCAAATTTGGGTCCGAGCCACAATGTCCCTATCAACAACAAGGGCAAGTCCAAGCAGACACCCGACAAACCAATGGGAAAGTTAAACAAATGGTGCAAGATAATAGCGATACCGTAAACACCACCTGGCGCTAGTTTCAAAGGAGAAACAAACACCACATAACCTATGGACATAACGAAAGTACCCAACACGATAAGTCCATAAGTCTTAATCAGTTCTTTCCAATTAATGTTTTTCCAGTCTATTTTTTTTAATTTATTCATAAAAACCGTTTTACCGACTTACAGCCATATTAAGGCGTGAGGCTATTTCTTTTCTAATTTTATCTGTCAACACTATTTTCTTAAGAATATCATCCGACTCCTCATCCGTGTATTCCCCACTAGCCAATTCTTTTTCCAAAAAGGCCTTCTCGTTTTCTGCGATGCGAAGCTTAAGCGTAAGAAGAATATTTTCCACTTCTTGCTGCAAGGTAGCACGACTATTGAACACCGCATGAGTAGACATCTCGAACTTTTCCTCCCATTTTGGACTATAGGAAGGCTCATCGAAACCGATATATTGCATGGCAAACGCACGCTCTTCCTGATCTTCGCTCAAAAGGAACGTACGCATAATATCTTCCTGGTTGCGAAGTATTTGTGCGACTTCAGCATAATGATCATAAATCTTCTGCATCAACGGGTTACGCAGACGAATACCATCCCTATAAAGCTCATCAAAAACGTATTGGTCAATTCTAACAGGCTGCGTTTCGTTCGTCTCTGGATCTTGAATGTTGACTTCAAACATACCTCGTTTGATAAGCAACAGCACCAAACTTTTCTCCGCTTCCGCCAACAAGTCGGTATCTTGGACAGGTCTCTCCACCGTCACTTTTTCTTTGGGCAGCGCTATCTCTGGAAGATTAGCGGATTGGCCACCTTTATTGCCTTCCTTGACTTTATCCTGCCATGTGAGGTAGCGCAGTTCGTCTCCCAGCGTCTTCTCAGAAAGGTTGAACATGGAGGCGCATTTCTTGATATAGAACGATTGAGCAATGCGGTCGCGCACCTTGGCTATACTGCTCACAATTTCACGCACCATCTCACTACACTTTCTTGGGTCATCACCTGCCTCTTCGGAGAGGATGTTGGCTTTGAAAAGGAGAAAGTCGGTGGAATTCTGTTCAAGATATTCTGACAACTCACTGTCCCTGTGCTTTTTGGCAAAGGAGTCGGGATCTTCGCCTTCAGGCAGAAGACAGACTTTCACGTTGAGATTCTTCTCCAACAACATATCTATACCACGAAGCGAAGCCTTGATCCCTGCACGATCGCCATCATACAACACCGTGATATTACGGGTTTGCGCACCCAATATCTTAACTTGCTCATTGGTCAGAGAGGTGCCTGAGGAAGCCACCACATTTTCTATGCCGGCTTCAAACAGGGAGATAACGTCCGTATATCCTTCCACCAAATATACATTGTCCTTTTGACGAATGCTTTTCTTCGCCAGATAGATGTCGTAAAGCGTTTCGCTCTTGTGATAGATTTCGTTTTCGGGCGAGTTGATATATTTAGCTGTCTTTTCGTCCTTTTTCAGTACACGACCACCAAAACCTATAGTCTTGCCAGTGGTGTTATGAATGGGGAAGATGACGCGCCCTCGGTAGGCATCGTACAATTTTCCGCTGTCGGATTTCTTGATAAGACCCAACTTCAACAAAAATTCCTCTTTGTAACCCTTCTTCAGAGCCTCCTTCGTGAAAGTATCCCAGCCTCCTGGACAATAACCGAGATGGAACTTGTCAAGTGTGGCATCGAAGAATCCGCGTTCCTTGAAATAGGACAAACCCATCAACTTTCCTTCTTCTCCATTGCGAAGTTGGTCCATAAAGTACTTCTCCGCAAACTCATTGACCAAGTACAGGCTATCTTTCTCATTGCGCAACTCTTTCTCCTCTGGCGTCTCTGTATGATCATATTCGACCACTATGCTGTATTTCTGGGCCAGATATTCCAATGCTTCGGGATAGGTCATCTTGGCGTGCTCCATCAAAAAGGTGATGGCACCGCCTTTGGCATCGCAGACAAAACACTTGTAGATTCCGAGTCGAGGATTGACGTGCATGGAGGGATTGCGATCGTCGTGGAACGGACAGATGCCCACGTAACCCTGGCCCTGTCGTTTCAAGGGCACAAAGTCACCCACCACCTCCTCAATCTTGGCGGCGAAGTTGATCTCGTCAATGGTCTTCTTGGAAATCATTAGTCTTCGTCTATATCTTTATTCTTCTTGGATCCACTCTTGCCGGAATATACTTTGAATTTCTTGAAGAGCTTCTTGTCGTGCATCACCTCGATGGCCTTCTGATACGTATCGTCACTTTCGAGGAAGATGCGATAGGCTTCGCCGTATCCGTACAGACTGCGGGCGATTTCGTATTTCAGATACTGCTTGATGAACTCGCCCACGTGGGTTTCGTTGCGCAAGCGCATCGCCTCGCCGTAGATCTTGTTCACATAGTTGGTGAACATCGTGTCCATCGTGTGCAGGTCCAAATCACTAGCTGAAGTGTAGATAGAGTCTAATTTGTCCGCATTACCCTTGAGAAAAGCCGTGGCATAATCCGAGAACTTGAAACTCGCACTATCACTAACGCCCTCTTTCTTCGCATATTGCATAAACTTATTGTAGAAATCATCAGTGATGACATATCTCTGTTGGAAATCCTCAAATCTTGGATATTGTTGTTTCAAACTCTCTCGATTTTCATCAATATAGTCGGCCACGAAGCTACCGAACACACCCTTGCGGACGATTTCGTTGTAAAGGGTGGAGTATTTGGTGGTGTCCAATGGTACGAAGATGTCGGGCATAATGCCGCCGCCACCATAGACAATACGTCCGTGCGGGGTTTTATACTTGAGCGAATCGGGAAATTGGATGCTGTCGGCGGTATAGAGTTCGCCGCGATTGGCACGCTTCTGAATATCCTTGAAGTAGTCATCCAAGCCGTCGTCATAGGGTTTCTGAATGCAACGGCCTGTTGGAGTATAATAATGAGAAATGGTCAATCGCACTTGGGATTGATCCACAAAAGTGAGCGGTTTTTGTACGAGGCCTTTACCAAAGGTACGACGACCTATGACCAAACCACGATCCCAGTCCTGTACGCAACCCGAGGTGATTTCAGAAGCGGAAGCAGAGTTCTCGTCCACCAAGACGACCAATCTACCCTCTTCGAAAAGACCCTCTTTCTCGGAATAGAATTGCTCTCCCGTCTTGCGGAAGTTGTCGGTATAGACAATCATTTTCTTTCCAGCGATGAACTGGTCGCAAATCTCGAAGGCCACATTGAGGTAGCCGCCGCCGTTGCCACGAAGGTCAAGGATGAGGTCCTCCATTCCCTGTTTCTTCAATTTTTTGATAGCGGAGGTGAGTTCGGCCGTGGAAGTGGCCGCAAAACGCTCCAGTTTGATATAGCCGGTGTTCTCATCAGCCATAAAGAAAACATTGATACTGTGCATTGGGATGGCACCTCGGGTAATGACAAAATCGAGCAGCTCGGGGTTGTGACCACGCTTGATGGATACTTTCACCTTGGAACCCTTGGCCCCTCTCAAGTGCCGACGCACCCAATCGTTGCTAATCTCGTCGCCATAGGCGATGGTGTCGTCCACCTTGATGATCTTGTCACCGGCCAAAAGACCTACCTTCTCCGATGGACCGTTCACAATGACCTCCATCACGTTGATGGTGTCTTTGATGAGTTGGAAGGTCACGCCAATGCCATCGAACGTGCCCTGCAGCGGCTCGTTCATCGCCGCCACATCCTTCTTGGGAATATAGGCTGTATGGGGATCCAATTCCTTGAGCATCGCCACGATTGCTTTGTCCACCAAAGGATCAAAATCCACCGAATCCACATACATCGCGTTGATGGAGTTGATCAACTGATCCATCTTGGTCTTGTCAGGCTGATAGTTCTTGTTGGGATTTTGAGCAAAAGAACTAAAAAGGAAAGCAAAACAAAAGACAATGACGAGAAAAATATTGTTTTTCATAATAGGTTCTTTTTTAAGGGCCGCAAAGATACAAAAAAAGCCGTTAGCAATTAGTGGATAGCAGATAGCAGACCACTATTGCCCAATTATGTTTAATAATTCTATTTTTCGGGAACTTTCGTTCTAAGAATGTTATGTCGTTTTCATTTTCACGACGGTGATACCGCTGCCGCCCATCTCGAGGGCCTCGTCTTGGAAGGCGGCCACATCTTTGCGTTTGTCCAGCTCCTGACGGGTGATTTGACGCAACACGCCGTTGCCCTTGCCGTGAAGGATGCGGACGAACTGGATGCTGAGCAAGGCGGCTTCGTCAAGATACTCCTCCAAGTTGGCGATGAGTTCGTCGGCGCGCTGCCCGCGCACATCCAACGTGGAGTTGAAGGCCGCCAGTTTCTTGTTCATCGCCTCGCCGAGGGTGCCTTCGTTGTAGTGCACCACCCCGCCTCGACGCACTTCGCGCGCCTCCTTCTTGCTGATTTTCGCCAACTTGCGAACATCCGTCTTGAAAGAAATGGAATTGAAGGCGATGGTGGCGTCGTTGCCGTTGATGGCCGTTACTTCGCCCGTGACCTGCATATCGGCCATAAACACGGAATCGCCCACACGGATGGTGTTGTCCTCCGGCTTCTCCTCCACCTTCTTCTCTTTGGGCTTGGTCCGTTTGACAGGCACTATGGGCTTGATACTCTCCTCATTTTCGATGGAGGTGATCTCCTTTTTGAGCTCCTCCTTCAACTTCTGCACGTTTTCGCGAGCCTTTTTGGTCTTCTCGGCATCCGCCTTGGCTTCCTTGATGTCGCGTATCGTTTTCTCTATCACCTTGTTGGCACTTTCTACAATCATATTGGCCTGGTTCTTGGCCTTCTGGATGATCTCCTTCCGCTGCTTGTCCAATTCCGTGAACTTGTCGGAATATTCGTCTATCATCTCCGCCAACTGGTCGTCGGCAGCGCGCACCTGCTTCAAGGTCTTCTCCGTCTCCTGCTGGGCAATCTCGATCTCCTCCAACTTGCGCTCATAGTCAATCTGGGCAGTGCCCGACTTGGCGATGGCGTTTGTCACAATCTGCTCGTCCAACCCGATGTTGCGGGCGATTTCGTAGGTAAAAGAGCTGCCGGGCTTGCCGATTTTGAGTTTATAAAGCGGTTGCAGCGCCTTGGTATCGTAGAGCATTGCTCCGTTTTCGGCATTTATATGCGTGTCGGGGAACATCTTGAGGTTGCCGTAATGGGTCGTGATGATGCCGAATGCCTCGTGCTCGTAGAAACTCTCCAAGATGGCTTCCGCCAAGGCCCCGCCCAACGTCGGTTCCGTACCTGAACCGAACTCATCAATCAAAAACAGCGATCTTTTGTTGAGATGCTCATCCATCATCTTCAGGTTGGAGAGATGAGAACTATAAGTACTCAAGTCGTTTTCAATGGATTGCTCGTCTCCGATGTCGATGAAGATACTATCGAACACGCCCATATCGGAAGTGCTTTGCATTGACACCAGCAGACCGCTTTGCATCATATATTGGAGCAGTCCCACACATTTGAGGCACACGGACTTGCCGCCCGCGTTCGGGCCCGATATGATCAGGATTCGTTGGCCCTCTTTCAACATAATGTCGAGGGGCACGACTTTTTTGCTGCTATTCTTCAGGTTGAGGAACAACAGAGGATGAACGGCTTGCTGCCATTCTATGATCTGGGTGTTGTGCAGGTGGGGCAACACGGCATTAATGTCGATGGCAAAGAGGGCCTTGGCGCGAAGGAAGTCGTAACGGCCCATAATCTGCTGCGCCTCAAGCAACTGGGGCACAAGTGGGCGGATTTGTGCCGACAGCTCCGCGAGGATGCGCACCACTTCGCGCGAGGCGGCATTCTGCAAGTCCTTGAGTTCATTGTTGGCGTCGAACACTTCCGTGGGCTCGATGAAGACCGTCTGGCCGGTAGCCGACTCGTCGTGGATGAAGCCCTTGAGCCGACGCTTGTATTGCGCCGCCACGGGAATGCAGAGCCGACCGTTGCGGATGGTCATCTCGGCATCTTCCTTGACCAATCCGTCCTGTTTGGCGGCGTTCAATATCTTGCGTATTTGCTTGTCAGCCGCCCCGGAAATGCGGTTGATGTCACTCTTGATGCGACTCAACTCCTCAGAAGCATTGTCGCGCAACTGCCCTTTCTCGTCCAAGATGCGGTTGATGGCGTTCAACAGATCGCGCTGCACGGGCATATCCTCGCAAACACCCCACAAATAAGGATACTTGCCGTCCTGGTGCCGCACCCGAAGATAGACATATATGTTGGTCATCGTGACGATGAAACCACGCAACAAGGCCAACTCCTCCAACTCGATGTAGGTGCCGTCAACCTGCAAGCGTTTCAACTCCTCGCGCAGATCGTAAAAGTCCTGCGCCGGAAACGGCTCGTCAAACAACACCATCTGTCGAAACTCTTCCACACTCTCCAATTCGGGCTGGATAACGTTCAAATCCGTCATCATCGCCATATTGTCCACATATTGTCGACCCAACGCACAAAGGCAATGCTCCAACAGATGTCGCCGCACAACGGTGAAACCAAGTTTGTCTTCTATATTCTCGGGATAAAGCACTGGGGATTATTAAATTATTAGACGTATTATGTAAGACGTTAGACTTGTGATGTATGATTTTAGATGTATTGATTCATTGGTTCATCGGTTCATCGGATCATTGTTCTTTCCTCATTCCTAATTCCCCAAAAGCGTTGCTCCGGTGCACTCGTTGACGGTCACGTCGATGTACTCGCCGGGTGCATGGTCCCCCTTGGGGAAGATGATAACCTTGTTCTGGCTGTTGCGGCCGTAGAGATAGTCGTGGGAGCGCTTTGAATAGCCCTCCACTAACACGCGGAACGTCTTGCCGATGTCGCGCTTGTTGCTAATAAGCGACAGCTCACCCTGGAGCGCGATGATCTCCTCCAATCGACGGGTCTTCTCCTCATCGGGCACATCGTCGGGAAAGCGTTTGGCCGACATTGTGCCGCCGCGCTCAGAGTATTTGAACATATAGGCATACTCATAGCCCACTTCGCGCATAATGGAAAGCGTCTGTTCGTGGTCTTCCAACGTCTCGCCGCAGAATCCGGCGATGATGTCGGTGGAGAGGGCGCAGTCGGGCATCGTTTCCTTGATCTTGCGGACTCTGTCGAGGTAGTATTCGCGCGTGTAGACGCGGTTCATCTTCTTGAGCACGGCGTTACTGCCCGACTGCACGGGCAGGTGGATGTATTTGCAGATGTTGTCGTATCGGGCAATGGTTTCGATGAGTTCGTCGGAAATATCCTTGGGGTGCGACGTGGCGAAGCGCACACGCAGGTCGGGCGAGGTTTTGGCCACGACTTCCATCAACTGGGCGAAGGTCATATCCATACCATCATCGTTCCATTTGTACGAGTTGACGTTCTGGCCAAGCAGGGTCACCTCCTTGTAGCCGTCGCGCAGCAGCTGTTCCACCTCTTGGAGGATGGTCTTGGGATTGCGGCTGCGCTCGCGCCCACGGGTATAGGGCACCACGCAGTAGGAGCAGAAATTGTTGCATCCGCGCATAATGGACACGAAGGCCGACACGCCATTGAGGTCGTAGCGCACGGGCATAATGTCCGCATAGGTCTCGTCTTCGGAGAGCAACACGTTGAAGCGCAACTGTCCCTTAGCCGACTCTTCGATGAGTTGGGGCAGGGAGCGGTAGGCATCCGGACCGGCGATGAAGTTGAGGATGGGTTCGCTGTGAAACAGTTCCTCTTTCATCCGCTCAGCCATACAGCCCAACAGGCCCACCTGCAAGTGCGGGCGTTTCCGCTTGAGGGCCTCCAGCTCGCGCAGGCGCTTGTGGATGCGCTGCTCGGCCTTGTCTCGGATGGAACAGGTATTGATGAGGATGAGGTCGGCATCCTGCACGTCGATGCACAACTCGTATTGGTCTTTCAAAATAGCCGCCACCACCTCGCTGTCGGCGAAGTTCATCTGGCAACCGTATGTCTCTATGTACAACTTTTTCACGGCGGCAAAATTACAAAAAAAAGTAGAGGCGCACGTCGGTGTGCCTCTACTAAGAACATCCAACACGGATGTTAGAATTTAATTCGTCAACGACAAATTATTTCTTGATGAATTTCTTGGAAACGCCGTTCAAGCTGATAACATAAACACCGCTTTCAAGGTCGCTGATGTTGAGATCAGCAGAACCATTCACCATGTCGGTCATAACAACTTGACCAACGATGTTGGTGATAACCACTTGGCCTTCGCCAGCCACTCTCAAGTTGGAAGTAGCAGGGTTCGGAGAAATAGCGAAGTAGGGAGCTTCGTTATCTTCAACGCCGACATTACCGCAAGAAACGGTCACATCGTCAAGTTCGAACCAATACATATCAGAGCAATCATAATGTTTGAAAGCGATATAAACGTTTCCAGTGTATGCTGCCAAAGAGATGTATTTCTCTTGCCATGCAGCTTGATCCTTGGAGGGAGAGAAGGTCTCGGAATAGACTTCGGTGAAATCAGCAGGATTGGTGCCCGTGGTAGAAACAAACACGCCCCAATGCTCGGCAGGATAAGAAGCGTCTTGAGCGGTTACATACAACTTCACAACAGCACCTGAAGTGAGGTTCAACTGAGGAGTGATAAGATAGTTATCGGGATACAAAACACTTTGGGTGCTGTTGTCATAGGATTGTGAATATGCACAACTCGTACTTCCGTTGTGGCCATAACCATCACCTAAAATATCGGCGGTACTACCCCACTCAAAACCATCACCATCATTATCGATGACAGTCCAATTGGAAGGAATTCCATTCTCAAAATCTTCAGTTAACACAACATTTTGAGCGTTAACTGCTACTACTGCAAAGCATACAGCTAAAATTGTAAAAAGTTTTTTCATAATTATGAATTTTGGTTAATAAATTAATTTACGCGGCAAAGATATATTTTTTTTTATAATGTCGAGATCAACAATAGAAATAGAGAGAAAAAAAACAAAAAAGTTTAAAGGACTTATTGATATAAAAGATATTTCGCTAGAGTTGTCTTTTCCTGTTTCTCAAGATATCAATAGCCAAGTATATGGCGTTTCGCATGGATTGCCCGTTAGCCACATTCTTACCAGCGATGTCATACGCAGTGCCATGGGCAGGGGAAGTCCGCACTATGGGAAGGCCAGCCGTAAAGTTCACACCCTCGCTTCCAAGAATCTTGAAAGGAATCATACCTTGGTCGTGGTACATAGCCAAAACCGCATCGTACTTCCGGTACTGTCCGGCAGCAAAAAAGCCATCGGCAGGGAACGGGCCAAACGCATTAATCTTTTGCTCAAAAGCCATCTCAATGGCAGGATGAATGACTTCTTGCTCCTCTTTTCCCAAAAGTCCGCCATCCCCAGCATGAGGATTAAGGGCCAAAACCGCAATCTTCGGATTATCAAGGGCGAAGTCTTGGCGTAGAGATTGATTGAGAACTTCCAGCTTTTTAAGAATCAATTCTTTGGTTATGACATGGGAAACATTACTGATAGGTTCATGGTTAGTCACAAAACCCACCTTCAAATCTTCGGCCACCATCATCATCATGGCTTTGTTTTCGCCACCGAAATAGTGTTCAAAGAATTCCGTTTGACCAGGAAACTGAAACTTGTCCGACTGAATATTATTCTTGTTAACAGGTGCCGTAACTATAGCATCTAATTGTTTGTTTTTCAGATCTTTGCCTGCCATAATAAGGGCTCTCTCGGCCATTTGGCCAGCCACTTTGGTAGAAGTTCCCAAATCAATCTTCACTTCATCTTCAATCAAGTTAAGCAGATTAGGACGTTTCAGGGAAGGTTGTTCCACATTCTTGATGAATTGGAAGGAGAAGTCTGGCATCTCCAAATATTTACGGTGATATGAGGCCACTTTGGCCAAGCCGTATACGATAGGTATGCAAAGATCGAGCATGGCATGATCCGCCAGTGCCTTTATGATGACTTCGTAACCAATTCCATTGATGTCTCCGTGTGTGATACCTATCTTATAAAGTTGATTTTCAGCCATAATGAGTTTTGGAATTATTTATTAGCGTTATAGGCAACCTCATATTCTTCGTAGCCTTCGATGATGTCGCCAACTTTGATATCATTACATCCATCGATATTCAAACCGCAATCCTGTCCGGCGGTAACTTCTTTGACGTCGTCTTTGAAACGACGGAGGGAACCGAGTTTGCCGGTATAGATAACGATGCCGTCGCGGATGAGGCGAATGCGGGTAGAGCGTTGCAGTTTGCCGTCGAGCACCATACAACCGGCCACATTACCCACTTTGGAGATGTGGAACACCTCACGAATCTCGATGTTACAGACCACTTTTTCGCGGATCTCCGGCGTGTGCATACCTGCGATAGCCTCTTTGATCTCGTTGATGGCGGTATAAATAATAGAATATGTACGGATATCGATTTGTTCGGCCTCGGCCATCTTGCGTGCTCCGGCGGTAGGTCTCACCTGGAAAGCCACTATCAAGGCGTTGGAGGCAGTAGCCAGCATGACGTCCGTTTCGGTGACGGCACCCACGGACTTGTGGATGACGTTGACCTGCACCTGCTCGGTAGAGAGCTTGAGCAAAGAGTCGGCGAGTGCTTCCACAGAGCCGTCCACGTCGCCCTTGACGATAATGTTGAGCTCCTTGAAATCGCCGATGGCGATACGACGACCGATCTCTTCGAGGGTGATATGCTTTTGGGTACGCAATCCCATCTCGCGGGCAAGACGGGCACGCTTGGTGGCTGCGGAGCGAGCTTCCTGCTCTGTATCGCAAACCTTGAAGGCATCGCCAGCCTGCGGAGCTCCGTTCAAACCCAGCAACAATACCGGGGTGGCGGGACCGGCAGACTTGAGCGGCTGGTTACGTTCGTTGAACATAGCCTTGACCCTGCCAAAACAACTACCCGCCAAAATGGGATCACCAATAGACAATGTGCCGTTCTGGACCAAGACCTTGGCCACATAGCCACGTCCCTTGTCCAAAGAAGACTCGATAACTGCACCCACACCATTGCGGTTCGGATTGGCCTTGAGGTTCAGCATTTCAGCCTCCAGCAACACCTTTTCCAACAGCTCGTTCACATGGTCACCATGTTTGGCGTCAATAGCCTGGCATTGGTATTTTCCGCCCCAGTCTTCAACCAAGATGTTCATGTTGGCGAGTTCCTCTTTGATTTTGTCGGGATTAGCATTGGGCTTGTCTATCTTGGTGATGGCAAACACCATGGGAACGCCAGCGGCCTGCGCGTGGTTGATAGCCTCAATGGTCTGCGGCATCACGGCGTCGTCGGCTGCAATGACGATGATACACAAGTCCGTGATCTTGGCACCACGGGCACGCATAGCCGTAAAGGCTTCGTGACCCGGCGTATCGAGAAACGTGATCTTACGTCCATCAGGCAGCTGCACCAGATAAGCACCAATGTGTTGGGTAATGCCACCCGCCTCACCAGCAATGACGTTGGTTTTGCGGATGTAGTCCAACAAGGAGGTCTTACCATGGTCGACGTGACCCATGACGGTGATGATCGGATGACGAGGTATCAGATCTTCGGGATTATCCTCAGCCTCTGCATTCGTCTCTTCGGCGTCAGCACCAATAAACTCCACTTGGAAGCCAAACTCCTCGGCCAATAACGAGATGGTCTCGGCATCCAAACGTTGATTAATGGACACGAAAAGACCAATGCTCATACATGTCGCGATGATCTCATTCACCGGCTTGTTCATCAAGGTGGCCAACTCGTTAGCGGTGATGAACTCCGTGACTTTCAAAATCTTCTGGTTCTCGAGCTCTTGCAACTCTTGCTCTTCCATACGCTCGTGGATGAGCTGACGTTTTTCTTTCCTACGTTTTGAAGCCTTGGTCTTACCTGCTGGCTCAAGACGTTGTTTTGTCTCGCGGATACGACGTTGAATATCCTCGGGAGAAATTTCCACCTTTTCGGGTTCTGCCTTCTTCTCATCTTTAAAGCCGGCTTTTACGCCTGCTTGTTTGAGGATTCTCTTTCTCTTTTTCTTCTTGTCCGCATTTTGAGCAGCCTCTTGACGTTTTGGTTCCTTAGTCCGTTCTTTTTCCACAGGTAATTCTATTTTACCCATGATCTTCGGACCTTGGATTTTCTCCACGCGGGTTTCGATAAATTCAACCTTACGTTCGGGTTCTTTTGGGGCCGGGGTTTCAACAACTTCCTCTTCTGGAATCTCCTCAACAGGCACTTCTTCCACCTCGGGTTCAACCTTCTTGGTGGATTTCTTTTTCTTGCCTTTCAGCTCGTCCACATCAAGTTTATCAATAACCTTGGGTTGTTCAAGTTGAGTAACCACCGTGGGTATATGTTCTGGCTCTTTCTTCGTCTTGGCGGGAGCGGCTTCCTTTTCGACCTCTTTTTCTTCTTTGGCTTGGGTTTTGGTCTTTTTCTTCGGAGTCAACTCCTCCAAATCGATCTTACCCATCACTTTGGGCGAAGGCACCTCAGTTTCAATATGCTGAGGAGTGCTAATCGTGGTGTTTTTGATAATGAGGGCATCGACTTCTACAGGTTCTTCAACCTCTTCCGCTCTCTCCTCTTTGGTTTTGGCCTCACCTTTAGACTTGGCGTTGAAAGTACCGATATCAATCTTGTCGGCTTCAGCCTTGACCAACTTTTCCCCGGCAAACTCTTGCAACAAGATATCGTACATCTCAGCCGTGAGCTTGGCATTGGGATTCTCCTCAATATCCAAGTTCTTTTTCTTGAATAATGCCGTAATAGTGCTAATGGAGACATTAAATTCTCCGGCGGCTTTTCCTAGGCGTGGTATTTTTCTTTTTTCCTCTGGCATATTATTTATTATAACTTTCGAGTGAATTTCGATGTTTATTGTTGTTCTGTTTCGTCTTCGTTAATATCAAGTTCTTCTTTTACTGCTGCGATCATGGCGTCAACGGTTTCCTCTTCAAGGTCGGTACGCTTGATGAGTTCGTCGCGGTCAATGGCGAGTACGCTCTTGGCAGTGTCACAACCAATATTAAGGAAAGCGTCAATAACCCATTGATCGAATTCGTCGACGAACTCGGTCAAAGGCACGTCTTCTTCTTGGTCAACGTCATCGCGGAACACGTCGATTTCATAACCGGAAATCTTAGAAGCCAATTTGATGTTATAGCCACCCTTGCCGATAGCGTATGAGACTTGGTCGGCTTTCATGTATACATTGGCCATCTTATTCTCTTCATCCAGCTCTATGGCCGTGATTTCAGCTGGGCTAAGAGCACGTTTTATGAGCAGTTCCTTATTGGCAGTATAATTAATAATGTCTATGTTCTCGTTACGAAGCTCGCGGACGATGCTGTGGATACGGCTACCCTTCATGCCGACGCAAGCGCCGACGGGATCGATACGATCGTCGCCAGACTCCACTAGGACCTTGGCGCGTTCTCCCGGGGCACGCACCACATTGCGGATGGTGATAAGTCCATCGTAAATCTCGGGAATTTCGGTCTCCATCAAACGCTCCAGGAACATCGGAGAAGTTCTGGAGATGATAATGCGAGGCGTGGAAGACTGGACCTCGACGCGCAACACCACCGCGGTAAGAGAATCGCCTTTCTTATAGCGGTCGGCAGGAATTTGTTCGGACTTGGGCAGTACCAATTCCACGTGGTCTTCGTCCAACACCAAAATCTCTTTTCTCCATACTTGGTTAACCTCACCCGTGATGAGCTCGCCCACTCGATGTTCATATTTTTTATAGATGACATCCTTTTCATACTCCATAATCTTGGAGCTGAGATTTTGACGGATAGCAAGGATTTCGCGACGAGCGAAGTCTGACAAATGAATATTCTCCACAACTTCCTCACCTATCTCAAAGTCGGGTTCGATCTTGATAGCGTCCGACAAAGCAATCTGATTGCCTTCGTCTTCCACCTCTCCGTCTTCCACAATCTCGCGGGTGTGTTGAATTTCCAAGTCGCCACGGTCCACGTTGACGATAATGTCGAACTGAGCATCCGGGCCATATTTTTTTAGCAAGGCTGCGCGGAACACATCATCCAAGATGTGCATCAGCGTCTCACGGTCTATGCTTTTGGATTCTTTGAACTCCGCAAAGGTGTCGATAAGATTAACATGTTCTTCCATTGTTGTCGTTTTTTTACTTTATTCTTTTCTTTTTTTGTTCTTTATGAATGTCGTCTTTCCATAAGTGCCCGGCGGACGACGACAACCCCGTCGGAGCATCTCTACGATTCAGAGGCACAAAAAAACTCCCACCAGGCGGGTGAGAGTCTTTCTTGTTGAGCTAGCAGGATTCGAACCTACACAGACAGTACCAAAAACTGTAGTGCTACCGTTACACCATAGCTCAATGCCTTAGTCGTTTGAGGCCGCAAAAATACACTTTTTTCTTTACACGTGGCACATTTTGAATTTTTTTTATTTTTTATTGATACACCATATTAAAAAAAATGTACTTTTGCATCGTCAAAAAAGGACAATGGCCCATTAGCTCAACTGAATAGAGTATTTGACTACGGATCAAAAGGTTGCAGGTTTGAATCCTGCATGGGTCACCAAAAAAACCGCCTGTTTTCAAAGGCGGTTTTTTTTGTTTTATCTTTTCTCCTTGAAAAAATCTTTCAAAATCCGGGAGCATTCCGCCTCCAAAACACCATGTTCCACCTTTAAATTTTTTGGGAACAAATCGGCTTTCACCAAAGTAAAACCTTTCTTTGGGTCTGGTGCACCGTAGACCAAACGGCTAATCTGGCTGTGCATGATAGCTCCGGCGCACATGATACAGGGTTCCAGCGTCACATAAAGTGTACAGTCGGTCAGATACTTGGCACCCAAACCATTGGCTGCGGCAGTGATAGCCATCATTTCGGCATGCGCCGTAACATCGTGCAGCATTTCCGTAAGGTTGTGCCCGCGGGCAATGACTCGGTCATTCAACACAACCACAGCCCCTACGGGAACCTCATCCGCCTCGTAGGCATTCATGGCCTCGTTCAAGGCCATGCGCATAAATTGTTCGTCTGTACTCATAACTATTCTTTTTATGAATCGAAAGCCTCTTTTAAAAACTGTACCATGATTTTCGGCATCGGATAATCGACCATTTGATCCACACCAACAACAATCTGGTCCTTCCGAGGAGAGAGTTCCTTTACTTTTTGAACGTAAAACTTGGCATGGATGATCTGGTGGGTAAGGATTTCCTTCAGCTCCCGCGTAGGCTTTTTCCCTTTCAACGGCAGATTGTCGTTTGTCTCTTGTAACGGAAACTGGTACAAATTTCGCCAGATGTCGTTTCCCGTACGTTTCTCTAAAATTGTACTATTATTATTTATATAAAACAGATAATGAAAATAACGCTCTTTTGGGGCGATCTTGTCTCTCTTCACGGGAAGATCGTTGACTGAATTATGCTTGAAAGCGTAACAAGTCTTCACAAACGGGCAATCTGGGCAATGCGGATTTTTAGGTGTGCACCAAACAGCCCCGAACTCCATGCAAGCTTGGTTAAAATCTCCCGGGGCATTGTCGGGTATGTACTCTTGACAAATTCGGGTAATCTTTTTACGAGTGGAGAGTTGGGCAATATCATCGGTGACTCCGAAAATACGACTGATGATGCGCAACACATTGCCATCCACGGCAGGGTATGGCAGTCCAAAGGCTATGGAGGCGATGGCTGCCGCCGTATAATCCCCCACACCTTTGAGGCGACGGATATCCTCGTAATGATTAGGGAAAACGCCCTCATGTTCATTCATGATCTGGCACGCGGCGAAGTGCATATTGCGGGCACGGGAATAGTATCCTAACCCTTGCCATACGCGCAACACTTGTTCCTCGCTGGCCTCTGCCAATGATGCCACATCGGGAAATTGAGCCGTAAAACAGAGATAGTAATCCCATCCCTGCTGCACACGGGTCTGTTGTAAGATAATCTCGGAAACCCAAATCTTGTAAGGATCGTTCTCGCCGCGCCAAGGCAACGAGCGCCGGTGCTCTTCGTACCAGGTCAGCAACGTGTCGGTGAACATGTCGCCTTAGTTGTTCTGGATGAGTTGGAAGAGTTGGTCCAAATTGGGGGTGAGGATGATTTCAGTGCGGCGGTTCTTGGCACGGGCCTCGGAAGTGTTGGCACTGTCGATGGGCAGATATTCGCTACGACCGGAGGCGGAGAGACGCACGGGCTCGATGTCGCCGTATTGCAACAAAGCGCGCACGACCGAAGTGGCACGCATTACGCTGAGGTCCCAGTTGTCCTTCACCTGACCGTTGCCACGATAGGGCACGTTGTCGGTGTGACCTTCGATCAACACGAAAATCTCCTTTTCGTTTTCCAGCACCTTGGCAAGGTTTTGGATAGCATTGAGACCTTTCTCATTGATAGTCCAACTACCAGAGGCAAAGAGCAGCTTATCATCCATGGAGACATACACCTTGCCGTCTTTTTCGTGAACATTAAGTCCGCTGCCTTCAAAACCCTTAAGCGCTGCGCTCACCTTATCCTTCAAGGCTTTGACTTCGGCATCCTTTTGATTGAGGATGTTCTGCATCTCCTGGATTCGGGCTTCTTTGAGGGCTAGAGCGGCCTTGGCGTCCTCCAGAGAGTCTTGCTGCGCATTCAGTAGCTTCTCTTTGGCGTTAAGATCGTCTTTGTATTTGTCTATGTTACCCAGAAGCGTGTTCATCTGGTTTTGGTTGTTGACGTTCAGCTCGGCAAAATCCTTGAGCAAGTCGTCGTAATCCTTGGTGGCCTTGGCCAAGTCGCGCTCCGACTGGCGAAGACGGCGAGACAGGGAGAGGGTGTCTTTCTTAAGTTGTTCGCTCTCTTGGGTCAAAGCATCCACCTGCGCGGAGAGTTGTTTTTTCGCGTTGGAGAAATCCACATTTTCCGAGTTGGCAAAAGTCAAATCATCTTGACATTTTTTATATTGGCTTTGCAACTCGTTGTATTTTTGCTTGGTCACACAACTGGAGAACTGGGCGGCCACGAAGAGGCCTAATAAAAGAATGATAACTTTTTTCATAATGACAATTATTCAAGTGAGCAAAAATAACATTGAAACAGGTGCTGAAAATGGTGTTTCAAGATTATTTATAAACAACTAATATTGAATAAATCCGCGTATATTGCGTAAATCCTGTCAGCTTTGAATTTGGCATTATTTTTGTATTTTTGCCGCCGATTTTGAAAATCCCTTTTTATGAATGATTTACTGGAGAAATTAGAGCTCATTTACCAACGTTGGTTGCAGATTGGCGAGGATATCGCCCAACCTGACGCCATGTCTGACATGAAGAAATTCATCAAGATGAGCAAGGACTACAAAGACTTGCAAGCGGTGGTGGATGCCTACAAGAGATATAAGGACGTAATTGGCAATATCGCCAACGCCAAAGAGATCGTGGCCAACGAAAAAGACGAGGAATTTAGGGAGATGGCCAAAATGGAGTTGGATAATTTTGTCACGGAGAAGGAGAAACTGGAAGAGGACATCCGTTTGTTGTTGTTGCCTTCCGACCCACAGGACAGCAAGAACGCTCAAATGGAGATCCGAGCAGGCACAGGTGGCGACGAAGCCAGCATTTTCGCCGGCGACTTGTTCCGCATGTACCAGCACTATTGCGACAAAAAGGGGTGGAAGATCGAGGTTATCTCCATGACAGAGGGTACCGTAGGCGGATACAAGGAGATTGTTTTTGCCGTGAATGGCGACGGCGCCTATGGCATTATGAAGTACGAGTCTGGTGTGCATCGCGTGCAGCGCGTGCCGCAAACCGAGTCCCAAGGCCGCGTTCACACTTCCGCCGCCTCCGTGGTGGTGCTTCCCGAAGCCGACGAATTTGACGTAGACCTCAAACAGAGCGATATCAAGAAGGAGACCTTCTGCGCCTCCGGCCCCGGCGGCCAATGCGTCAACACGACCTATTCCGCCGTGCGCCTCACCCATATCCCCACAGGCATCGTCGTATCCATCCAAGATGAAAAATCACAGATCAAGAACCTCGAAAAAGCCATGCGCGTGCTGCGTACCCGCCTTTTCGAAATGGAATACAAGAAATATTTGGACGAAATAGCCTCCAAGCGTAAAACCATGGTTTCCACCGGAGACCGCTCCGCCAAGATCCGGACCTACAACTACCCGCAAAACCGTGTCACAGACCATCGCATCAACTATACGATGTACAACTTGGCCAACTTTATGAACGGCGACATCGAAGAGGTCCTGCAAGCCCTGCAAGTGGCCGAGAACGCCGAAAGACTTAAGGAAGATATCGTCTAAACGTACAGTATCCTACCCTCCACATTTTCGTACCCCATATTGCGCAACAATTCGCAATAAGTATTGATTTGCTCCTGATAGACAGGATGAGGGTTGCCTGTTTTATAATCTATAACAACAACTTTATCTGACAAAAAAACCACACGATCCGGACGATGCTCTTTGCCATCAGCATCAAGAATAGTGGTTTCGTTAAGGACCTCTACGCCTGAGGCAAAGCAGGGGCGCAATCGCTCGTCGGCCAAAATAGTGTCCAACACCTTACGCAACCTCGGCCTGTGCTCCTCTTCCACATCTGTCATGCATATCTCCACCTCATCGGGTGATTGAGGAAACACTTGAAGTTTGGACAAAAAGTCGTGTACAAAGTTGCCCTCTGCGCGCGGATCATTTTCCGCCAATCGCGTCAATGACTCCACCTTTACGTGATCCAATTCGAAATCAGACACTACCATACGAGGCACGATTGAGGACTCAACACTGACCCTTTTATTATCATCTTTGCGCCAATTCCTATCTCCGAAATATCGATACTTGGCATCATCTCTATCTTGTTCGAATCCATGTCCTCTGGTAAAATCCAACAACAATTTACCATACTTGGGTTTTTCCTCCTCCTTTTTCTTGTCCTTGCCTTCCAATTCCTCCTTCCTGACGATAGTGATAATATAGAGCATGTCACGCGCTCTGGTATGTGCCACATACATAACATTTAGCATATCCATCTCTTCATTTCTGATTTCTTCTTGAAACCTCTCCTCATAGGAAGAACCTTTGCTGTTTTTCTCATCCAAGTCTATGTAAGCAACCGCACGATCGTCAACACGAGCCCATATTGAAACCCCTTTGGGAGATTTTTCTTCATAAGGCAGTATCACTACAGGGTATTCCAATCCTTTGGATTTATGTATAGAACTCACAGTTATGGCATTTTGACCTGGCGGCAAAGACAAGGAGGGCGTGTGTTTCAATACAACCTGTTGCTGCCACCAAGCGAGGAATTTGGATAGTTCTCCATTCCTCGTTTTTAAATAACGAAGTATCATATTCTCAAAATCCACTATGAATGGACTTTGACCTTTGTCTAAGCCATAATAGGCAACAATATCCTTCACCAATAACAGCAGCGGCTTGGCGATCCATTTATTACGTGAAATGGGCTGATTGAATTCTTCCAAAAGAAGATTCTCAAAAAAGCCTTTCTCTTTCAAATGTATCATACAACGATAGGCTAAATCATCCTTATGGTATATTTTAGCCAAATGAAGCACTATGGTGCTCTGCGCCAAAAGATCGTCAGGATGCAACAAATATTGCATCGTGTTAATAATAAGGTTGACCTCGGGCGAGGAATTCAGGTTCAAGGATTTTTCCGTAACGACATTCCATCCTTGCAGTAACATCAGGTTGGCGAGACGGGAACACAATAAATTATTGCGACTAAGCACTGCGATGTCTCCTTCCGAATAACCACGCATGAGGGCGTCCTTCACAGCACATAGCACTTCCATGTCCAAGACTTTGATATTGTCATTGTCTTGAATATCCTTGATAAACCTTTCCCCTGGAGCAAAGCTTGAACGTGAAAAGATTTTTCCCTGTTTTGAGGTATAAAAAATCGCTTGCACCAATCCAGCCTTGTCACTATGCACCTTCTGTTTCAACCCTTCCAAATAATATCGCTCCAAATCCCTTTTTTTGGCATACTCACTGAAAAATTCATTGTTAAATTCCACTACAGCACGTTTTGAACGATAATTCGTATCCAGAATCACTTGACGATAATGATCCTTGTCTACCATCTTCAAGTCCTTGTCCTTTTGAAAACGATCATACGACAAGAGATTGTAAAACAACTCAGAATCCCCATTTCGGAAACGATAGATGGCTTGCTTTACATCTCCGAAAAGCGAGACTTGCCGATTATACTGTGAAAGCGCATTATTGATAATGATGGGTTTCATATCTTCCCACTGCAGGCGAGAGGTGTCTTGAAACTCATCAATGAAGAAATTGTCATATTTGGTCCTGTCAAAAAGAACCTCGAATCCTTTATCTTTTATTGTGTCGTATATCAGTATATTATTCTCCTGTAAAATAAAAAAGTTGTTTTGAGTTTTTATTTCGTCCATTTTAGCTTTCAAATCACTCAACATCAACAGATTGTTGGCATTTTTTGTTTGAAGCTTCAGATCCAAATATGTCTTTCTCACTCTATCCATCTCTGCGACCGCTCTTTGGACACAATCCACGACATGGGGCAAAACAGCATCAATCAGTTGTTGTTCTTCTAGAGAGAACTTGGACTTTTTGAACAAATTTCCATTGATATCAGTAAAATCTTCGATGCCAGTTACATAGTTTCCAAAAGGATCATCCGTTATTAGTTGGAACCATGAATTTAACTTTTTGATGGCAAAGTTTATTCCGCTCAACTCTGACACCCATTTTGCACCTTCTTGGGCAATAGGTTGAAGATCTGCCTTAAGTCGGTTTAAAATTGCGAAAGAGCTATCTCTTTGAGATTTGTTCCACTGGCGCAACTCTTCATGGTCGATATTGGTAAGCATATCCAGAAACTCAATATTTTTTTCGGCATTTTTATACAAAATATCGAGCGATTTTTTCAGTTCGGCATCCACATCAAGCTTCCCTTCGTCCTCCATTCCTTCATCCAACATCACGATCACGTTTCGCGCCAAGTCGGAATTAGCAGACAACTCATTGAGCAACTGGTCAATAGCCTGAAGATAGAACTCTTCGATTTCAATTTCAACGTTAAAATTGAGATTGAGGTTGAGTGTCAGGGCGGAAGCGCGAATTATCTGCTGGAAAAAGCTATCGATAGTGGAGATTGAGAAACGGGCATAGTCGAAAATGATACGGCGCAAAAGCTCTCGTGATTCAGCTTGGATGAAGTTATGTATAGTATTCCTGTCAAACCGAGGTTGAGGGCCGAAGAGTTTCTCGACCACCATTTGGTAAATGGCTTGGGTGCCACCATTATAATCATCAATCGGGTCAAAAGTGAATGCTTCCAGCGTGTGCACGATACGATCTTTCATCTCGGCACTGGCATTGTTGGTAAAGGTGATACCCAAAATTTTTTGGTAAAGATCCAACTGGGGTTTATTTTGGGGTTGTAAAAGATGAGCACTGTCGTAGCGAAAGCAGAGTTCTATAAAATCGGCCACCAGATTAGTGGTTTTTCCAGAACCGGCAGAAGCAGAATAGGTCGTAAACATTGCATACGGTTTAAAGTTGCAAAAATATGAAAAATCACAAAGTGGCGGCGGGAGCGGCATTCACTCTAACTTGCAATAATTTTGTATCTTTGCAGCCTCTTAATTAATTATGACAACGGAATTCGATGACATACGACCCTATCATGACAGCGAGGCAAAAGACGCCTATTATCGTCTCATGGATGACCCTCGTTTTCAAGATGCCATCATTAAGTGTCTTCCCAACTATACGGTTGACGATTTAAGAAAGGATTTCGTCAACTATCATTCCATTGATGACGTACAAGTCGGTTTCATCAAGAGATGGCTGGACGTGTTTGTTTCCCAAACGTCTGCCGGCATTACCATGTCAGGGTTGGAAGACCTGGACCCCAATCAGGCATACCTGTTTATCAGCAATCATCGTGACATCACTTTTGATCCTGCGATGTTGCAGTATTATTGTTTTCTGACCAGAAGGCATACTTCCAAGATCGCCATTGGCGACAATCTGCTCAAGACACCTGTGTTGAACGAGGTAGGACGTCTCAACAAGATGATCAAGGTGAAACGTTCGGGCACACTTCGTGAGAAGTTGCTCAACTCCAAGCATCTTGCTGCATACATCCAGTATAGTCTCTTCGAAGAGAAAGAGTCCATATGGATCGCCCAACGCGACGGTCGCACCAAGGACGGCAACGACTACACCAAGCAAGGTCTGGTGAAGATGGTGTCGCTCGGTCACGATAAAGATTTGATAGAGACCATTCGTCGAATGAACATCACGCCTATGAGTATCTCGTATGAATTCGAGCCTTGCGACCAACTGAAGGCTCGCGAAATGGCACTCAGCGAGAATGGCGTACACTATGAAAAACGTCCCGGGGAAGATTTCGAAAGCATAAAGCAGGGCATCTTCGGTCAAAAAGGACGCATTTTTCTTACTATCGGAAAGCCCATCCATGAAGAGTTGGAAACGATGCCGGAGAATCTCAACAACAACGATAAACTTTATTTTGTCTGCCAGCTTATCGACAAACAGATCTACGCCAACTACAAACTTTACCCCAACAATTACATCGCCGCAGATTTAATGCACGGCACCTCTCAATTCTCCGAATTCTACACAACGGAACAAAAGGAAAAATTCGAGCTATATTTGCAAAAAAAGTCCATCATACAAGATGTCTCCAAAGAGAAAATGATGGACTATCTGCTTCACATATACGGAAATCCAGTAGCTAATAAAGTCAAGACGTACGACAGTGCGTCTGTCAAATAGATATAATAATTAATATGGACGAACTACAACCCCCGTCGCAGCCCAAGATTCTCGTTATCCGATTAAGCTCAATCGGAGACATTGTGCTGACAACCCCTATTGTGCGGGCGATCAAGACACAAGTGGAAGGTGGTGCCTTCGTGCATTACCTTACTAAAGAGGCCAATGTGCCTGTGATCAAGCCCAATCCTTACATTGACAAAATACATGTCTATAATTCAGCGGATCTACCGTCGTTGATACGAGAACTTGCCGTCGAAAATTTCGATGTAATCATTGACCTCCACAACAACCATCGCTCACGTCAGGTTATTCGCCATTTAAAGGTTCCTCATTTCACCTATAGGAAGTACACATTCAGGAGAGACCTTTGTGTTGCGCTGAAGCTGAATTTCATGCCGGATGAGCATATCGTAAACCGCTATTTTCAAGCAGTATTTCCAATTGATGTGCAAAACGACCACAAGGGCTTGGACTTTGTCATCCCAGAAGGCGCTGATTTTGACGAGGAAGACCTGCCTATGGTTTTTGAAGACGGTTTTGTGGCCGTTGTATTGGCTGGCGCACATGCTACCAAGCGCATACCGGCTATGAAGATAGTGGAGATTGGCAGTATTCTGCATAAACCTATTATGCTGTTGGGGGGCAAAGATGTTTATGAGGTAGGTGAAATGATTGTTTCCGAGCTTGGAGACAGAGCTTTCAACGGTTGCGGCAAGTATTCACTCTATCAATCCTGCTCCATCCTAAAACAGGCAGACTGTGTCATCACCGGTGATACGGGATTGATGCACATTGCCGCTGCATTCCAGAAGCCCATTGCCGTGCTATGGGGCAACACCATCCCCGAATTCGGGATGTACCCCTATATGCCAGGACAGCGCGAAATGTTCCGTAACTTTGAGGTGTGCCCGCTTGCCTGCAGGCCCTGCTCAAAACTGGGACGTAAAAAGTGCCCCAGAAAGCATTTTAAATGTATGAACAACATCCCTGCCATCGAAGTGGCCGACTGGGTCAATCAATTTTAAACTATGCCAGAGAAACTGTTCACCGATCCCATTGTACTGCAAGGCGACATGTTGTTTGTGTCGGACGCTCATCTATGTACGCCACCTGACGATGCCAGCCGTCAGCGCGAGGAATCATTGATACAACTTCTCAAACAACATAAAAATCATTTAAAACATCTATTTCTACTTGGAGATATCTTCGATTTCTGGTTCGAGTATCGGGACGTAGTGCCCAAAGGCTATTTTCGCCTTTTCAACTTGTTTTATGAGTTACACCATAACGGGGTGGAAATCTATTACTTTACCGGAAATCATGATATGTGGGTACTAAACTACCTGACAGAGGAATTAGGTGTTCATGTCTTCAACCGACAACAGGCGTTTGTCCTTAACGGCAAACGTTGCTTGGTAGGCCACGGCGATGGACTGGGAGGCAAGCAAAGACGCTATCGTTTTATCAAGTGGCTTTTTGGGCTCAAATCCAACTATGTATTATATAGCATGTTGCATCCAAGACAGGCTTTCTCTATAGCCCGACATATCTCCGCATCCAGTCGGGCGGCGCACAAGCCGGAAGGGCTGCAATTCCAAAAAGAAGCCGAATTCCAAATTCAGTATGCACGACAAGTGATGCAGCAAGAACAAGTTGACTGTTTTATCTACGCTCACCGCCACGTACCTATAGAGTACAAGCTAGATGATAACACCTACTTCTTCAACTCAGGGGATTGGATCATCCATTTCTCTTATATCACCTTTTGGGAAGAGTCTCAAACTCCCGTTTTGGAAAGGTTCATTGTTCAAAACAAATAATCCGTCGCTAGAATCCAAGACGCTGGCCCTCGGGCTTTAACAAGGCGAGTAGGCTGTCGCCAGAGGTCGGCAAACGTGTTGCAAAATTGCTGATTTTTTGCGACCTTTGCACCGTTTTTTAGTTTATGAATATGGAAAATGAACACAATATCATCCCTCCCGATCACAAGGCCGGATTCGTCAACCTCATCGGCAATCCCAACGTGGGTAAGAGTACGTTGATGAACCAACTTGTGGGCGAGAAAATCTCGATTATGACCTCCAAGGCGCAGACCACGCGCCACCGCATCAAAGGCATTGTCAACGGCGACGACTTTCAAATCGTCTATTCCGACCTGCCCGGCGTGCTCGACCCTGCCTATATGATGCAGAAAATGATGATGAAATTCGTCATCGACTCTTTGCAGGACGCAGACATCATCCTCTACCTGATCGAGTGCGGAGAGACCCGCTATAATGCGGAACTTGTGGAAAAGATCAAAACCTTGGGCCGTCCTGTAGTGTTGGTTATCAACAAAATAGACAAATTCACCGAAGAGCAGACGGAGGCGTCCCGTACGTTTTGGCAAGAGGTATTTCCCGATGCCGACGTGATCGCCGTCTCTGCCCTCAAGGGTACCAATATCGATAAACTGCGCGACCGCATCGTGGCGTTGCTGCCGATTTGCCCCCCCTATTTTCCGAAGGATGCTCTCACCGACCGGCCGATGCGCTTCTTCGTGTCCGAACTCATCCGCGAACAGATTCTTCTTCAATACAAAAAGGAAATCCCCTATAGTGTTGAAGTAGTGGTGGATAGTTATAAGGAAGACGAAAATCTCGTTCGGATCGGCGCCACCCTTTACGTGGAACGCGACACCCAAAAGGCCATCATCATCGGCAGCAAGGGCGTGGCTATCAAGAAACTCGGCACCGACGCCCGCGCCTCCATCGAAGACTTCCTTCAAAAACACATCTTCCTCGACCTCTCCGTCAAAGTGCTCAAAGACTGGCGCAACAGCGAACTCAGTATGAGACGCTTTGGCTATGATCTTGGGGAAAATTGAGGACTCAGAATTCAAAATTCAAAGTGTATTCAATGATCCAGTACAGGCGTTGTGTACAACGTCTCTGACCACTAACCACTATCAACTACTAATTTCTATTTCACTAATTACTAATCACTAATCACTATGTCTTTTCTCATCAAAAACATCAAGCAATTGGTCCAGGCGGAGACCAAGTCCGTCAAGTTTCGTGCAGGTAAGGAAATGCAGAACCTGCCCATCATAGAAAATGCCTATCTTTTGACCGAAGGCGACAAAATCAAGGATTTCGGCAAGATGGAAGAGTTGACCGCTGACAAATTGGCCAAGGTCAAAGGTAAGGTTACCGAAATTGACGCCACGGGACGTATGGTGTTTCCCTCTTTTTGCGACTCGCACACGCACATCGTGTATGCGGGCAGTCGTGAGGTGGAGTACATCGACAAGATCAAGGGCTTGAGTTATGAAGAGATAGCCAAGCGCGGCGGCGGCATCCTGAACTCCGCCAAACGTTTGCACGAAACCTCCGAGGAGGAGCTGTTCGACAGTGCGTGGCTCCGGCTCGAAGAGATGGCTTCGTACGGCACGGGTGCCGTGGAGATCAAGAGCGGTTACGGCCTCTCCACGGAGGACGAGCTCAAGATGCTGCGCGTGATCCGCAAGCTGAAAGAGAAGTCTCCGCTCACCATCAAGGCCAACTTCCTCGGCGCGCACGCCGTGCCCCTCAAATACAAGCAGAACCCCGACGAGTACGTGGACCTCATCATCAACGAGATGATTCCGATGGTGGCCGCCGAAGATCTCGCCGACTACATCGACGTGTTCTGCGACAAGGGCTTCTTTACCTGCGAGCAGACCGAGCGAATGCTGATGCAAGGCATCAAGTACGGCTTGCGACCCAAAATCCACGCCAACGAGATGGCGAACTCCGGTGGCATTCAGGTGGGCGTCAAGTACAATGCCCTCTCCGTGGACCATTTGGAATACACGGGCGACGAAGAGATTGCCGCGCTCAAGGGCAGCGAGACTATGCCCACAATCCTGCCCGGCGCCGCCTTCTTCCTCGGTATGGTCTGCGCCCCTGCCCGCAAAATGATGGACAGCGGCCTGCCTGTGGCCCTGGCGTCCGACTTCAACCCGGGCTCTTGCCCCTCTGGCAACATGCAACTCGTGCTGGCAATGGGCTCCGTGATGTACAAGATGCTCACGGAAGAGGCCGTCAACGCCACTACCATCAACACCGCATACGCGATGGGCGAACACGAGACATTGGGCACCATCACCCAAGGAAAGAAAGCCAACTTCTTCATCACCAAGCCGATGGACACCATCTACTTTATGAGCTACGCCTTCGGCAGCAACAAGGTCGAACACTATTTTCTCAACGGTAAGAAAATGTAGGATTAGGGGGCGACGACAATCTTGCGTCCCATCCCAGCAAAGTTCACAAAATACGTCCCGCTCGGTAAGTCGATGCTGAATGTATGACTATTCCTACCTTCAGAATAATATACCAAACTGGAATAAAAACATCTTCCCGCCATATCCACGATTCTCAATTGGTCCACACCATATGTCTCCGATTCAAACTGGAGGGTAAAATGGTCCTGCACGGGATTGGGATATAGAGCCGTCAGTATTGGCCGCTGAGGAGTAATGGAGTCGTGAATGTTGAAGAAGACTTTCACGCTGTCCGTCATATTCTTGACTCTGTCTTTCAGAAAAACATCCACATCACGTACGGCAGAGTTCCAAGAGGAAATGCTAACTGGGTTCCCGAATCTTCTGGATTGCCTTGGGATTTCCTGCTTTATTTCATCACAAATGTCTGTCAAAATGCTGCCTGTGTTCGCATACGATAACACGTTTTTCGACAAAAAAGTATATCTTTCGATGAATTGTCTTCGGAAAGAATCGTTTTGAAGAAGTCTGCGGAAAAGCAACGTGGCACGAGCATTAGTTGGGTGTTCTTGTTCGCTTTCGCTAGTAGCATTGGCTAAACCGCCGAAGCCTTTTAGCCGAAAACAAGCATCCCCGTCAAAGAAAATCCAACGCCACTTGCTGTCGCCACTTTGCCAACAACGCATATTGTTGGCAGGCCAATCTTCGTTGGCACTGAAGATCTCAAAAATTTGGTAATCCAGAAAATTGTGGATATCCACCAACTCCCCAATATGTTCATACTGCAAGTCATCGGAAAGGTCAGCTCCCTCCACCTCATCCATAAGCTGATGAAATTTCAGGTTATCACCATCCTGTATTCCTCCAAACCAATTCATGATGACCGAGCACGCATCATCGTCAATGCCGAAGTGATTCTCCACATAGTGGGAATCTCCGCTCTCTTGCAGATAATATAATCCCCAATACTCGCCATTAAGGAACAAGACGACGGGACGTGCCGCCAGCGTTTCGATTTTCAAGTGGCCGGCAATGCGACTGGCGAGGCAGTCCTGAAGCCCTGCTTCTGTCCATGAAGATCTGAAAGGTTTGAGTACGAGGTGCTTGAAACGCACCACATCGCAATTTTCGAAAATCTTATACTCAAATCTTCCTTTTCCATATTGATCACGGGCGTAAATTTTGAAGCTTTTTTGCGGTATTCTCCTGCCGTTACCACCATGGGTTCGCAAGCCACCCTCTTGGTTGAACCCGCCATTGTCCGGATCGTAGTACTCCACATTGCTTCTGCGCTCCCAGTTGATACCATGCTCGTAATAGTTTCCCGTCCATTCGGGATTGAGCGTATCCAATAGCAACCCGGGGACCATGATTCCGCTTTCTGGACTGAACAATCCCAACGAGTCCGAACAGATGGACACCACGGGCAATCCATGAAAATCACAGCCCAACGACTTGATGAAATAGGATTGTGTGGCCACGGGACCGAGGCGATTGCCTTCGTTGTCGAACACCGCCGCACGGATCACCACTGCTTTAAGTATAGTGTCGGGTACAAAAAAATACTGCGGTGGAGATATCCTGATCTGGTAAATGTTAGAGGTGGAAAACAAGTGCGCACCCAAGAGAAAAACTCCCTCATATATGGGCGACGATGAGGTAGGCGTTGTTCCGTTTAAGGTATAGCGAATTTGGTGTGCAGAATTGTCGCACGACAAGGATACTGGAAAGACGTTGTCATACTTGCCCCCCTGTTGCGAGAAATGGACCGTCTCTTCCTGAGCGACCAGTGTCATGCACGACAATACAAGGCAAAGAAAAAACCAACGCCTCATTCCTTCCTGATTTTTAGTTGATGATGCCGGAGACGATGATGAAAAGGAGGGCTATCGGGGCCAGGTAACGTAACACAAAATAGTACAACTCAAAAGCCCTTGCCTTGATAACACCACCATTGGACAATTCGTCACGCACCTCGACTTTGGGATAGCACCAACCCAAGAAGATGGTCATAAACAGTGCGCCGATAGGCATCAGGTATGAGGCAGTGATGAGGTCGAACAGGTCAAAGATGGTCTTGCCGAACAAAGTGGCGTCCTTAAGCGGTCCGAAAGACAGGGTGCAGAGCGCGCCGATGAGGAACACGATGGCAGTGCATAGGATGGAGGCCGTACTCCGTTTCCAATGGAGCTCTTCCACGGCGAAAGCCACCAGAATTTCCAGCAGCGAGATGGTAGACGTGAGGGCGGCGATGCCCAGCAGGACGAAGAAGACAACGGCGAACAAGCCGCCGGCGGGCATACTGTTGAACACGTTGGGCAGTACGATGTAGACCAGTTCTGGGCCGCTCGCAGGGTCCATTCCGAAGGCGAATACGGCCGGGAATATGACGATCCCGGCCAAGATGGCCACCAAAGAATCGCAGCCGGCAATCCACAGGCTGGTATTGAACAGTTTGTCCTCCTTGCGGATATAGGAGCCGTAAGTCACCATGGCACCCATGCCGATACTGAGTGAGAAAAACGACTGTCCCAGCGCCGCCAGGATGCTCGAGCCGTCCAGTTTACTGAAGTCGGGCTTGAAGAGGAAGTTGAGTCCTTCCTTGGTCCCTTCGCCAAGGGTGAGTGAGCGCACGCACATCAGGATGAGCAGGAAGAAGAGGACAGGCATCAGGATCTTGGAGACCTTCTCGATGCCTTTTTGCACGCCCATTGTTATGACCACGCCCGTGAGCGTCAGGAACAGTAGTTGATAGAACAGCGGCCAGAAAGAGCTCTCGGTGAAGGATTGGAAGAGGAGGGTAATGGCCTCCGGCTCTTTGCCAGCGAGCTGGCTGCTGCACGAGAGCACGATGTAGTTGAGGGTCCATCCGGCCACCACGCTATAGAAGGCGTAGATAAGGAAGGCGCAGACGATGCCGAAGACGCCGAGCACGATCCATCCTTTGTGGTTGGGACTGAGGGATTTATAGGCGCCCACCACATTTTTCTGGGAGCGTCTACCAATGATGAACTCCGTCATCATCAGGGGCACGCCGATGGTGAGGACGAAGAAGACATACACCAGCAGGAAGGCACCACCGCCGTTTTGTCCGAGCATATACGGAAAGCGCCAGATGTTGCCCAGTCCCACTGCGCCGCCGGCAGCGGCGAGGATTGCACCCACGTTGGAAGTAAACCCTCTCGAGTTGTCAATAGTAGCCATTGTTTCTAATTCTGTTATACTTAAAATCTTCCGCCCGCGCCGCCGCCGCCGAAGCCGCCACCGCCGCCAAAACCTCCGAACCCTCCGCCGAAGCCGCCGCCGAAACCACCTCCAAAACTGCCGCCACCGAAGCTGGGACCGCCCATATAGGTGGGACCGGTATAATAGCCGCGACCCGTACCACTACTAAAAGGTCCTGGCCCCGAATGATCGTGCTTGCTGAATTTTACAAAAATGATAACAATGACAATAAGCATGACCAGGACAAAAACAACAAGTGCTACGCCATCGCCGCCGGTGTCAACCTCCTGCACGGAAATTTCACCTGCTGCCAATGGCATTATGTACGCCAACGCCGAGTCAACAGCGGCATAGTAATTGCCCCGTTTGAGCTCAGGGATCATTTTGCGTTCTATGATACGCTTGGCAATAGCATCGGGAATAACCGGCTCTAGATCATAGCCCACGGAAATATATACATCCCCATTACCACTATTGCTAGGTTTAATGAGAATGACCACACCGTTTCTATGACCTTTGGAACGAACGCCCCAACGCTCTCCTATCTCATAGGCAAACTCTGCCGCCGAATAGCCGCCGAGATCATCAACGGTGACTACACAAATAACGTTGGAAGTACTATCGTTAAAAGCTACCAAACGCTGCTCCATGTTTTCAACCTGAGCCGGAGTCATCACCCCTGAAAAGTCGTTGACTAATCTGGGCGGATTCGGCACGGGAGGGATGGGAGCGGAGTCTGTTCGGGCAAAGCTGCCCAACAACACTCCCCAAAAGAACAGAAACAGCGCAAGTTTCTTCATGATGGATCTCACTAGTTAAAGTTGAATTCCACTTCGGGGGCTTTGTCTGCACCCTCAGAAGCTTGAAAATAACCTTTCTTGTCGAAATTAAACAGTCCGGCAATGATGTTGTTCGGGAACTTGCGGATGTAGGTATTGTAATCTTTCACCACCTCATTGAATTTGTTACGCTCCACATTGATGCGGTTTTCCGTACCTTCCAACTGGGCTTGCAATTCCAAGAAGTTTTGGTTTGCTTTCAATTCAGGGTAACGCTCCACAACAACCATCAAGCGGCTTAATGCAGAACTGAGTTCGTCTTGAGCCTTCTGGAATTGGGCGATGGAATTTTCGTTGAGGTTGTTGGCATCAACTTGAATAGATGAGGCTTTGGAACGAGCATTGATAACGGCTTCCAAAGTTCCTTTCTCATAATCGGCGGCTCCTTGTACAGATTTCACCAAGTTAGGAATAAGGTCCATACGGCGTTGATAAGCGCTCTCTACGTTGGCCCATTGGCCGGAGCATGCCTCGTCTTTGTTGACCATGGTGTTGTAAGGGGCGACCATCATGGCAACTAAAGCAAGAATTACGACTACGATAATGATAATAGTTACTAATACTTTTTTCATGTGATTAATTGTTTATGATAGATGAATTATGTTGTTCAAATATATAGTTGCAAATCTTGTCACAAGCACCGGCATTGGCCTCTACATAACCGCCACAGATATTGCAGGTTTGTTCATAATATTGAGGATCAGATTCAAACTGATGGATTATTTCAGCCATTTCGCGTGAATTCTTGATAGAAAACGCGCCTTTCTCTTGCACCAAAATGACTGCTTCGTTAAATTTACTGTATTTGGGGCCAAAGAACACGGGAATGCCAAACACCGCCGCCTCTAAAATATTGTGCAAACCTGTACGGAAAGCACCGCCCACATAGGCAACATCTCCATATTTGTATACTTTACTCAACAAACCGATCGTATCAAGCACAAGCACATCGTTATTGCCGAGTATACTGTCTCCCCCATCTGAGCCAACCGTGGATAACGTATCCAACTCACTAAAGCATACTGTCTTGTATGGAGCGAAAAACCGTAGAACTTCCTCCTTGCGGGATATCTCGTGAGGGGCTACGATGAGTTTGTATCCTTTAATTCGATGTAATAATCTTGCCAACAATATCTCGTCCGGCCCCCAGGTGCTACCGGCAACAATAAGCTTACTGTTCTGTTTGAACTGCGTGACAAAATCAAGTTCATACGATTGGCGGGCGATTTCGCGCACCCGATCAAAACGGGTGTCCCCACAAACCTCAACTTGATGTATGCCAATCTGCCCCAACAACCGCTTTGACTCTTCGTTCTGGACAAAAAAGAACGAACACTTACGCAACTGCTTGGCAAACCATTTTCCGTAAATCTTGAAGAAATACTGATTAGGTCTGAAAATAGAACAGACATAAAAGAACGGAATGTTTCGTTTATCCAATTGGTCTATATAATTGAACCAAAATTCGTACTTGACGAAAATAGCCATTCTAGGCTGCACAATACTCAGAAATCTTCTTGAATTGTTCTTGGTATCTTGCGGCAAATAGAAGATATGGTCTGGCAGAGGATCGTTCTTGCGATTTTCGTATCCGGAAGGCGAATAAAAAGTCACCAGAATCGAGATGTCTGGATAATCTTGCTTGATTTTCTCTATCAGTGGACGAGCTTGTTCGTATTCACCAAGCGAAGCACAATGCACCCAAATGGGACGCTCGTTGTCTTTGAAAGTCTTTTTCAACTTGTCAAACTGCCCCCAACGACCCTTCACCCATAGCCGAGCTTTTTTGCTCAAGATAGAGGCGATAATGATGCAAATGGTGTAAAGCACCAATACTATTGATATGGCAATAGAGATCAGCATAGTTTATCTATAGTAAAATGTAGTGACGGATTTCTTTTCGTACAGTGGAATATTCCAACCAAGTTTAAGGCTGACAAGTCCACTAAACTTGCTTTTCATACCAGCAGTTGGTCCTTCGAAGAAAATGTAGTTACGATTGGGTTTAGTCCAAATTTCACTAAACTCAATACCTCCGTAGAAGTTGAGAATTCTGTTTTTTTGGTTGAAAAGATAGCCGACAAACTGTGACATCATAAAGCCTCCGGAGCGATGGTCATAGCCCTTGATGTAATCATCATCCAATTGTGGCACTTGATGGTTGTAATCGTTAATGCGAATCTTGTGCCCGAAATAACCTGCCCCAAAGCGCAACCAGATACCAGAGTTTTTCCAACGGTCAACAGGAATAAGCTTACCAAAGCCTGCTCCTACTGTCCAATAGCGACCTTCAAAATAAAGCACGGCTTTCATGCCGTTGCCATCCATCACGACACCATCTTCATTGGCAAGATCCCCAAGGAAAGCAAACGAGGTGTCGCGCAGGTTGGCGCCAAACATATAGTTGAAGTTTACATCAAATGTCCAATTGCTCTTGGTCTTCAACGTCACTCCTGTACCTACTGCCAAATTGGGTTTAAACCAATCTCTCAGATAGCCCACCGGCAGTTGACCAGCCATGTTGACACCTGTCCATATCATCGTGGCAGAAGTGTCCACATAATTTTTGTCTTTAAAATTTGTGCGAACATGCGACTGTGCACGCAGTCCCATGGACAGTGTGCATAAGGCAAGGAGCAAAATGAGATGTCTTTTCATAAGGTATGTTTATAAGGATAACGGGAAACGGATACTACCGAATCCCGTTACCTGTATTATCTTGTTAGTTGGTGCGACCTGGATAGACCTTGAGGGCTTCTTCCAAACACTTCACGGCCTTCTTCAAATCTTCTACCTTGAGGCAGTAGCTGATACGAACCTCATTCGTTCCCTTGCCGGGAGTGGAATAGAAGCCGGTGGCAGGAGCCATCATCGTGGTCTCACCGTTGTAGTTGAACTCTTCCAACATCCATTTGCAGAAACGGTCGGAATTGTCGATCGGCAAACGGGCCACACAATAGAAAGCACCCTTAGGCATAGGCACAAAGCAACCAGGGATGGCGTTCACGCCATTGACCACGGTGTTGCGGCGGGCCACATAGTCGTTGATGACCTCGTCAAAATACTCTTTGGGAGTCTCTACGGCTGCTTCACCCAAAACTTGGCCGTAGGTAGGAGGAGAAAGACGAGCCTGGGCAAACTTCATGGCCGTATCATAGACTTCTTTGTTATGCGTAACGAGCGCGCCAGTACGCACACCACAAGCACTGTATCGTTTGGAGACGGAGTCCAACAAGACCACATTCTGCTCCAAACCCTTCAGCTCCATTACGGAGAAATGCTTGACACCGTCGTAGCAGAACTCGCGGTAGACCTCGTCAGCAAACAGAAATAAGTCGTGCTTCTTGGCGATCTCACCCAATTGCATAATTTCCTCCTTGGTGTATAGATAACCCGTAGGGTTGTTCGGATTACACACCATAATGGCCTTGGTCTTCGGAGTAATGAGCTTTTCAAACTCTTCGATGGACGGCAAGGCGAAGCCATTGTCTATGGTGGAGACAATAGGTTTAACAACAACGCCAGTGGTTACGGCAAAACCGTTGTAGTTGGCATAGAAAGGCTCAGGTATAATGATCTCATCGCCCGGATCCATACAACTGTTGAAGGCGAAAAGAAGGCCTTCACTACCACCTGTGGTGATGAGGATTTCATCGGGAGTGACGTCAATACCAACGCTATGGTAGTATTTCACCAACTTTTCACGATAGCTGCGATTACCGGCAGAGTGGGTATAAGCTATGACAGGAATATCGGCGTTCTTGACTGCATCGCGAGCACCCTTCGGGGTCTCAATGTCAGGTTGACCAATATTCAAATGATAAACATGGATTCCGCGTGCCTTGGCTGCATCGGAATAGGGCACCAATTTACGGATTGGAGAGGAGGGCATAACCTGCCCTTTTTTAGAAATTTGAGGCATGATAATTTATAATATGTTGATTATTAATTAATTATACTAAAAACTCCATTATGATAAGTTTGCAAAAATACATTTTTTACTGGAAAATGAAAACAAAACTTGGGGCACCCCAGGCGTAAAAGAACAGAGAAGCGACCAACAACACGAAATTATTCCATTTCTTGGGCAGTATAAATACATACTTCTGACAAGCATCTTTAAAAAATTTAGCTTGTATTGACCGTTATCTACCTTCTGTTAATAGCTTTTTTTATATCTTTGCACTCTCTTAAAAAAGAAAGACATGCGCCCAGATTTCAGTAACGTTGACTTTAAGAAAGTCCCTGAAAACCAAGAAGATTTCAGGAATTGGGAAAAAGAACACAACATCAGTGCCGACTGGTTGACGGCCGAACAGATCCCCGTCAAGCAGGTATACGGTGCCGATGATTTGGAGGGTATGGAGCACCTCAACTATACGGCCGGTATTCCGCCGTTCCTCAGGGGACCCTACTCTATGATGTACGCTTTCCGTCCGTGGACCATTCGTCAATATGCGGGTTTCTCCACCGCCGAAGAGTCCAACGCCTTCTACCGCCGCAACCTCGCCGCCGGACAGAAGGGTTTGTCCATCGCCTTCGACTTGGCCACGCACCGTGGCTATGACTCTGACCACCCGCGTGTGGTAGGCGACGTCGGCAAGGCTGGTGTGGCCGTGGACTCCATCCTCGATATGAAGATCCTCTTTGACCAAATCCCGTTGGACAAGATGTCCGTATCCATGACGATGAACGGCGCCGTGCTGCCCATCCTGTCCTTCTACATCGTGGCCGCCGAGGAGCAAGGTGTCAGTATGGACCAGCTCTCCGGTACCATCCAGAATGACATCTTGAAGGAGTTTATGGTGCGTAACACGTACATCTATCCGCCGTTGCACTCGATGAAGATCATTGCCGACATCTTCGAGTTCACCTCCAAGAATATGCCTAAGTTCAACTCCATCTCCATCTCCGGCTATCATATGCAGGAGGCGGGCGCCACCAGCGACATCGAGTTGGCCTACACGTTGGCGGACGGCTTGGAGTATCTCCGCGCCGGCGTCAACGCGGGTATGAGCGTCGACGACTTCGCCCCGCGCCTCTCGTTTTTCTGGGCCGTCGGTATGAACCACTTTATGGAGATCGCCAAGATGCGCGCCGCCCGTATGTTGTGGGCCAAGATCGTGAAGCAATTCAACCCCCAGAATCCGAAGTCGATGGCCCTGCGTACGCACTGCCAGACTTCAGGCTGGTCGCTCACCGAACAAGACCCGTTCAACAATGTGGCCCGTACCTGTGTCGAAGCAATGGGCGCCGCGTTGGGACACACGCAGTCGTTGCACACCAACGCCCTCGACGAGGCCATCGCCTTGCCGACGGACTTCTCCGCCCGTATCGCGCGTAACACCCAGATCTACATTCAGGAAGAAACCAAGATTTGCAAGTCCATCGACCCGTGGGCCGGTTCTTACTATATTGAAAGTCTCACCCACCAGATCGCCCATCGCGCCTGGAAACACATCCAGGAGGTCGAGTCGCTCGGCGGTATGGCCAAGGCCATCGAGACAGGTATCCCGAAGATGCGTATCGAGGAGGCGTCCGCCCGCAAGCAGGCCCGAATTGACTCCGGCAAGGAAGCCATCATCGGCGTCAGCAAGTACAAGTTGGACAAGGAGGCCCCCATCGAGACGTTGGAAGTGGACAACACCGCCGTGCGCGAGGCCCAGCTCAAGCGTCTGGCCGAGTTGAGAGCCAACCGCAACAACGACGAGGTGAAGGCCGCCCTCGCCGCCCTCACCGAGTGCGCCAAGACAGGCAACGGCAACCTGCTCGACCTCTCCATCAAGGCCGCCCGCGTGCGCGCCTCCCTCGGCGAAATCTCCGATGCCCTCGAAGAAGTATATGGTCGTTACAAAGCAAAAATAAATCTTATCTCAGGCGTGTATAGTGCAGAACAACAAAACAACGCAAGCTTCAAGAAGGCCTGCGAGATGTGCGATGAGTTCGCAAAGAAAGAGGGCCGTCGTCCTCGTATTATGATTGCCAAGATGGGCCAGGACGGTCACGACCGCGGTGCCAAAGTGGTAGCCACGGGCTATGCAGACATCGGCTTCGACGTGGATATGGGACCTTTGTTCCAGACCCCTGAAGAGGCCGCCAAGCAAGCCGTCGAAAACGACGTGCACATCCTCGGCGTCTCCTCCCTCGCCGCCGGCCACAAGACCCTCGTGCCTCAGGTAATCGCCGAACTCAAGCGCCTCGGCCGCGAAGACATTATGGTCACCGTGGGTGGCGTCATCCCGCCGCAAGACTACGACTTCCTCTACAAAGCAGGTGCTTCCTGCATCTTCGGACCCGGCACCATCATCGCCGAAAGCGCCATCAAGATGCTTGAAATCCTTATGCAAGAATAAAAAAACAACTTCCAAATATGAAAAAAGGTGGCCAAAAGCCACCTTTTTTGTGTTCGGATGTTATATCCTATTTGTAAATCTTATCAATCAGGTCTTTGTACTTCTCCTGGACCAAGAAGCGCTTCACCTTCAATGTAGGCGTCAGGATGTTGTTCTTCTGGGACCAAGTCTCGGGAACCAACTCGAATTTCTTGACCTGCTCGGTAGCACCCAAGGACTGGTTGAAATGCGCGATCTCGTCGGCAAAAGCCTTGATCACGTTCGGGTTGGCGACCATTTCCTCGTTGGTAGTGTATTCCACACCGTTTTGACGGCACCAAGACTTGAGATACTCAAAGTCGGGGGAAATGATGGCGGCAGCGAACTTCTGGTTCTCGCCTACCACGACCATATTGTCGATGAACGGGGATTCGCAGCAAATATCTTCAACAAGCTGCGGGTTGACGTACTTGCCCATAGAGGTCTTGAACAGGTTCTTGATACGTCCGGTGACCGTCACCTGGCCCAGTTTGTTGATTCTGCCCGTGTCGCCCGTATGGTACCAACCTTCGTCGTCGATAACCTCGGCGGTCAGTTCGGGAGCCTTATAGTAGCCCATCATCACGTTATGTCCGCGGCAGAGGATTTCGCCGGCGTCGCTGATGCGTACTTCGACGCCCGGAAGCGGGAAGCCCACGGTGCCGACCTCACGTCCGTAGCGTTCACGACAACTCACCGCGATGACGGGAGAGGTCTCCGTAGCACCATAGCCCTCAAAAACGGGCAAACCGATGGCGGAAAAGAAAGAGGCCAACTGCGGCTTAATGCTCGCAGCACCCGACACCACAATGTCGAAATTGCCTCCGATATTGCCACGTATTTTCTTGTAAATCAATTTGTCGGCAAACCAATGACGGAAATTGTACCACGCTGTCCGGTCTTCATCCTGCAACTTGTATTCCTGAGCCAACTCCATAGCCCATCCGAAAATCTTGGACGGCAGGGGTTTCATATTCTTTTGGGCTGCCACGATCTTGTCGAACATCTTCTCAAGCACACGCGGCACAGCCGACATCATCGTAGGACGAACCTCCTTGATGTTCTCGCCGATGGTGGCCAGACTCTGCACATAATAGACGGTCATACCCAGATATTGGTACAGGAACACCAACATACGCTCGTAGGCGTGGCAAAGCGGCAAGAAACTCAAGGCTTTGTCGGACCAACTGGCAGGGGTTTGACGCAGGTTCATCAACTGGCTTACGATGTTGTAGTGGGACAGCATTACGCCCTTCGGCGCACCCGTTGTACCCGACGTGTACATAATGGTGCTGCAGTCTTCCGGCTTCACGTTGTCGCGACGGCGTTGCAGCTCCTCGGGATTGGGGTTCTCTTCGCCCAACTGGACCAACTGTGCGAAATAGGGGAAACGTTTTCTGTCGATGAACGTATAAACCAACTTCAAATCAGGGGTTTGGGGCAGGATGTTGCTGAACTTGGTCATCACTTCGTGTCCTTCCACCACAGCGAGTTTCATACCGGAATGGTTGATGATGTACTGATAGTCGCTCTCGCTGATTGTGGGATAAACGGGCACCGTGATGGCGCCGACTTGCATAATGGCCATATCGAGCATATTCCACTCGGGACGGTTAGTGGAGATGATACCCACTCTGTCACCGGGCTCTATGCCCAATTTGATGAACGCATAACTGAGGTTGTCGGTGATTCGCTTGTATTCTTGGGGGGAATAGGTCAGCCATCTATTGTCGGATTTGATGGCCAAGGCCGTTCTTTGTTCGGGGAAGCTCTCGGAGTATTGAGTGAGAATGTCAAACAATCGAGTGATCTCACGAGTGTTTCGAGGTGTGTTTTTAAATTTACTCATACAATAATTATTAAATTAATGGTTTAAAAAAACGGTTGCAAAAAAACGGCTTTTCTGCCATCAAGTCAAAAAAAAGGGATTGCAACGCCTTTAAAGGTATGAAAACAGAAAATGAGGGGTGAAAATGGCAAATGTGGGGTGAAAATAATTTACTATCTTTGCAGCCCTGAAAAAAACGGATGAAATGACAAGGAAAATTCCAGAGTATCTCGCCAGAAAAAGCACGAATGTATACCTTTTGGTATTCGTTTTGTTCTTTTCGTTGATCTTTGTCAACGTCTACACACCGTTCGAGTTTTCCACTTGGTTCAACGCGAAGAACGACTCGCTCAACTTCCTTTACTCCACCTACTACATCCTTGGCGGCATAGCAATTATGAGCATCAGCCGCATCGTTATGCACTTCGTGAACAAGAAAGAGCTCCTATCTATCTTGGCCTATGTGTTTTGGCTCGTGGGAGAAATCCTTGTCATCGTAATGCTCTACACCTTCGTATCAAAAGTCATTTTGGACGACCACAGACCAGCCTCAGACATCTTCCAACGCGCCATCATCTTTGTCCCCGCTATCTTGTTTATACCTTATGTTGTTTCCTATCTTTTTATCGGACTAAAGACAAAAGATCAGGCTCTTAACACCTTACTTGAGCAAGGCGCCGTAAGATCCGAATCCGCCAACACGGAAATGACCGATGAAACCATAAACTTCAAGGATGAAAAAGGAAAATATCGCTTATCCATCAAAAAGAGTAGCATCCTGTACATTGAGGCCAATGACAATTATGTCAATATCTATTATTTAGACAATGACAAAGTGGGATATACGATGTTACGGAACAACCTCAAGTCGCTTGAGGACAAGCTCAAGCCCTACGGTATCGTCAGGTGTCACCGTTCCTATATGGTGAACCTTCACAAAATCAAGATGATAAGTCGTGAAAAAGAGGGTGTTTACCTAACCTTTGACGAAGTGGCTGTGAGCCGTTTGCCACTCTCCAAATCCTATTCGGAAGAGGTTGTGCAACAGTTCTCATCCTTGTAATCACCCAAACACCAAGGCAATAATCACAACGCCTCCGATAAGGACGCCAAAGATTATGATTAAGGTCAGCAAAGCGCCGACACATCCCCATTTTTTCTCTTCACCCGGCAACCGCTCCGACAACAGGGCGACAATGAGTCCAATCAACGGCGTGGCTAACAAGGAGATAAGGAATGTCCACCCGAAACCAATCCTGCGGCGGGCACCTAAAAAGCCAACTAACACTGCCAAAAGTGTGTTGGTCAACAAACCGAATATTATTAATGCCAAATACATCACCTAACGGTTTTCGTACATCTTTTTGTAATAGTCGACATAAGCACCAGAAGTCACGTGCTCGAACCACTCTTCGTTGGCCAAATACCAATCAACGGTCTTCTCGAAGCCTTCATCGAACTTGACCTTCGGTTCCCAGCCCAACTCGTTCTTGATCTTGGTCGGGTCAATAGCGTAGCGCAAGTCGTGGCCGGCGCGATCCGTGACATAGGTGATGAGTTTTAAGGACGTACCTTCGGGACGACCCAGTTTGCGGTCCATAATCTCGATCAACTTCTTGATCAAGTCAATGTTGCGCCATTCGTTGTTGCCGCCGATATTATAGGTCTCTCCCGGTTTCGCTTTGTGGAAAATGAGGTCGATGGCATCGGCGTGATCTTCCACATAGAGCCAATCGCGCACGTTGATGCCCTTACCATAGACTGGCAGCGGCTTGTTGTTCTTTATATTATTGATAAACAACGGGATGAGCTTCTCCGGAAACTGGTTCGGACCGTAGTTGTTGGAGCAGTTGGAGATGACGGTAGGCATACCGTAAGTGTCGTGATAGGCGCGAACGAAATGGTCGGCGCTAGCCTTGGCGGCGGAATAGGGGCTATGAGGATTGTAGGGCGTCGTCTCCTTGAAGGAACCCGTGTCGCCCAAGGCGCCGTACACCTCATCCGTAGAGATTTGGTAATACTTCTTGCCCTCCCAATTGCCGTTCCAGATAGTGCGTGCGGCGTTGAGCAGATGCACCGTGCCGAGCACGTTGGTATGCACGAAGGTCATCGGGTCTGTAATGGAACGATCCACGTGCGACTCGGCGGCCAGATGGATGACGCCATCGAACTGGCACTCCTGGAATAACTTCATTATAAAGTCTTGATCCTCAATACCTCCCTTGATGAAGTGGTAGTTTGGTTTGCCGTCCACATCCTTTAAATTCTCGAGATTGCCGGCATAGGTCAATTTGTCAAGATTATAGATTTCATAATCTGGATATTTATTGACAAAGCGTCTAACAACGTGGGATCCGATGAAGCCGGCACCGCCGGTGATGAGGATTTTTTTCATTATGGTATATCTAATTATCTTTACAACAATATTTTGCACTAATCTGCCATTAAAAACTCATCGATGGCCATAGCAGCTTTTTTGCCTGCTCCCATCGCGAGGATGACGGTGGCGGAGCCAGTCACGATGTCGCCACCGGCGAAGATGCCTTTTCGGGAAGTGCGGCCTTCGTCGTCGGCGTTGACACAGCCGTGGCGGTTGATGTCGAGACCTTCGGTGGTGGATGCTATAAGAGGATTTGGCGATGTGCCCACGGCGATAATGACCATATCCACGTCGAGGGTGAATTCGGAGCCAGCGATAGGCACAGGGCGACGGCGGCCGGAAGCGTCAGGCTCGCCCAGTTCCATCTGTTTGCAAACCATACCGTTAACCCATCCTTTGTCGTCGCCAAGGATCATGTCGGGGTTGCACAGCAGGTTGAAGATCACGCCCTCTTCCTTGGCGTGGTGCACCTCTTCGGCGCGGGCGGGCAGTTCTTCTTCGGAGCGGCGGTAGACAATATGGACCTCCGCGCCGAGACGTACAGCCGTGCGCGCGGCATCCATAGCCACGTTGCCACCACCCACGACAGCCACCTTGTGACCCACGAAGTTGGGTGTCTCGTGCTCTTTCATGTAGGAGAACAACAAGTTGTTGCGGGTAAGGAACTCGTTGGCGGAAACCACGCCGCACAAGTTCTCGCCGGGCACGTTCAAGAAGTTTGGATAACCAGCGCCAGTGCCCAAAAACACGGCATTGAAACCCCATTTGTCCAGAAGGTCGTCCACGGACACGGTGCGGCCGATGACCATGTCGCTCTCAAAGCGTACGCCAAGGCGTTTCACGTTTTCCACTTCGTGTTTGACGACCGTCTCTTTAGGCAGACGGAACGAGGGTATACCATAGACGAGCACACCGCCGAATTGGTGCAGTGCTTCAAAAATGGTGACATTGTAGCCCTTCATTCTCAGTTCTTTGGCGCAGGTCAGGCCTGCGGGGCCGCTACCGATGACGGCCACCTTGTAGCCGTTCTCGGGAGCCGTCTTGGCCAAGGCGAATCCATTTTCGCGGGCCCAGTCGCCCACGAAGCGTTCGAGTTTGCCGATGGCCACGGGCTCACCTTTGCGGCCGAGCACACATTTCCCCTCGCACTGGGTCTCCTGCGGACACACGCGTCCGCAGACGGCAGGCAGGGCCGAGTCCTCGGCAATGATGCGGGCGGCCTCGGCGAAGTTGCCCTCGGCCACCTGTTGGATGAAAGCGGGGATGTTGATCTGCACGGGGCAGCCGGTTACGCACTGCGGCTTCTTGCAATTAAGGCAGCGCTTGGCTTCGGCCATCGCCTCTTCGGCATTGTAGCCGAGGCAGACCTCCTCGAAGTTGTGCTTGCGCACGTCGGCGGGTTGCTCGCGCACGGGCACGCGCTTGCCGGGCTGACTCTCCTTGAACTGGCGGGTAGCCGCATCCATACATTCGCAAGGACCTTCTTTTTGCTTGATATGTTCAATATGGTCGTACATCGCCTGTCGGCGCATACACTCGTCAAAGTCAATCAGGGCGGCGTTGAACTCGGGGCCGTCCACACAGGTAAAGCGGGTGCGGCCGGCCACGGTGACGCGACAGGCACCGCACATGCCGGTGCCGTCCACCATCAAGGCGTTGAGACTCACCACACAAGGGATGTTGAGTTCGGCGGCCTTCTTGGCCACGAACTTCATCATAATCATCGGACCGATAGCCGTGATTTCGTCGTATCGCTTGCCCTCGTGGCGCACCAGCCGGTCGAGCACATCGGTGACCGTGCCTTTCTCGCCGAGGGAGCCGTCGTCGGTGGCGATATAGAGGTTGTCAGCCACGGGACGCAGTTTCTCAAGATAGAACAACAGGGACTTGTTGCGGGCGCCCACGATGACATCGCAGTCGAGGCCGTGCGCGTACATCCATTTCACCAAAGGATAGATGGGGGCAATGCCCACACCTCCAGCGATAAAGCAGTAGCGAGAGCGGCGCAACTCACCGATGGGACGATGGATAAACGCCGAGGGATGCCCAAGGGGGCCCACAATATCGCGATACGCATCGCCCACCTGAAAAGTCAGCATTTTGCGTGTGGAATATCCTATCGTCTTCACCACCAACGTGATGGTACCGTCAAACAAATCCGTGTCGCTGATGGTTAGCGGGATGCGTTCTGCCTTGTCGTCAGCTTTCACGATGACGAACTGGCCCGGCAACGCGGCGTTGGCGATCTTCGGCGCCTCAACCTCAATGAGATAGGTGTCTTTTCCGAGTTCTTCTTTCTTGATGATCTTATACATAGGGACGACTATAAGGATTCCACTATTCGGGTGGCCAAGAGTTCCATATCTGCCAATTGTTCTTTCTTCAAGGACGACTTGATGGAAATGATGGGTTCCACGAGAGTGTTGGGTTTCATCTCGGACATAATCTTCTGGATGACCTTGGCGGCTTGCGGGGCCCAGGTGCCGTTCTCCACGATGGCGAGGGTGCGGCCTTGCAGAAAATGGGCTTGCAGGTCAAGCATAAAGGTCTCCATCGGCGGGAAGAGTCCGCCATTGTAAGTGGGAGCCACGAGAACGAGATGGCTGCATCGGAAGGCTTCCGAGACGAGGTAGGAGACGTGGGTTACGGACACGTCGTACATTCTGATGTCGCGCACGCCCTTGGCGGCCAGCATATCGGCCAGCACCGTGGCGGCGCTCTCCGTATGGCCGTACGGGGAGCCGTAGACGATAACCACGGCTTTGTCTTCGGGCTCGTATTTGCTCCAGACATCGTGTTTTTGGATATAATAGGCCAAGTTCTCGCGCCAGATGGGACCGTGCAACGGACAAATCATCTGGATATCAAGGGTGGCAGTCTTCTTGAGTAGGTTCTGGACCTGGAAGCCATACTTGCCCACGATGTTGGTGAAATAGCGACGGGCATCGTCGAGCCAGTCGCGGTCGAAGTTCACCTCATCAGCATAAAGGTTTCCAGCCAATGCGCCGAAAGTACCGAAGGCATCGGCGGAAAAGAGAATCTTGTATTCCGACTCGTACGAGACGAGCACCTCAGGCCAGTGGACCATTTGGGCCGACACAAACGTAAAAGTATGCTTACCCGTGCAAAGGGTTTCTCCCTCTTTGACGACACGCGGCTGCTTGTTCAACTCCATATCAAAAAATTGGCCGAGGAACTTGGCAGCCTGCAAACTACAGATAATCTGTACATTGGGATGACGCAGAATCACCTCCTTTGCCATAGCCAAGTGATCGGGTTCCAAATGATGCATCACAAAAAAGTCCAACGGACGACCTGCAAGCGTACAGTCCAAATTATCCAAGAACTGCTCGCCCACGGCATTGTCCGCGGCGTCAAGCAAGACCGTCTGCTCATCGAGGAGCAGGTAGGAGTTGTAGGATACGCCGCGCGGAATGGGCATCACATTTTCGAAGAGGGCCAGACGTCTATCGGACGCGCCAATGTAGAAAAGATCGGGTTTGATGGATTTACTTGTGTTCATTTTATGGAAATTGAAAAAACTATTGTTCTACGGCTTTATCCTTTGCTATTTCTTTCGTTTCAGTTTTATCTGACTTTCCCAGTTCCTGGTTCTCTTTTTTCAGTACCAACACCTCAAAGATAGAATAGAGGAAATAGATGATGAGGAAGGCGATGGCAAAACGGACTGCATCTGCTTTATTCAGAACAATATATAGTAGCAAAAAGAGCAGGCAGGAAAGGAGTTTCACAATTCGGGACAGCAGGTAATTCGAGATAAACTTTTGTGAGGCTTTGCCCTTATCGTCGCGCAGGACTATATAGATCGTAAACAGTGTGATGATGCAAAAGAAGAGCACGATAAAAGGTAATGCCGGAGAGGCATAGTTTGGGCACAGCCATTGGAATAAAACCGTCAGGCCGGCAATGATAACCGAGAAGACTAAAATCCGGAAGGAGAATTTTTTAATCGGTACTGTTTTGCTCATCTTTTGGTTTTTTGGAGACTGATAACGTTTTAATCATCACATACATAGCAATGCCCACACCTGCCAGCGATAGAATTATGGTAAACAATGGCGACAAATGCAGCCATGCATCCAATTTCACACCGCCAAACACACCCAATGCAATAATCACAGCCATCTCTATTCCCATATTGGAATAGTAGGCGAAATTATGCAGCGGGCTTTTTTTATTGTATTTGGGCTGCGCCATGAAGTAGAAGATAGATTACTTCTTCTCTGGCTGGGGCATTTGAGGAGCAGCGATATTTGGCTTGGAGCTGTGCATCTTGCAATTACCGGAAAACTCTGCACCGGGCTCGATAGCAATCTTGCCAGCAATGATGTTACCCACCAAATTGGCTGTGGCTTTCAGGGCAATCAAGTTGCTAACATTCAAAGATTCAGCATTGATGTGACCCTCAATCTCAATGTTAGAACAAGTAATGTTGCCTTCTACACGACCTTCACGGCCAACGATGACTTTTGCTTTGGATACCACGTTACCTTTAATGATACCGTCAATGCGAATGTCTCCGTTTGTGACGATATTACCATCTAACTGAGTTCCAGTAGCAATAACATTCACCACGTTGAATTCTCTTTGTTCATTCTCTTTCATAATCTATAGATTTTGTTGATATCGATATGTTCTTTATTGTTTATCCAAATAGTTATCCTTGAAAAATTGTTCGTATGCCGGGCGCTCGTTCACTTTATTATAGAAAGTGGTATAGTTGCTGGCAGAGATAGGGTAGACAATGATATTGCCATTAGCTATGTCCGAAGCGAAGTTTTCGTTCTTGCACAATATGTTGTAGTAATCCATGGTACTTTCCTTATTGTTGAACTTGGCCACGGTAACCATTTGTTGAGTATTATTGATATAGAAGCTGCTGATATTGAAATGTTGCAAACTGAAATAAGTGTTATCGAAGTTGATAATGTTTTGCTTAACAGTTTGTACGGACAGTTTGGCGGTTTTAACGAGTAGGATCACATAATGCAACTCACCGGCATTAAACACAAAGCTATGACCACCTGGTTGATTCGTTTGGGTCAATCCTTTAATGGAGGTTGAACTATCGGAGGCCATACTATCGGAGGCCATTGTTTGGGTTATGCTGGCCACCTGCTCCAGCGCAAAGTTGGAGAGGTAGATTCTGGCCAACTCGGCCACGGGTTCGTTGGGGAAATTCGTCACCACACTATTGAGACCACGGATGAGAGTGTCTTGGTTATAGACTTGTCCGGCGGCCACAGCGCGCAGGTAGCTGTACTTGGCTTTAAGTGTCGGATCCACGCATTGTGGAATAGCCGCATCCGAAGCTTGCACCACCGCTGACCAATTCTTTTGGGTATAGTCATCATACACCTGCTCGTAGCGACGCTCGAGGGTCTTCTCGTTCTCTGCTAGTTTCTCATAATACCTCGGATCATTGATAAGCTTGGCATAATCGGTTCCAGCATGTTGGGTCAGGATGATCTGCTTGTAGTTGTCGGCCTTTCCGTCGTGCTGCGCAGTATATATTGTGTACAGCAAATACATGCACGGCAGGGCATACTCACTTTCAGGAAAACGCTGAACCAATGATTCGAAGGAGGCGCAGGCACGAGGTATATCTTGCAACATGTCTCGATAGATGTAACCGACTTCAAAAAGATCTTTTGCAATAATGGTATTGGAGGTGTCCATAGCCCCAGGTGTCAGAGGCAGGTCTTGCAGATAATAGGCCTCTTTCTTGGGGTCTGTCTCTCTCTTGGCAATAGGGTTGCCATCTTCGTCATACTCCACTGAGTCCGCTGCCAGACTTGGGTCGTTCATCACGGCCATATCGTCGAAGGAAATCTGCTGTTTGTTGCTGATGAACCAGTTATCCTCCAGTTTACGATTACCCCATCTGCGGTAGAAGTCCTGCTGACCGGCAGTGACCAAAGACTGGTTATAGAAGTACCATTTACCGTTCGAGGAGGTGACATTAATATTTGTATACGTAGAAGCATTTTGGAGAGCCAACATCCGTTCAGCCTCCTCGGCTGCGGCCTTGCGCTCTGCTTCCGTATAATCGGCAATCATCTTACGCACCCATGCTTGACGTTGACTTTCGCTCATCTTGGCGATACGTTGCAAACTATCTTGGAGGTCGATTTCATCCAGTTTAGTGACCAAATCTTTGAGCACTCCTGACTTTTTCATCACAAGCTCATAGTCCGGGTAGTTTTTAGGGATGGTCAACGCTGCCGTATCATAATAAGCTTGAGCCTTGCGATATTCATTGTCTTCAAAATAGAGGTCGGCAAGCGTGACACTGGAGAAAGTGCGTTGATAATTGTTGTTGGTATATGCTGCTACAGATTTGGCAAGATAGTTTTTACGCAAAGTGTCGTTCTCGTCAATGCGGGCAATCTCGGAGCAGGCATAATAGATCTGGTCCTTGAAATCCTCGTTTTTCTTCTCTTCAAGCATTTTTTTGAACTGACGCATGATAGTATTGCGTGAAGAGGCTGTTCCGTCATAGTTTCTAGCCAAGTGCATTTGGGCACAGAACACCATTTCATAGGTGGAGGATTGCTTGATCACCTTATAGAAATTCTTCTTAGCCTCCTCTTGTTGTCCTTGATTTTCGTACAACTCGCCCAAGATAAGATGGAGTCGGGACTTGAATTCGCGTTCCGGGTGAGCGCCTATGGCATTCTTCAAATAGTCCATAGCTTCTTGGACATCGCCATCTGGAGCCGTCAGATTATATTCGGCTTTGGCGGCATTGAAAAGCACGTTGAATTTCTTGTTGCGCTTGTTGGTAGAAAGATAATGGAGGTTTTCCAACTGTTCATCGGCACTAGCGTAATAGCCCTGCCGCATGGCCGTACGGGCCTGCAAAACTGCAGCTTCGTTGAAACTATTGGATTTCGGGAAGTTATGGGTTATATAGCTGGTGACGCGCTGCGCTTGGGAATAGTCCTGTTTGTGAAAATAGGATTTGGCCATCAAGAGGTACGCATCATCGATGGTCTTCACGTATTCCTTACCCTTGATCAGCATGGAGTGCTTGTATATAGCCTTGGACGACTTTTCGATTGTACGGTCAAGATGCGGGAGCGCGGGACCCAACTCCGATTTGTCGGGGTAATTGTACACCGGCAATGTGGTCGTATAGTTGTCCTTTGAAAGCTTCACCATTTCAGCATCTGCCTGCTTCATTGACTGTTTCCCATTCCAAAACACATTGTACCTGCAAGTTACATTATGGTACACCCTGTTTGGAAAAGTGTTTTTGGAAGTAGAGCAAGACGTCATCCCGACCACCACTAGGGCGACCAGGCCGATGAGGTATAGGGGCAGTATATGTCTATTATGTTTCAAAATCTTCGTTTTAGTGCTTATACAATAAGACAAATAAACGCTTGCAATCTTTTTTTATTTTGATTGTTGGGAAAAATATTCCTCGAGCAGCCTTTGGACATACTTTCCAAACACGTCGAATTCGATATTGACAACGGTTCCCGGTTGGATGTTGTGAAAGTTTGTATTCGTGTAGGTATAGGGTATGATTGCCACGGAAAACCGGCCTTTTTCGGAATCCACTACGGTAAGGCTAACACCATTGACGGAAATGGATCCTTTAGGGACCGTAAAGTTGTTTTTATCAGGATCATACGTAAAATAGAAACGCCAGCTGCCATTCTCATCCACCAATTTCTCGCAGACGGCGGTTTGGTCCACATGGCCTTGCACGATATGGCCGTCGAAGCGGCCATCCATACGCATACTACGTTCAAGGTTAACCTCATCCCCGACCTTCCAGGTGCCGAGATTGGTTTTGATCATGGTCTCTTCCATCGCTGTCACAACATATTGTTTGGCAGCCTTGTCCAGTTTCACGACCGTCAAGCAACACCCGTCGTGGGCCATACTTTGGTCTATGGTAAGTTCATCTGCAAAATCAACCTCCAATGTGAAATCGAAGTTTGTTCTGTCTTGTTCTATCTTGACTATCTTTGCGGTTTTCTCAACAATTCCTGTAAACATTCTAGCTATTCAAAAAAACGTGCAAATATACAAAAAAAGTTGTTTGCAGTAAGTCATCTTTCATCAGCAGAGGGGTTTGCTTTTTTTTCTATCTTCGCTGGAAAACAACACCATGAAGACATCGAAATATCCTTTGTTGAAAATCCTATTACCCTTCGTTTTTGGCATATTTTTGGCCTACTACTGTCATTTTTCATTTAGATTTTGCCCAATATGGTTTTATATAGCGTCTGTTTTTTGGCTGGTTTCGCTTCTTTTATCGTTTGTTAAGACATATTATTGGCAATGGTTGAAGACGCTTGTCTTATCTTTTGGTTTCATTTTTGCGGGGATGTCGGCCACAAATTTCCGATATTCTTCGCCCCTGAGCGACAAAGAGAAGACGTTTGTCACACAAAACCGGGAGTGGGTGGTACGGGTGGTGGATTTCCCGGTAAGGCGTGCCAAGACGGTCAAGCTAGTGGTGGAGATCCTACGGAGCAGTCATGGCGGGGCCTTGCGCAGCAAGGCACTGCTGTATGTACAGCAGTCGCCGCAGGCCGTCTCCATCGCCTACGGTGATGTTTTGATGGTGAGCACCATCTTGGAGCCGGCTGCGGCGCCCGCCAACCCCGACGCTTTCGACAACCAGACCTATATGCATCGTAAAGGTTTGTACTACACAGGGTTCGTGCCCTCCTATGGCTGGCAAAAATTAACCCATAAAGAACCCAATCCAATCAAGGCCTTTGCCCACTCCATCCAGACAAAACTATCTAACATCTTCGCCTCTTCGGGCATGAGCGGACGGGAGTACGACATCATCGCCGCCATTCTTCTAGGGGATGACGACACAATGGAGCCGGAGCTCAAGGCGGCGTATGCCTCCGCTGGAGTCAGCCATCTGCTATGTGTTTCGGGCATGCACGTAGGGATTATCTTTATGATTGTCAGCTTCTTACTAAAACCCATGGATTTGTTTAAAGGCACACGCATCGCCAAGGCGGGATTGCTATTATTAATCATTTGGCTCTACGCGCACATTACGGGCCTTTCGCCCTCGGTCATGCGCTCCGCCACCATGTTCACTTTTGTTACAATTGGGGGGCTAATACAACGCAACACCAATGTCTTCCACAGCCTTCTGGCTTCCTTGTGGTTGCTATTATGCACCAACCCGCTCTTATTGTTCGAAGTCGGTTTTCAACTCAGCTATCTTGCCGTGTTCGGTATTGTGCTGATACAACCGAAGATAGCTGGACTCTATTCGTGTAGGACAAAGATTGGCAACTACTTTTGGGAATTATCGTCCGTATCCGTAGCCGCGCAGATCAGCACCTTTCCGATCTCTGTTTACTATTTTGGCACTTTCCCCAACTATTTTCTCTTGTCAAACTTGTCGGCCATGGCATTATCATTCATCGTCATTGTTACGGGAGTGGTATTGCTAGCTTTCTCTTTCGTTCCATTTTTGACCAAACTTCTGGCTTTGGTTTTGACTTGGGAGATTAAGGCTTTGAACGGAAGCATTGGCTTTGTGGAGGGCTTACCCGGCGCAGTCACGCACAATATTTATTATTCGATCATTCAAGTGCTTTTGCTCTATCTTTTCATCGCTCTCACATACCTTGCCATCCATCGAAGACGGAGGCGTCCTGCATGGGTGGCTTATGGCGTATTCGCATTGCTGGCGGTATCATTTTTCGTACGAAAAATAGGATTACAAAAACAAAACGAGGTTATCGTCTATGAAATCCCAAAAGTCAGTGCCATAGGGTTTTGTGCCGGGCAACAAGCCGTCTTGTTTTCCGATTCCATTCGAAGCGAAAAGGACAAGCTCTTTCAGTACAATATTGCCACCCATGCCCGGAAATTACATGCGACTCAGCAGATAGTCCCCATCGACACTTCACATTACAGAACTAATTATGTGCTGAAAAATGGGTCCTTCATCCTTTATGGAGCCAAAACCTATTATTTGCTCAAAAGCAAAGAAAAAGTATACCCCACTGGCAAGCTCTTTCACATTGACGTACTTATATTACAACACAACCCCGTGCAGGAGCCCCAGCAGGTTGCGGAAGTTTTTGAATTCAAAGAAGTTATCGCAGACCAAACCAACACACCGTTTTATGTGGAGCGTTGGCGTTCTTGGTGCCAGGAAAAACAGATCCCCTTTAATTAAAACAGTAATTTTTGTATTTTTGCCGCTTTATTAACCAGACCTATGATCAATCACATTCGAGGAAAAATCGTGGATAAGAATCCCGCCCGTGTGGTAGTGGAAACTGCCGGTGGGGTGGGCTACGACATCAACATATCTTTGGCCACATTTTCGAGTCTTCCTCAGGAGGGCGAGGATGTCAAGTTACTCACTTGTTTTATAGTAAAAGAGGACGCACAAATTCTTTATGGATTTGCGGAGGAAGAAGAGCGAGAGCTTTTCAAGCTATTACTCACGGTTAACGGCATCGGTCCGAACACCGCCCGCCTGATTCTCTCTTCCATGAGCGTGGGTGAAGTACTAAATGCCATCGCAACGGAAAATGTCAAAGCCATACAGTCTGTCAAGGGCATTGGGGCCAAGACAGCCCAACGGGTTGTTCTTGAGCTCAAGGGAAAAGCCAAGAAAACAGACTGGGGCAATGTGGCAAAAAATTCATCTTCGTACAATAATAATAAATATGAAGCGTTATCTGCCTTAATTGCCTTAGGTTTTCCTAAAGCCGGTGCTGAATCGGCTTTAGATAAAGTCATTCAGGCAGAAGGGATTAACTTAACTGTGGAAGACCTCGTCAAAAGGTCGTTGAAACTATTATAGTACTGGAGTCATTGAAAGCGATACATATAAAAAGCATCCTATTTCATGTTTTTGTGACAGTTGCGCTCTGCATCACAGGCTTGTGTGCACAGGCGGCCACAACAACGATTGAGAGACAACCCATGGCCAACTATAGTTGTCCTGACGTCAACTTGATGCCACCAGACACCGACCCGCCAAAGGTTCCACAGCCCGACAACAACCCATTAAGTACTCCGTTTACCAGTCCTTTTTCCCTGCAAAACCCTCCTGGAATTGGCACCGTAATCAATTACGACCCAAACACTAATTCCTACAATTTCCAGTACATGACGGGTAACACGCCCTTCGGTCCTGGTGCCTACATGGACGTAAACGAGTATATCGACTACGACTTGCAGAAGAGCATCAACGACTATTGGCACAACCATAGTAGCAGTTACAATGGGGGCAACCGCCGTGGCGGCGGACTTATACCGGAGTTGCACATAGGCGGCGATATTTTCGAGAGCATTTTCGGCAGCAACACTATCGACATCCGCCCTTCCGGTAATGTTGAGCTTAAATTTGGCTTCAAGTATACGCAGATAGACAATCCCAACCTGCCTGTCAAACAACGTAGAACCCCTCAATTCAACTTCGACCAAGACATCCAGCTAAACTTGATTGCCAAAATCGGCGACAAGATCGAGTTCAACCTCAACTACACCACAGACGAGCTGACCTTGGACAACAACATGGACAAGATCAAGCTCAAATATGCAGGTAAAGAAGACGACATTTTGCAACTCATAGAGTTTGGCAATGTCACACTCCCATTGAACAGCACATTGATCACGGGTAGCCAGAGTTTGTTTGGTGTCAAAACGCAACTGAAATTCGGAAACTTGATGGTGACTGCCGTTGCCTCGCAAAAAAACAGCACATCCGAGACGATGACCATCACGGGCGGCGCCGAGGAAAACGACTTCTATTTCCGCGCTGACGAGTATGAAGAAAACCGACATTTCTTCATAAGCCAATTCTTCCGTGATCACTACAACGAATACTTAAGCACATTGCCGCTTGTGGGATCACCCATCGTCATCACCAAGATTGAGGTGTGGCGCACCACTGTTGGTGCAGCAACCACTGACAACCGTAATATCGTGGCTTTCACCGACCTTGGCGAGGCCGACCCGGAGTTTGCTGCTTTTACTTATAATCCCATGTATAGCGGAGGACAGTATCCTGACAACGACATCAACACATTGACTGAGTTGGTGGACACTTCCATGATTCGCAACATCTCTAATGCTAGCAACAACCTGCACTCACTTGGTTTGAAATCCGGCAGCGACTATGAAAAAGTTGAGAGTGCCCGTCTATTGCCATCATCTGAATACACCTTCAACTCCAAATTAGGATTTATCTCCCTCAACTCGGCGCTTACTAGTGATCAGGTCTTGGCTGTAGCATTCCAGTATACCGTCATAGGCGACACCACCGTCTATCAAGTGGGTGAGTTCTCCAACGAGGTTTCCGCGCCTAACTGTATCCGCGTCAAGTTGTTAAAGAGCACCAACCTCAACACCACGTCGCCGTTGTGGAAGTTGATGATGAAAAACGTCTACAACCTCTCCGCCTACCAAGTTTCATCGGAAAAGTTCAGATTGAACATTTTATACACTGGTGACGAAGATGGTATAGCCAACGGCTTTTTCACAAAGGGCGCCAATAAAGGTATTTCCCTCATCAAGTTGATGGGTCTCGACCGTTTGAACCAGCAACAGGACCCCAATCCTGATGGTATCTTTGACTTTATTGACGGAGCGCAGACCTCCGGAGGTACCATCAATTCTCAAAACGGACGTATCTTCTTCCCCACCATCGAACCTTTCGGCAAGGATTTACGGGCTCTGTTCAGTGAAGACGAAGCGGCCCTGGCCGATCTTTATGCTTTCGACTCCTTGTATACCCTCACAAAGACGTTAGCCCAACAAATCACCAACAAGAACAAATACTATCTCGAAGGTAGCTATCGTTCTTCATACGGTTCCGAATATCATTTCAACACCACCAATGTCGCTCAAGGATCCGTACGCGTTACGGCTGGCGGCATCGTACTCACGGAAAACGTGGACTATACGGTCAACTACGACATGGGTACAGTCACCATCATCAACCAAGGTGTCTTGAGCTCCGGTACCCCTATCTCTATTTCCGTGGAGAACGACAATGATTTCGCCGCCACCGACCAGACCATGTTCGGTGTCAACCTCGACTATCTGATTTCCAAAGATTTCACCATTGGCGCCACCTTGTTGAATCTGCGCGAGCGACCAGTCACCAACAAAGTCAACTATGGTGATGAGCCCATCAATAACTTGGTTTGGGGTATGAATTTCGCATACAAGACCGAACTTCCTTTCCTGACCAAATTGGTAGACAAGCTCACCTTTCACAGTACCACTACGCAGTCGTTCTTGAACTGGGAGGGTGAATTCGCCCACTTTGTGCCTGGTCATTCCAAGGCTATTGGCAAGGCGGGTACAACGTACATTGACGACTTTGAATCTTCCAAGTCCACCATAGATCTCACCACAATGTCCAATTGGGTATTGGCTTCCACTCCGCAAGGACAACTCGATTTATTCCCTGAGACACAAAACGTGAGCGTCTCCGACAGCAAACGTCGGAAATTGGCCTACGGGTTCAACAGGGCTTTGATGTCTTGGTACATCATTGATCCATCGTTCTATAACAGCAACAATGCAACGCCTAAGAACATTACCAAGGAAGATCTTTCCAAACCATACGCACGTGCCGTATACGAGCCTGAGCTCTTCCCCTATAAGGAACGTTCTGGCACCACGGCCCTCTCCACCTATTTGACTGTGTTCAACATGGCCTTCTATCCTTCCGAACGTGGCCCATACAACTACGATGTGGCCGGCGCGGAGGGCTTCTCCAGTGGTTTGAACGAAGACGGATCCTTGCGTGACCCCCGCAGCCGTTGGGGTGGTATCATGCGAAGGTTCGATAATACAGACTTTGAATCCGCCAACTACGAATACATCGAATTCTGGATGATGGATCCCTTCATTGAGAATCCACAACACACTGGCGGCAAGTTGTATTTCAACTTGGGTGATATCTCCGAGGATATTTTGCGCGATGGTGTGAAATTCTTTGAGAATGGTTTACCCACCGATGGCTCTGACGAAGATGTCGAATTTACCGTTTGGGGACGAGTTCCCACCATACAGCTCATCGTCAACGCCTTTGACCAAAATCCGGAATCTCGTATATATCAAGACGTTGGCTACGATGGCTTGCAAGATGAACGAGAGCGTTCCTATCATGAAGATTATCTACAACTCTTGGCTGACAATTTTGGTACAGCATCTCCTGTTTACCAAACCTCCTACAATGATCCTTCCAGCGACAACTATCACTATTTCCGCGGCACGGATTACGACAACGCCGACGTGAAAGTTGTAGAACGTTACAAATATTTCAACAATGCCGACGGCAACTCTCCTACCGACAATCAAAGTTCTGAGAGTTACCCCACCTCCGCCACACAGCTTCCTAACTTGGAGGACATGAACAACGACAACACCCTCAACGAGGAAGAGAAATATTATCAATATGTCATCAACCTCTCGCCGGAGAACATGGTCGTGGGAGAAAACTACATCAACGACATCTACGAGGCCGTGCCGGATCCGCTGCCTGACGGCTCGCGTCCAACCACCAAATGGTACCAGTTCCGTATCCCCATTCATAATCCCGACAAGGTTGTGAACGGCATGACTGGGTACAACTCCATTCGTTTTATGCGTGTATTCATGCGTGACTTCGATGAACCGATCATCTGCCGTTTTGCCACCTTCGAACTGGTGCGTGGAGATTGGAGGACCTACAACTTGAGTTTGCAAGAAGAGGGTGATTATCTGCCCACGCAGGGCGATGGCGAAGGTTCTTTCTATGTAGGTACCGTTAGCTACGAAGAGAATGCCAATCGTACGCCCATTCCTTATGTCTTGCCTCCTGGCATCGAGCGTGAAACCGCCTATGGCACCACACTGTACCAAATTAACGAGCAGGCTTTGACCATGAAGGCCGTAGACCTGCCCGATGGTGACGCACGGGCCGTGTACAAGAGCACCAGCTACGATCTGAGACAATTCAACAACATGCAGATGTTCATCCATGCCGAGGATGTCTTCAGCTCTGGAGACCTTCGTCCTGGTGATGTAACCTGTTTCGTCCGATTGGGTTCTGACTATACAGAGAACTACTACGAATATGAAATTCCTGTCAGCATTACTCCGTGGGGTGTAGGTAAAGACACCAACGCCATCTGGCCCTCCGACAACTTCTTGTTCGTATACCTTGATTCTCTCGTTTCTCTCAAACAAGAACGTAACATTGCCGTGCGCCATGGCCATCATTTGGGCAATCAAGTGCCTTATACCCGTTATCTTGAAAACAACAAACGCATGACTGTCGTTGGTGTGCCTAATTTGGGTGAGGTAACCACCATCATGATAGGTATTCGCAACCCCAAGAAAAAATCGCTCCAAGACAATGACGACATGTTGCCCAAATCTGTTGAGATGTGGATCAACGAGCTCCGTTTGTGTGGTTTTGACGACAAACAGGGTTTCGCGGCCACCACTCGCGCTCGCATCAATCTGGCCGACGTAGGCGACATCACACTATCAGGTACCTACTCCACCCCTGGTTTCGGAAGCATCGAACAATCCGTGACCGAGCGTTCCATGGAGACCAAATACAACCTTGACATCGCCACGAATATTGATGGTGGTAAAATTTTGTTCCCTGAAAAATGGAACATCAAGATCCCGTTGCACTACGACTATTCCTTAGGTATCAGCCAACCCGAGTACAACCCCTTGAATCCGGATGTTAAGATGAAGGACGACCTCGCCACTTACGAAACCCAAGAAGAGCGCGACTCTATCCGTTATCTCACCAACGCCTTTACACAACGCCAGAATGTGAACTTGATGAACGTGCGCAAGGAACGTAGCTTTGACGGTGGCAAAATCAAGATGCATCCTTGGGACATTGAAAACTTCGACCTTTCATATTCTTATTCCGAGTTAATACAACGCGACGAAGACTTGGAGTTGAACAACGAGTTCATTCATCATGGTGAAGTCGGTTATACTTTCAGCACCAATCCAAAGAACCTTAGACCCTTCAACAAGGTTAAATGGATGAAATCCCCATGGTTGCAGCTCATTCGTGACTTCAACATCACCCCGATGCCCAAGAATGTCACCATTCGTACTTCTCTTCGTAGAGAAATGCAGGAGTTTAAATATAGACCGAAGAGCCGCGGTAATATTATTGTCGACACCAGTTTCGTGAAATCTTTCGACTGGTCTCGCAACTATTCATTAAGTTGGGATATCTTCCAAAGCTTGAGGTTGGAATATCGTGCCGATGCTTCTGCGCGCATTGACGAGCCCGATGGTCTCATCGACACCCGCACCGAAAAGGATTCAGTATGGCGCTGTCTGGGCCGGGGTGGCCGTGTCACCGATTTCCGCCAGACCTTCAATGGCACCTATCAGATTCCTATCAGCAAGATACCGTTGTTCAAGTGGGTCAATGCCAGTGTCCGATACAGTTCCACCTACCAGTATACCGCATCTGCATTGTCTTTGGCCTATCTCGGCAATATCATCCGAAACTCAAACTCCATCCAAGGTAATGCTTCCGTCAACTTTGTAACCTTGTACAACACCATCCCTTATCTTAAAAAAGTAAACCAAGGCAATTCACAAAACCGTAACAATCGTAATTCCAAGGGCGCCGAAACAGATAATAGACGAAACAAGGGCGCTATTAAGGATGGTGATAACGACACCTCAGACACCCTGAAAGAGAAACCTAATTACGGCAAAATCATCTTGGACGGAACGTTGCGTTTCATGATGATGTTGAGGAATATTAATGTCAACTACTCGCAAGGCAATGGAACCACGCTACCCGGCTACATGGGCACGCCCAATTTCGTTGGCATTGATTTTGCCACCAAGTCACCGGGGTTTCTGTTCGTCTTCGGTGGTCAACCTGATGTACAAGCCATGGGAGCCCGGGGACACTGGCTCACCACCGACTCTTTGATGAACACGGCCTATCAACGATCCCACAACGAAGTACTCAACCTACGAGCCTCGGTAGAACCTTTCAAGAACTTCCGAATTGATGTCTCTGCAACTCGAAATTTCACCGAGAACTATTCCGAATATTTCCATGTGGACGAGGAAGGCGTTATCTCCCATTACACTCCTCAGCGCAACGGTTCCTTTAGCATGTCCTATTGCGGGCTCAAGACCTTCTTCAGCGATTATGAGCAGTTGTTTGAAGATTTCCGCAATGTGCGTTTTGAGATAGCCCAACGACTTGCCGCAGAGAATCCCAACTCGTCTGGTGCAATACTTGAAGAGACCCAATTCCCAGACGGTTACAACAGTGTATCGCAAGACGTGCTGATGAATGCTTTCTTTGCCTCCTACATGGGCAAAGACGCCTCTAAGATGGACATCTCCTCTCCGTTCCTCAAGATCCCGTTGCCCAACTGGCGTCTCAACTACAACGGATTCTCCAAAATAAAGGGGGTGGACAAAGTATTCCAAAGTCTATCCCTCATCCACAACTACACTTGTAACTATCAAGTGGGTAGTTACACCACTAACATTTCATACGTGGAGGGCGGTGGTGCCCGGAACAATCTCGGCAACTTCATCCCTACCTATGAATTGAACCAAATCGCGCTTTCCGAACAGTTCGGACCGCTGATCGGCTTTGACATGACCTTGAAGAACAGTATGTTGCTGAAGATTGAATACAAGCAATCGCGTAATGTGGCTTTAAGTTTTGCCAACAACCAGATTACGGAAACCGCCTCTCAAGAGTTGGCTGTTTCGGGCGGCTATCGATTCAAAGACCTCAAACTTGGGTTAGTTTTCTCCGGCGTCAAACGTCAGTTTGTCAGCGATCTGAACCTGACAGCAGGTGTTGGTATCAAAAACAACAGCACCATACTCAGAAAGATCCAAGAAGAGACCGACCAAGTAACATCGGGTATGCTTACGGCTACTATCAATGTGGCCGCTGAATACCAATTCAGCCAATTGGTTGGAATAAAATTCTATTACGATCATACGATCAATCGTCCGAAGATGACCAACCAATACAACAATATGAATTTCGAGACGGGCATCGCTGTTAATCTGATGCTCTCCCAATAATTTTTTTATTATCTTTGCAGCCCATAAATAATGTTATTATGAAAAGTTTAAGATTTTTGATACCCGTCGTGGCCGCTTTTATCGCCGTGACTTGCTTTGTCCAGTGCCAGAAAAATTCACCACTGGGCTTCAAGATTGATTGCAAATATGCTGAGCCCGACACTATCGTTGAAGATGGCCACGGCCATTTTTACATCGATACCAGCAAATATTTCTTATATGATTCTGTAGCTGTTCATTATAACTACATTGATACTACATTGGCCAATTTAAGAGGTACCATCAAGAAAGGGGTTGCCGAATTCAGTCAGCTTCGTTATCCCGCCCTCCTCCGAGTCGTCCTCTACACCGACACAATAGCCAACGAAGACAGCACGCAGTTGTGGTATTATCGTGACACCATCGAAGTGAAGGTTTCCGAAGATAACATTGTGACGGATAAGAAGCAAAATCCCGCCACAGCAAATGCGCGTCTCAATAAATATTTCATACGATAGTTTGACCTGCATTACTCACTCACTGCCCCGTCTTCCCCATCTCTTCGATGAAGTTGATGACATAATGCCAAAAACAATGTTTTGAAAAGAAAACATGTAAGTTACATTTTCATCGCCGTAGCTGCAATAGCGCTGTTTATCATCCTTCTGATGCATGACAGGATTCAACCGTTGCCTCTGATGAACAAGATTGATAAACGCAATGTCGATAAAAACGACCATGGCGACACTATCAAAGCCCTCATTTTCTACCATGCGGCCGACTACTTTGTTTACCAAGGCTCTGTCATCGGCTTCCAGTACGACCTTATTCAGCAATTGGGCAAAGACTTGAACCGGCCTGTTTCCATTTCCATCGAATCAGATCCCAGAAAAGCCCTTCAAAAATCATTCACCAATGAATACGACATCGTTGGTTACGATTTCAAGCGAGATCAGTATATTCCCTGGTATATTATTGAATCTCTGCCACATTCCTATACTTATCCTGTATTAATCACACGAAAAAAGGCCAAGATTGACGATGACACCACCCATGTGGTTCATGCCCCTGGTGGATATGCCCACAATGTCGATTTCTCAATCTTAAACAAACCCGAAAACTGGGTGTTGCAACGTGACCCCAACGTTGAAATGGAGGATTTGTTTGACATGCTGGAAGACAAGACGGTGGATTACATCGTATGCAACTACAATGAAGCCATTACTTTGTTGCCTTTCTATAAAAGCTTATCCCTTGGACCTCGCGTGGGGGATAACTATGCTCGCACTTGGGTTCTTCATCCCGATCGCGAGGAGTTGAATAATGACATCAATCAATGGTTGGATGAGTTCACCACCACAAAGGCCTATCAAAAGCTCTGTCAAAAATACCTATCCGCACAATCGAATATCATTCAAAGATCTTTTGGGGCGAAGAAAAACAACATCTCTTCGTTCGATGCTTATATGAAAGCTTCTTGTGCACGCTACAATCTCGACTGGCGATTCATGTCCTCTATCATCTATCAAGAATCACATTTTGTCACTGGGCTTATAGGCATGGGTGGCAGTTTCGGCCTCATGCAAATGATGCCGGCAACTGGTGCCCGCTACGGTGTTTCTGACACCTCTTCTGCAGAAGAACAAATATGGGCAGGAGCACGATACATCTCTTATCTGTACAAAATCTTCGCCAATAAAGTTGCTGATTCCGACATCTATTATTTTGTGGCAGGTTCGTACAATTCCGGTCCAGGTCATATTCTTGATGCTCAAGCTTTATGCGAAAAATACGGCGGAGACAGTAAACATTGGCCTGACGTAGCCCAATATTTAGCTCTCAAGTCTCACAAAGATTACTACACCGACCCGGTAGTCAAATGCGGTTACTACCCGGGGAAGCATACCGTAAACTATGTAGCTGAAGTGATGAACCGCTATCACGGCTATACTGTAACCAAACAAGAAGAATGAAAATATTGATTATCGGTCGAGGCGGCCGTGAACACGCCATTGCATGGAAAGCAGCACAATCTCCATTGAATCCTGAAATCTTCGTTGCTCCCGGAAACGAAGGCATGACCCTGACCTCAAACGTTCATCGCGTACCTATTGACGAGAACAACACGTGTGCACTGCTCACCTTTGCTCAAGAACAACATATAGACCTAACCATAGTGGGACCAGAGGCGGCTTTGATGAATGGTATCGCCGACGAATTTCACGCAGCGGGGCTACCCATCTTCGCGCCCACCAAGGCTGCTGCCCAAATTGAAGGAAGTAAGCAGTTCGCCAAGGAACTCATGGTCAAATATCATATTCCCACGGCCCGCTACCGTACCTTCGACAACTACGACAAGGCCAAGGCCTACCTTGACAAGACAGGTGCTCCCATCGTTATCAAATACGACGGTCTCGCTGCTGGTAAGGGTGTCGTGGTAGCCATGACCTCCGATGAAGCCGATGTAGCCCTCAAGGACATGCTCCTCGACAACCACTTCGGCCAAGGCAAAGTGGTGATGGAAGAATACTTGCAGGGTCCTGAATTCTCATTGCTCACTTTGGTCAATGGTACCCAAGTAGTACCGTTGGTCATCGCTCAAGACCACAAGCGCGCCTACGATGGCGACGAAGGTCCCAACACGGGTGGCATGGGCGCTTACTCGCCCGTGCCCGTTATTTCTCAAGACCAGATAGACTGGGCGGTCGAGCACATCATGAAGCCTACTGCTGAGGCTATGGTGGCCGAAGGATGCCCATTTTGCGGTGTGCTGTATGGTGGTCTGATGCTCACCAAACAAGGGCCCAAGGTCATTGAGTTCAACGCGCGTTTCGGCGACCCCGAGACGGAGGTGGTACTCCCCAAGCTGAAGAGCGATTTTGTGCAACTCGTACTTGACCTGCTCACCCATCGCGAAGTAAAACCTGAATTTTACGATGATGCCTTTTTAGGCGTGGTGCTGGCCGCCAAGGGTTACCCCGGCAAGTATGAAAAAGGCTTGTCCATCGGAAATCTGGATGCCGTGAAACAAACCGTGTTCCACATGGGCACAGACCGTAAGGAGGGCCAGTGGGTGTCCAACGGCGGTCGAGTTCTCTTCGTGGTAGGCCGCGGTCGCGACTTAAATGAAGCTCGCACGGATGCCTATGAGGGGGTGAAAACCATCTACGCTCCAGACCTCTTCCATCGTGAAGACATTGGATGGCAGGCACTCACTCGCTAACGTGAGCGAAAGTTCAAAGGCCAAAGATCAAAAGACAAAGTAATGAGAAATGAAGCATTTTCGATTATCGATTACTGATAATCATTCATCGAAAATTGGTCTTGGTATCGGCTAACAACTAACGGCATTTTTTGTATATTTGCCGCCTTAAATTTTTCGGCAAATGAAAAAAATCTTCATATTATTGGGGTTTTTACTCTTTACAGGGTCCCTATTCTCCCAAAATGCCATACTGAAAGGTTTCACCTACGATGATTCCAATGGTGAAACATTACCTTATTGCTCCATTCAATTAGTAGGCACCTCCTATGGTGCGTTGTCCGACTCTAAAGGTGCATTCGCCATCAACAAGATACCGCACGGAAAATATGTCGTGAAAGTCTCTTTCCTTGGATATACCGATATCCTTGACGAGATCGAGGTCACGAAGGACGGTGTCATCACCAAGCGTTATTCCTTGACACCCGCATCCACCACATTGGACGCTGTGCAGATCCAAGGTGAGGGCCAACGCCGTGAGCAGGAGACTCGCACCTCTGTGGTGAGCGTAACTCCAAAGGATATGAGCAAGATGCCTTCCATCGGTGGCCAACCCGACTTCGCCCAATACTTGCAGGTGTTGCCTGGCATCATCTCTACTGGTGACCAGGGAGGCCAACTCTATGTTCGCGGCGGAACACCTGTGCAGAACATGCTGCTTCTCGACGGTGTGCTTATCTACAATCCTTTCCACTCCATCGGTATCTTTTCGGTTTTTGATATGGATATCATGAGTAGCGCCGATGTCTACACTGGCGGTTTTGGCGCTGAGTTTGGAGGTAGAATTTCATCCGTGATGGATATCAAAACCCGTGACGGCAACAAAAAACGAATCTCCGGCAAGATTGACATGAGCAATATCCAGTCTCAAATTCTGCTTGAAGGTCCGCTGGTCAAGCTCAAGGATAACCGCAAGACCGCCCTTAGTTTCATTCTCTCCGGCAAAGGCTCCTATCTTGAACCCGCTTCTAAATTCTTCTATCCTTATGTGGGGGAGCAAGGATTGCCCTATAACTTCTGGGACCTTTACGGTAAATTGACCCTTTCGACACTGAACGGTACCAAACTTAATGTGTTTGGATTCAATTTCAACGATAAGGTCAACTACAGTTCCATCGCCACTTACAAATGGAACAACTGGGGCGTTGGCTCCAACTTCCTGATCGTGCCAGGCGATGTTCCCATCACCATCGAGGGCGCTCTTGCCTACTCAAAATACATTTGCGATCTTGACGACAAACAATTCACTCCCAAGACAAGTTCCATGGATGGTTTCAACTTTAACCTCGCCTTCAACTACTATTTGGGTAAAAACGTTCTCAACGTGGGTGTCGAAGCGGTTGGTTTCAACACAAACTACACCTATTATAGCAATTTCGGATCAAAAGTGGAAGTGTTGGACCACACCACGGACATGTCGGTATTCGCGAAATTCAAGTACAACTTCCGCAACAAATTGCTCATTGAGCCCAGTTTCCGCTTGCAATACTACTACTCTTTGGGTCAAGCTTCACCCGAGCCGAGATTGGCACTGAAGTATAACATCATGCGCAACTTGCGCTTCAAGTTGGCTGGAGGTTTATACTCCCAAAACCTGATAGCCGTAACCTCTGACCAAGACGTGGTAAGCCTTTTCAACGGCTTCCTCTCTTCTCCAGTAAGCAACAGTCTACTCCCCTACACCATGCTTAATGATGCCGACACCATCAATGGCCGCCTCCAGAAGTCGCAACACATCATAGCAGGCTTTGAATACGATCCCATTCCTCAAATCACCATCAACTTGGAAGGTTACTTCAAGAACTTCTCCCAGCTTATCTCTGCCAACCGTTATAAGATGTTTGACAACGAAAACGAGTTTATCTGGGAAAAGGGTCGTGCATACGGTGGCGACATCACAGTCAAATACGACAACAAAGGTTTCTATGTGTGGTTGGTCTATTCACTCGGCTGGGTGCAGCGCACCGATGGTGTAGTCAACTACAATCCTCATTTCGACCGCCGCCACAATGTCAACTTGCTCGTTTCATACTCGTTCGGAAAACGGCATTCCTGGCAAATTGACGCTCGCTGGAATTATGGTTCAGGATTCCCATTCACGCAGACGCAAGCATACTATCCTCACTATGTGCCCACACACATCAATGACGATTACGTAAATGCCAATGAAGACGTCTATTTTATGCTGGCCGAATTGAACCAAGCCCGGCTGCCTTCCTACCACCGCCTTGACATCGGTGCCAAAAAGAAATTTTTCCTTGGAGAAAGAAACTCTCTTGAATTAAGCATCTCCTTCTCCAACATTTACAACTATAAAAATATCTTTTACGTAAACAGAATTTCCAACGAAGTTATCTACCAACTACCATTCTTGTACTATTTCGGACTCACATGGAGATTTTAACTGAAGATGGTGTTTAATTTAATACGCTTTATATCAATATGTTACATTCCATTATTTTTTCAAAAAAAATTTTGGTTGAATATTGAAAAAAATGTATCTTTGCAGCGTTTTTAAAACAAACGGATCGGTAGTTCAGTTTGGTTAGAATACATGCCTGTCACGCATGGGGTCGCGAGTTCGAGTCTCGTCCGGTCCGCCAACAAAAAAAGAGGTGATTTTGTCACCTCTTTTTTTGTGTCTTTTACCTATATTCAACTCATCAGCCACGACATGCCAGACCGACAATGTAGAATGATGTTGGTTCTTGGCAAGAGAAAAACAATATTCGCCGCCACTGGCGGCGAATATTTTGGTTATTGATCTTGTTTTAGTATTCCATCAGCGGGTCAAGGTTCTTGGCCTGGTCGATCATCTTCTCGACCTCCTTGACGGACGGGACACGGTTGCAGAGATTTTTGGCAGCGTTGACCTCTTCCAATTTGGGTTGCAGGTTGGCGGCCACTCTGTGACGGAACTCCTTGACGGTGTCTACGCCTGCGGCTTCAAGCAATTCTGCGAACTGTCCTGCCACACCCTTGATACGGAAAAGGTCAGCGTGATTGGACCAACGGAGCACGAGTTTCTCGCTTATACCCGTCTCTTCGGCCAATTTGACACGACCTGCTTTCTTGGCGCATTTTGCCAAGAGATCGTCGGTTGTCTTGATGCCCACTTCGTTAAGTTTTGCTGCGTAGATATCGCCCACGCCTTCGATTTGTTCAATTTTGTATGCCATAATTATTAATACTTTTAGTTATTGCCTACTCTTTTCAGGATTTTCGGCAAGGTCCATAATTAATATCACTGCAAATATAGTGGTTTTCTACCAACTACCCGTGGCGGAGCTGCCTTCGCCGCCACCAAGGTTGGGTTTTCCTCCCAATTTCGGTTTCCCGTCGTCATTGCCTTGATTTTGGGTTCCGCGGATAATTTTGCCCAGAAAACCGCCGTCGTCATCAGAAGAGGCGGACCTGCCCATACCCATATATTTCTTGAGCATCTTCAAGGCGATCAGGCCCGCTCCGGCGCCGATGGCAATCTTGACGGCCTTGCCCGCCATATCGCCGATGGTGGCACCGTTGCCCTTCTTTGCAGCCATTCTCTTGAGGATCTCCTCCAGCGTACTTGGGTCGATGGCGCTGTCACCTGCAGAGAAATATTGCCTCAACTCGTCTTCCTCATCCTTCAACAACTCATCGTCGTCATCGGCATCAAACAAATTGTTTTGGTTCATAGAACGCCGCATCTCTTCCAATTCGCGGATCATATCCTCCTTGGACTGATAGCCGTCGTCATTCGAGGAACTGGGTGTGTAAGGCTGTGTGCCATTAGTTCTGGAGGGTCCGCCCAAGTTGGGCTTGTGAGAGGGTTGGGTGGTTTGGGAAGGATTCCTGTCCACTTCAACGTTGTCTCTGTTGCCGGCCATTGACTTGACCTTGCCCATCATCTTGCGAAACACAAACGCAAACCCCAGAGCGCCAGCAGCGATCAAGAGCCATTTCTTAATGCCGCCACCTTGCGATCGGGTTTGTGTCTTTTCGATATCATTGTACGGCTCTGCATTCGTGGTATTTGTCTTGGTACTGGTAGTGGTTTCCGGTACTGGAATGGTTCCGCCGCCATCTATGTCAAGATTGTTGAGGGCCTCCAAGGACGCTTCGAGGCCGCTGTAATAATCGCCGTTGCGAAAATGCGGCAACATCTGATTGCTCATTATCTTTTGCAGAAGGGATGACGACAACGTTCCCTTCATGTCGGGACTGGTGAGCATTTTCGCTTGGTGAGACTTGGAGTTTACCAAAATGAGGAGACCAGCGTCACCGTTGTTCGTGACGTTCCATTTCTTACCCACAGCAGACGCGTATTCATCGATGTCCATACCGTCAAAGGAGGATACGATGCAGACGGCGATTTGATAAGGATAATAGTCGTTCATTTGCTTCACGTCCTCGCGCAGCTGGGTGAGTTGGGCGTTGGTGAGGACATTGGCATAATCGTTGACGTATGTGTCGCTCTTTGCGGGCAGACTAGCCGCCGAAGCGACACTCCCCGCCATCACGACAAGGAGCGCTAAAAAGATATTGTATATTTTTTTCATAATTGAGGGGTTTTAGGAATGAGGAATAATTCAATCATCTATAATCTATTATCTAATATCTATCAACAATCATCCCATCATTGTGTTACCGTGTACGTTGTCTTATAGTATTCCGTGGTGGGTACGGTGGCGAGGGATTCGAGCCAGAGGTAGACGGAGTAGCGCATACGGGTGTTCTCGAAGCCGAAGTAGATGGTGCGGACGCCCTTGGTGGGGATGCGGTCGTTGCACGACTGGGTGCCCTGTTTGGAGTAGTCCACGTTGTATTTGAGTTGGGAAACGGGAGTGCCGTCAGAGAACTTCTTGGCTTCCGTGGAGCTGGTGAAGACGTAGAGGTTGCAGTAGGCTTCCTCTTCGCGATAGGGCTCGCTGTAGTTCAGCAACTCGCGAAAGATGTTGGTATTGCTGCCCTTGGACTCGTAGAGAGGCAGGCCGAGGAACTTGATCTGCTTGTACTTCTCGTCCACTTTGCGACAGAACTGACCATCGCCGTTTTGGTCGCTTTGCGAGGTGGAGATACGAAGACTGTATGCCACATCCGTGCTGCCGGCGGGCACGTTCATCGCCACCACCGAGCGCTTGCCGCCAGAGAAAGCCGACTTGAGGGCCGAGCGCAACGTGATCTTGTGGGGTTCCTCGAAGATGTTGGTGATCTTGATGCCGCGCACCATCTTCGCCCCGAAGTCCTTGGCCGCACACGCATCGTGCGACTCCGTAATCTCGACATCCCGCTCATTGTAGCTCTCGAGGGATGCCATCGACTTGGTGAGTTCGACGTCCACATAAGTATTGCCAGTGGGTTTCATCTCCAAAAGGTAGATGGCGGAATGGGCGATCTTGATGGAATCCTTGACGGCCTTCTTGTTGATGTATGTCTTGAGGGTGGCGTGACTGTCAGCGTTGTAGATCTTGACCACGACATTTCCGGATGTCTGGAAGTCGACGAAGAGTTTATCGCCCTTGCGGAGGTAGAAAGCTTTGGTCTCGGCTGCGGCAAGCAGGTGGTCGTTCTCTTTCAGAATGCTTTTGTGGACAAGATGCACGTTTTCGTCAAGCAGTTTGCCAAGCGACATCTTGACGGAGTCCACCTTGAATTCCTGTTCGGCGAAAAGCGATTTGTGTTCTTGTGGGACTGCGTTCTTGTCGTAGTTGAACTTGAGGTTGCCGTAGAGTTGGTTCAATTTGTTGAAATCCTCCGCAGAGTGGCTCATGTTGAACCTTCGCACGGCGAGGGATATCTCTTCGAGTTGTTCGTTGGACTTGTCTACGAGAGCCGTCGGTGACTCGGATTCGTTAGATTGTTTATCGGAAGTTTGGTTTGAATGGCAAGAAAGAAGAACGAAAAAACAGATAAAAAGAAAAGTGAGATGTAGTAATATTTTCTTCTTTATTATGTGAACATTTGTTACTCTTTCCGCTTCTTCACATTTACATTCCACCCCGATGACGGCGGCCAGAAACTTGGATGGGATTCCAACTTTACTCATAATATTTAGTTTTTACAGCCACAAAGATAAATAAAAAAAACATTATCCTCTCTTATTTATAATTCAAGCACTCCTTCTCAATAATAAAAACTGGTTTATTGGTTCACTAAATCATCATTAATCATTTTGAATTTTGAATTCTGAATTCTGAATTTTGAACTTCGGCCGTATGCCGTTGGATTATTATCTTCCGTTTTCTTACCTTTGCAGCCTAAAATTTCAAGTATGAAAAAAGTTCTCATAATTGGCATAATCTCTCTGTTGGTACTTGTATCATTCGCTCAATCAGATCATTATGATATACACCCCCAATTTACGCATCATGCCACGCCGGAAGAACAACTGCTGCTGAAGACGCTTTATCGCAGCGTGGAGGCTTCTACGCCTCCTACCGGACCGGTCACCGCCCTCGCAGAATTCCAACCTATGGGCGGCGTGATGATCGCCTATCCGCTCGGAATTCCCGTCAACCTGGTGAGCGAACTCTCTATGATCACCCAAGTGAAAGTGTTGGTCTATCCCGCCTCCGACAGCAATACCGTCAAGACCTACTTTGCCTCCAACGGCGTGAATATGGACAACGTGGATTTCTGGGTCATCAACCATAACTCCTATTGGACCCGTGACTACGGCCCATGGTTCATCCTCGACGGCAACGACGAGATCAGCGTCGTCGACTTCACCTACAATCGTCCGTCACGCCCCTACGATGACGCGGCACTGGAACAGGTGACCAACAAACTGCAGATGAACCGTTACGAGATGCCGATGGTGCACACCGGCGGCAACTATATGGTGGATGGCTATGGCACCGCCGCCTCCACCACCTTGGTTCTGGAAGAAAACCCCAACCAGAATGCCACCTCCTTGCAAGCTATGGCCCAAAACTATCTAGGCATCGACAACTATATGTTCCTCGACGACCCTTTGGGCGAGTACATCGCCCATATCGACTGCTGGGGCAAGTTTTTGGATGTGGACAAGGTACTGATCGCCAAAGTGCCAACCAGCGACTCCAGATATCAAGACTACGAGAATGTGGCCAACACGTTCGCCAACGCGCTCACGCCGTGGGGCAACCATTATCAGGTGTACCGTGTCTACGAGCCGGGCAGATACCAAACCACGCCATACACCAACTCACTGATTCTCAACGACCACGTTTTCCTACCCATCACGGGCAACCAATGGGACGACGAGGCCATCGCCACCTATGAGCAGGCGATGCCCGGCTATACCATCGTACCCATTATGCAAAGCAACTATACTCCTTGGGAGAACACCGACGCCTTGCACTGTCGCACGCACGAGTTGGCGGACAAAGGGATGCTGTACATCAAGCACTACCCCTTGCTGGGCAACATTGATGTTCCCGCGGAAACGCGCATAGAGGCCGAAATAAAGCCGCTGAGCGGCCAACTGCTGGTCGAGGACTCCGTGCTCGTCTACTACCGCATCAACAGCGGAGCGTGGCTTATCACGGCCCTCCAGCCCGTTGGCGGCGACAACTATGAAGCCACGTTATCAGGCATTGCCGCCAACGACGAGGTGGACTACTACATCTTCGCCAAGGATCAGTCTGGCCGTCGAGAGCGCCATCCTTACATCGGGGCCGCCGATCCGCACCATTTCAAAGTCATGTCTGTCGGTATAGAAGACCAACCCGTGGCCAATTTGATTTCCATCTACCCCAACCCTTGCAGAGACCGTTTTGTGGTGACGTGTCCCAAGACCATCCAAGGCATTACGGTCCACGACATTACCGGCAAGCTGGTCTATGCGACAACCGGTTCGGGCGTCACGGAAAGCATAAGCACAACCGATTGGGTGTCCGGCCTCTATCTTGTGTCCATCGAGGACAAGGACAGTGTTGTGTATCATCAGAAGATAGTGAAGAGATAGCGGATAGCAGATCGCGATGAAGGTGTTCAGCGTCGATCCTATTTAGGAATGAGGAATGAGGAATGAGTGATTAGTCGTTAGTGATTGGTCAATTTTGGCCGTTTTTCTATCATCTATAATCGATAATCGATAATCAATCCCAAATCCCAGGTCCAATATCTTGATTTTTGGTCTTTCTTTTTTTTGTTCCGGCTTCGCCCGAACAAAAAAAAAGCCCCGC
>JAIKWD010000011.1 GCA_024685175.1 Bacteroidales bacterium
ATTCTTCACCATGACGCCGAAGGGCAAATACCCTGTATCCGTTTGTATGGGTACTGCTTGCTACGTTCGTGGCGGCGAGAAGATTCTGGACGCTTTCCGCAAAGAGCTGAAGCTTGAAGTGGGCGAAACCGACAAGGATGGCATGTTCTCCCTTACATCCCTGCGTTGCGTAGGCGCTTGCGGCCTTGCCCCCGTTGCATTGGTCAACGGTAAGGTGTACGGTCGTTTGGCCCCCGCTATGATCAAGGACATCGTGAAGGAATACAGAGAAGCCTAATACGATTTTTCCACACTACTACATAGTACGATGCCGGCTGCAAGGTCGGCATCGTTTTTTTTATCCAAACATTTCGGTTTCCACCAACTCGCACACGATGTGGCCGAGCATAATGTGGCTCTCCTGAATGCGCGGCGTGTCCGTGGAGGGCACATTGAGCAGCACATCGGCGAAGTCCTTCATCAGACCGCCCGTCTCGCCGGTCATCGCAATGATGCGGACGCCCATCTCCTTGGCCGTCTCAAAGGCCTTGAGGATGTTCTTCGAGTTGCCGGAAGTGGATATGCCCACAACCACGTCACCCGCCTTGGCCGTGCCCTTGAGCAGACGCGAAAATACGACATCGTAACCATAGTCGTTGCCCACGGCGGTCAAATAGGAAGTGTTGCAGTGCAGCGCTTCGGCGTTCAACGGCGGACGATCGAAGTAGAAACGACCCGAAAGCTCTGCCGCGAGGTGCTGGGCGTCGGACGCGCTGCCCCCGTTGCCGCAGAAATGGATCTTGCCGCCTTGACGCAAAGACCCCACAATAAGATCTGCCGCAGCTTGGATACGCTGCAAGAACTCTGGATTGTCCAATATGGCCTGCTTGGCTGCAATACTATCGATGATGGATTGGTTGATACGTGACATAGTGTGGGATTAAGGATGCGCAAAGATACGAATTTTATGATAGTAGCCAGTGATTAGTCATTAGTCGTTAGTCGCTAGTGGAGTTGGCGGAAAAAGGAGAGTTGAGGAAGAGACGTTGTACACAGCGTCTGCACACCTTTATTGGTTCATTGGATCATCGGTTCATTGGATTATTTTTTTGTATCTTTGCGCCCGCAAAATCAGTGGGGAATTAGCTCAGCTGGTAGAGCACTTGGTTCGCAATCAAGGGGTCGTCGGTTCGAATCCGATATTCTCCACTTCCGACCAAAGTCGGAAGAAAGAACAAAGAGCAAAAAACAAAGACCAAAGTAAAGGAAGTTTCTCTACTTTGGTCTTTTGATTTTGAATGCTGGATGGACTTCCGCTTCTATTTCCCGTAGGAAGAGCCATCGAAGCAGTGGGTGCAGATGCGCTCTTTGGGCAGGCCGATGGCCTTGGCGACCGTCTCCAGCTTATTGAACTTGAGGGTGTCGACGCCAAGATGTTGGCGGATCACCTCCACCATTTTGGCGTATTGCGGAGTGCTGTCGTCGCAATAGAGGTGCAAGTTCTTGGTATCGTCACCTTCGAGCTCGCGGATCACGCGGCGGGTGATGAGTTCCAATTCCGTCTTGGACGCGGAGAAGTTGAGGAACTCGCAGCCGTAGGTAAGTGGCGGGCAGCTGATACGGATGTGCACCTCCTTGGCGCCATAGCCGTAGAGTTTCTTGACGTTGTCGCGCAACTGCGTACCGCGCACGATGGAGTCGTCGCAGAACACGATGCGCTGGCCTTTGAGCACCTGGGTATTGGGGAGCAGTTTCATACGGGCCACATGCTCGCGGGTCTCCTGCGTCACGGGCATAAAACTACGCGACCAGGTGGGTGTGTATTTCACAATGCCGCGGCGATAGGGAATCTTCTTGCCCATCGCATAACCCAAGGCCATACCTATGCCGGAGTCAGGGATGGCAGACACGTAATCCGCTTCAACGTCATCGTGGACACCCATCTCATAGCCATACATATAGCGGGTGTTCTCCACGTTCACGCCTTCGTATTCGGAAGTGGGATAGCCGTAGTAGATCCACAAGAACGAGCAGATCTGCATCTTGTCGTTGGGGGCGAGCATCTGTTCCACTCCGTCGGCGGTGACCTTCACGATCTCGCCGGGGCCCACGAAACGTTCGATGGAATAGTCGAGGTTGGCGAAACTGTGGCAGTCGAAAGCCAACGCGTAACTACCCTCTTTCTTGCCCACTACGATGGGCGTGCGGCCGTAATAGTCGCGAGCGGCGATGATGCCGTCGTTGGTCAGGATCAACATCGAACAGGAACCCTTTACCTTACGATAGACGTTTTGGATGCCGTCCACGAAGTCCTTTCCCTGTGTGATCATCAGGGCCACGAGTTCCGTAGGATTGGTGGCACCCATACTCAACTCGGTGAACTGCTGGTTCTTGCTCAAGCAGTCCTGCTCCAGTTCAGCCATATTGTTAATCTTGGCGACCGTCACGATGGCGAAACGGCCCAGATGCGAGTTGACTACAATGGGCTGCGCGTCCGTGTCGCTGATGACACCGATGCCGCTGTTGCCCGTGAACTTGTAGAGTTCGTCCTCGAATTTCGTCCGAAAATAGGAATTCTCGATGTTGTGAATCGAGCGACGGAAAAGGTTGTCCGTAATCGTCACCATACCGCCTCGTTTGGTGCCGAGATGAGAATGGTAGTCTATACCATAAAATAAATCAGGATTACAAGTCCCTTTCGAGACCACTCCAAAAAAACCACCCATAATATTTTGATATTTAAATGTTTAAAAAAAATATTGGCTCATTTTATTGAAGGCGCAAATATAATTTTTTCCTTTTTTTGAAGACTTTTTTCCTCCAACAAGTTATCAACTTTTCCAACAAGTTATCAACTTTTTATCAACAGGGAAAAGGAAGCCACTTTTTTTCTATTTTTGCATCAATAAAAATACGACATTATGTTCCAGAAGATAAAAGAGAAAAAGCAGCAGTTGATACGCTTTCTGTTCGGCTCGTTCACAGCCACGGCTTTGATGTTCACCTTCCAGGCCTGCTACGGGATGCCGCAGCGCGACATCCAGGTTAACATCCAAGGTACTGTCACGAATGCAGAGACTGGCGAACCGGTGGAAGGGTTATCCATAAAACTCGGCGAGTACGAAAACTGTATTTTCGAGACCACGACCGATGCCGACGGGCATTTCAGAGACCCGAACGGCGAGAGGATTATCCAGGATCTCACTGGTTATTTAATGTCCATCCGCGACATAGACAGCACCGAGCACGGTGAGTATTTGCCCTGGGACACTATTGTGGACGCTCACGGGCTCAGTTTCCCGTTGGACATTAAAGTAAAGCCCAAGAATGAAGAGAGTCGGTAAGAGTCGTTTTAAGCGGTGGTTGTTCCGCATCTTCCGCAAGAACGAGACCGAGATTCACGAATTGAACTATCTTTTTTGGGAGTGCACTTGGCGGTGCAATCTCGCGTGCCGGCATTGCGGTTCGGACTGCAAGGCCGAGTCGGGTATTGTGGATATGCCTTTCGCCGACTTCCTGAAGGCCATCGAGCCGTTGGAGAAGCGTTACAAGCCCAACACCACCATCATTGCCATCACAGGCGGCGAGCCGTTGATGCGCCCGGACTTGGCCCAGTGCGGGCGGGCCTTGCGACAGCACGGCTTCCAGTGGGGCATCGTCACCAACGGAATGCTCTACGACGAGGTGAGGCACCGTGAGTTGCTGGCCGCAGGAATGGGCTCCGTAACCGTGAGTCTGGACGGTCTGGAGGCCACGCACAACTGGCTGCGCAACCGTCCCGACAGTTTCCAGCGGGCCTTGCACGCCCTGGAGTTGATTTCAAGCGCTCCGCAGCTGAATTACGACGTGGTCACGTGCGTGCACAAACGCAACCTGCCGGAGTTGCCGCAGTTGAAGGAGTTGCTCATCGCCAAGGGCATCAAGCACTGGCGTCTGTTCACCATCGCGCCCATCGGACGGGCGGCCCACGACCCCGAACTGCAACTCGACCGCAAGGAGGTGGAACAGGTGTTCCAGTTCATCGCCGCCTCGCGCCAAGAGGGCCGCATCGACGTGAAGTTCAGTTGCGAGGCCTACACGGGCAAATACGAGGAACAGGTCCGCGACAGCTATTTCTTCTGCCGCGCGGGCATCAACATCGGCAGCGTATTGCTGGACGGCAGCATCAGCGCCTGCCCCAACATCAACCGAAGTTTCGTGCAGGGCAACATCTACCGCGACAACCTGATGGACGTATGGGACAACAAATTCGAGATTATGCGTGACCGCAGTTGGATGAAGACCGGTCGCTGCGCCCACTGCAAGGACTTCAAACAATGCCTCGGAGGGGCGATGCACCTGCGAGAAAAACCGCAAGATGCTGTAATTCGCTGCTATAGGTTTTGAAAGATTTTTTTGAAAAAAAATTGAAAAAAAACTGCTTTCCTGTATCATTTTTTCAAATTAAAATTATTACTTTTGCGCAGTAAAAAAACCTATTTATTTAACCTATAAAAAACCATCCTATGAAAAAAGTATTGTGCATTTGTGCAGCCACTTTGATGCTTGCTGCCCTCTCCACTTCTTGCAACAAGAAATGCGAATGCAAGACCTATGTTGCAGGTGTTGTTTCCGTCACTAACGAAATCGAGTTGGATAAAGGCCAAAAATGCGCCGACTACACCAACATCATTACGGAAGATCCTATGACCGGCATCGAGTGCAAAGGCAAACTCTAAACCATTGTAGGAAAAACCAACAAAAAAAGCCCCAAGAATTTGGGGCTTTTTTATTTATTGCCAAACGCTAACCGCTATCTGCTAACGGCTTTTTTGTATTTTTGCGCAATCATAACATCACGCCTATGACCATCAATTTCATCACCTTAGGGTGTTCCAAGAACATCGTAGACTCGGAAGTCATTGCCGCACGGCTGGCAGCCAAAGGGCATCAGGTCTTCTTTGAGGGCACGATGAAGAGCGACATCGTCATCGTGAACACCTGCAGTTTCATCGGTGACGCCCGCGAGGAGTCGGTGAACGAAATCCTTGCCCAGATCGAGCGCAAGCAACGCCGGTTGGTCAAGAAACTATACGTGGTGGGCTGTCTGGCTCAACGCAACAAGGACGACCTCGTGGCCGAGTTACCCGAAGTGGACGGGTTTTACAATTTCGACGAGCTGAAGCAGTTGTTGGACACGGCCGACTTCGACCTGTTGGGCACCTCAGAGCGCATCCTCTCCACGCCGAAGCACTACGCCTACCTGAAGATCTCGGAGGGGTGCGACCACAGCTGTTCCTACTGCGCCATCCCGCTCATCCGCGGCAAACAGGTGTCGAAGCCCATCCCGCTGCTGGTGGAAGAGGTCCGCAAGCTGGCCGACCAAGGGGTGAAGGAGCTGATGTTGATCGCCCAGGACCTCACCTACTACGGCATTGACCTCACCGGCAAACGCGAGCTGGCCAATTTAATGGAGGCGTTGGCGCAGGTGAAGGGGTTGCAATGGATACGACTGCACTACGCCTACCCCATCAATTTCCCTTACGAGATTCTGGACGTGATGAACGCCTATCCGCAATACTGCAAATACCTCGACATCCCCTTCCAGCACGTTAGCGACGACATATTGAAGGATATGCGTCGGGGCGGCAGTGCACAATACATCTACGACCTCATCGCCCGCATCCGGGAGACGGTGCCCGGCATCGCCCTACGCACCACGCTCATTTCGGGCTATCCCACTGAGACCCACGAGCAGCACAAGGAGTTGGTCGAGTTCGTGCGCCACAACCGTTTCGAGCGCCTTGGCGTGTTCGCCTACTCGCAAGAAGACGACACGCCCGCCTACGACTTGGGAGACCCTATCCGCCGGAGCGTCAAGACCCGCCGCGTGAACGAGATTATGCAACTGCAGCAAGACATCTCCCTCGAGTTCAACCAGGCCAAGGTAGGTCAAACCCTCAAAGTCATCATCGACGAGGAGAATGACGACTGCTATGTGGGCCGCACCGAATTCGACTCCCCCGACGTGGACAACTGCGTCATCATCCCTAAGGGCAAGCCGCTCCGCATCGGCGAGTTCTACCCCATCACCATCACAGAAGCCGCCGACTACGATTTGTACGGCCAACTTCAATCCTAAATCCCGCAACAATGAACCTATTCCAACTCTTCAAGAACATACGACCCTTTGTAAAGCCATACAAATGGCTGGTAGTCATTACTTTAATCCTGACATTGGTCGGTTCCCTGATGGCACAGGTCAACGCTATTGTGCTTGACCGGACCGTGGACGCCATCAATGCGCTCATCGGCACTGACTTCAGCTGGAGCAAAGCGGCCCGCATCATGACCATCATTTCCATCGTATTGCTGGGCAAGGAGGTACTCTCCGCGCTGGTCACCTTCGCGCAGAACTACTTCGGTGAGCGGATGCGTATCTTCGTGTCCCGCGACCTGTCACAAAGCGTCATCGAAAAGGTGCTCACGTTCCGGATGGCCTATTTCAACACCGGAGAGAACGCCACCGGTAAAATCCAGTCACGTATCGATCAAGGCGTCAGCTCGCTGTCGCGCACAGTGCAGAACTTCTTCATCGACCTGTTGCCGTTGTTCACCAGCGCACTACTGGCCTTGATCCTGATGTTCGCCGCCAATGTCTATGTGGGACTTGTGGCTCTCGGCATCGTGCCCGTCTACTTCTACATCACATACCGTCAGGCCAAGCGTCTCAAGGGCTGGCGACGCGAGATGCGCGGTCATCTGGAGACCAAAAGTCAAGGCATCAAGAACATCATCGATTCCATCAACGTCATCAAGAGCTTCAACCGTGAGAAAATCGAGGCCCAAAAGCAACTCGACATTCAGAACCAAGTAACGGAGAACCAGATGAAGACCCGCCGAGTGGCGTTTTACTACAACGGCATCAAGAGTTTTGTGCGGCAAGTGGGCACCGTGCTGGTCATCATCCTCACCGCCTATCTCGTACTCATCGAATATCCAGGTATGAGCATCGGTAAGATTATGTACCACGTGATGCTGTTCAGCAACGTCATCGCGCCTATCACGCAGTTGCAGCGCATCTTCGACGATGTGAACGACGCGTTGATCTATGCCGAGGGCTTCTTCGGCATCCTCAATTCCGAGAAAGAGATCGAACCGTCGGGCGAAGTCCGTCCCGAGAAGATCCGCGGCGAGTTCGAGCTTCGCGGAGTGGACTTTACCTATCCGAGTGGCACGCAGGCACTCTTCAACGTGAATATGAAGATTGAACCGGGCCGGATCACAGCGTTGGTGGGACTTTCGGGCGCGGGCAAGAGCACCATCGTCAACCTGCTCGACAAGTTCTACGAGCCGCAGGTGGGCGCCATTACCCTCGACGGGGTGGACTTGCGCGACTACGACACCAAATACCTGCGTGAGAACATCGGGTTGGTGCTGCAGAAAAACCACATCTTCGACGGCACCATCGAGGAGAACATCCTCTACGGCAACCCCAATGCCACGCACGAGGAGGTAGTGGAGGCCGCCAAGAAAGCACACCTCTACGACCAGATCATGGAATTGCCAAAACAGTTTGAGGGCAATGCTTCCGATCTCTCCGGTGGGCAGCAGCAGCGTGTGGCCATCGCCCGTATGTTCCTGAAGAATCCCCCCATCATCTTCCTCGACGAGCCCACCGCCAGCTTGGACGCCATCGCGACCGAGCAGATCAAAAACAGCATTGACGCCATCAAGAAGGACCGCACCGTCATCATCATCTCCCACAGTATCTCGCAGATCATCGACGCTGACTACATCTACGCCCTCAAGGATGGCCGCGTGGAAGAGGACGGCGACCCCGACACCATATACAAGAAAGGCGGCATCTACAAGGACATCATCGATGCCTCCGCCCGAAGCTTGAACATTGAGAAGATCGCCCGTACCATCGACGACAATCCCAACAACGACCATTACTAACAAACCATGAAAGGCAGAGAGAACAAACCTCATATCGGCATCTTCGGCCGCCGCAACAACGGCAAGAGTTCATTGATCAACGCCATCACGGGGCAGGAGACAGCCATCGTGGACGCCACCGCCGGCACCACCACCGACCCCGTGCGCAAGTCCATCGAAATCTTCGGTATCGGTCCCGTGGTGCTTATCGACACCGCCGGCATCGACGACGTGGGCCAGATGGGACAGAAGCGCATCCAGAAGACGTTGGAGACGCTCAAGACCATCGACTTCGCCATCCTCGTGACGGTGGATCACCAACTCGGCACTCCAGAGAAGACCTTGTTGGAGCGCTTCGCCGAGTACGAAATCCCCTATCTCATCGTCAACAACAAGTGCGACGTGCCGGGCAGCGCGACGCCTGTGGAGGGAATGGTCGATGTGAGCGCCAAGACGGGTGCAGGCATTTCCCGGATGCTCGACCTCATCGTGCAGAAGATGCCGGCCTCCGCATACATCTCCCACTCGTTATTGGGCGGCATCGTCGGCAACGGCGACACCGTCGTGCTCGTCACGCCCATCGACAACGAGGCCCCCGAAGGACGGCTCATCCTGCCACAAGTGCAACTCATCCGCGACGTCTTGGACAACGACGCCGTGGCTATCGTGTTGAAAGAGGACAAGGTAGCCGACTGGTTGCAACGCAATCCCGCCCCGAAGCTGGTGGTCACCGACAGCCAGATGTTCAAGCGCGTGGCCCAGGACGTGCCCGAACCCATCCCGCTCACGGGGTTCAGCGTCGTGTTGGCCCATCACAAGGGCGCATTCGAGCAATATCTGGAAGGCACACCACACCTCAACCAGTTGCAAGACGGCGACAAAGTGTTGATGCTGGAGTCGTGCACCCACCTCACCTCGTGCGAGGACATCGGACGCGGCAAGCTACCCCGTTGGATACGGGAGCACACGGGCAAGGAGCTTCATTTCGACTTCGTGAGCGGCCTGGACGCCATCCCAGACATCGGGCAGTACGCACTGATCATCCAGTGCGGCGGCTGTATGGTCACGCGCCGGCAGTTGCTCAACCGCCTCAAGCCCGCCATCGACCGCGGCATCCCCGTCACTAACTATGGGATGGCCATCGCGTACCTCAACGGAATACTTGAAAGGGCGGTGAAGCCTTTTCAAAATTCAGAACTCTGAACTTTGAATTCTCGCTAGAAGTCTGTTCCTATCGAGAACAGGAACATTCCTTTTTTGTCGTGGATTTTGAAGTCTTCGAGGCCCCAAGCGTAGTCGAAGCGGAGGAAATAGCCGAGGAGGGAGCAACGGAGACCCACGCCGAAGCCGCCCACGAAGGGGTCCACCTGGCGCTTCACCATCACCGTGATAGGACCACTGTAGACGTAGCGTGTATAGAGACAGTTCTCCTCCGAATAGGGGGTGAGTCCCGTCCAGGCGGTACCCACATCGCCGAAGACATTCAGTTGTATGGTATTCAAGAAGTTGAACGACACCTTGCGGCCTAGGATGGTCTCAATGACCGGCACGCGCAACTCGCCGCTCAACAGCACAAAGGAGGTGCCGTTGCGGATGTTCTGCTTGAAGCCGCGCATATTGGTGGCCAACGTCTGATAGGCGTAGTTCTTGCTTTGGTCCACCCAGATGTCGCTGTCGAACTTGGCATTGATCCAGTTGTCTACGCCGCCCATAAAGTAAACCAGACGTGCAGACCCGGTGTTCGTGGAACCCGCGAGGCGGAAGGCCAGCGTCATATTCTTATACAACTTGAAGGAACGTCGTGCGTCGAAACCCAGCACTAACAAATTAAGCGTTTCTCTTTCAAGACGTTGCTCATATTCAGCAAAGAGTTTGAGTTTAGTGCCTCGCCACAGGTTCGTATAGAGTTGCCGGGATGAGTCGAACACATATTCCAGTTTGACACCACCCCAGAGATGATGGGTGGTCGGCGTCTGCAGCGAATTGTCACTCAACGCGCCCGCCACGTTGGTCTCGTATCGGCCTTTCAAGGTGAAACGCAGACTGTGGATCTTGTTGAACGGGAACTTGAGGATGTAGAAGAGACTGTTGGAAGTCTGTTTGATGTAAGAATCGCGGACATTGGATGCCAACTGCTGACGATAGACCACCACTTGGCGGTCGAGGCGGCGCGCGAGGTTCTCGTAACTGAGCATGAACTCGTAATTGCTCAAATTGATGCCGATACGAAAGCCGCCAGTGATGCGATAGTCCTCGAACAGGTCGTTGATGCCCAGCATAAACAAAGCGTTGAAGCCCGAATTGAGGTAAACGGGGGACGTCCCTCCCTCAAACTGCTGATAGGAAGTGTTGAGAAAGCTGAAGTCCGCTTGCGTGATCACCTTGTTGATAGAATATTGCACGCGATATGGGGTACCCACGGGCATATAGAACTCATCCTTCTTGGCCAGAGAGTCGGCGGAGAGCGAATCGGCGGCCGTGGTGTCGGGCTCGACGGGCAGCGGGTTGCGCAATTGGTTATCCAAGATCACCTTCTGGTGAAAGAAAGAGGGCTCGTCTTGGGCGTACTCTTTCGTGTCGAGCGGTCGTTCGTGTATGCCTTCGATGCCGTTCTTGAGGGCGATGGCAGCTGTTTGGCCGTTGGCGGGGTTATAGTCGTGGTCCATAACGCTCACACCCACATCGGTGAGCGGGCGGGTGCGCGCGAAGGACATATAGTGCACGGCCGTGTCGATGCGGCTCACGGCACTGTCGAGGCGCGCGACGTACTGGTTCACGTGCACAAGCTCGTCGCCCAGATAGAGCACCTGGTCCTGATCCATCCGCCGGGCGGCATACTCGTTGGCATAGGGGGTCTCTGTGACACGCAGTAACGCCGGGTCTTTTTTCTCGTAGGAATAGAGAAACAAATCGTAGGTCTTCTGCGGCCGGGCCTCCGTAATCCCGTCCTTCAACCCAATCGTGTCTTTCGGGCGATTGGACGAGAACAGGATTTGCTGTTGGTTGCGCACAAACACGGGCGCGTAGTCGTCGTAGAAGTCGTTGGTCAAGTTCTGGAAGGAGCGGGAGAGAAAACTGTAGAGGAAGAGGTCGGATTGTCCGTTCTTGAAGCCGGAGAAGAGCATCATCTTGCCATCGTCGGAGTAGCACCACGAGGTTATCTTCTCCACGTCAACGAGGAAGCGTTTCTGCCATTTTTTCTGTTCGATGTCGTAGGGATAATAGTAGCAGTGGCCTTTCGATTCGAAGGTCATACCCAGCACGCCGCCGTCGGGGTGCCAGGCGAGCAGCGGGAAGGTGAGGTCGGGGTTGTCTTCTATCTTCTGGAAGCGCTTGAAGATGCATTTGGGGTTCTGTCGGTTGGCCGTCTTGAGCCACACGCGCACCTGTCCGGCCTCGTTGGTCACGTAGGCATAGCTCTCCCCGTCGGGCGAATAGCAGAAGTGGGCGTACTCGCGCTTGCGTTTGGGGTGTTTCACGATGCCGTTGCCGTCGGGCATCTGGCGATCCAGGTCGGGGTAGTACATCACCGTGAAGTACTTGTACCAGTTGTAGAGCAGGGTTTGGTAAGGCGTTTGGGTCACGTAAGTGAAGCCGCGCGACATACTCTTGGTGGAGCGGGTGGTATAGAGCACCTTGTAGATGGACTCCTCGCCGTAGTTGTCCACGATATATTTCCAGAACGAGTGTCCGGCGTAAGTGGCGTCGCGGGGCGGGAGATCGTCGAAGTCAGCGTAGCGTTGGGTGAGGATGCCGTCTTGCACGTGCAGGTCCACATCGCTGTTCCAGGGCTCGCCGTAGTAGGAAGCCAGTCCGGTGAAGAACCAGTTGGGCACATCCATCAGGTAGTCGTAGGTGATATTGGAGCCCACGGTGGCGCCTTGCACGAGCCAGTGGGCATAGACATTCATAATGCCACTGCGGATCATCTTATCAAAGTGGGCGCGATTTCCGTCGAAATAGACGTAAATCTTGGTGCCATAGATATTGGTGACGCCGCCTTGGTTATAGAAGTCCTCATCATCGTAAGCGAAATTGGACTCGCGGAAGTCTTCTTGGGTGTTATAGACGATGATTTGGAACTTGGAGCGGGAGGAGTAGTGGAGCAGGTTCTCGATCTCCTTGATATACTGGGGGGTCTTGAAGAAGACGTATTGGGCGAGGGCTTTGCTGGTGGGATAGAAATAGACGTCATACTGTTCGGCGCGCATATACTGCCAGTTGAAGTTCTGGTGTTGCACGCGGTTCTTGCCGAAGCTGATTTGCGAGCCGTTGTAGAATTGGGCATAAGAATCCATTGGCGTCAGGACTGCGAAAAGGCAACATAACGCAATCATTAGCAGACTCTTATATGTCAAACGGCCGAATGTCATCAATCTTTTTTCAAGTGGGCAAAAATAATAAAATTGGGGATTCAAAAAAAATTGTATTTTTGCCGCCCTAAAAAAGGGTCCGTAAAAAGGCCTGCATTAGGGTAAAGAATTTTTCATAATCAACAACAAACCAAAATTTTATGGCAACAAGAATCAGATTACAGAGAAGAGGTAAGAAGAACCAACCTTTTTACCACCTTGTAATTGCGGATGGTCGTGCACCACGTGACGGACGTTTTATCGAAGATCTTGGCACATACAACCCACTGACCAATCCCGCAACGTTAAACATCAACTTTGACCGTGCGTTGTATTGGTTGGAGGCAGGTGCTGCTCCTTCCGATACCGCCCGTTCGATTCTGAAACGTGAAGGCGTTTACATGATGAAACATCTCAGAGGAGGTGTTGCAAAAGGCGCTTTCTCCGAAGCCGAGGCCCAGAAGAGATTCGAAGCCTGGAAACAGGAGAAGGAGAGCAAGCTCAACAACGTGGCCGTTGAGGAGAAGAACAAGAAACGTGCCGTCGTGAAGGAGCGTCTCGCCGCTGAAGTGAAGGTCAAGGAAGCTATGTCTGCCAAGATCGCTGCCCGCAACGCAGAGATTGCAGCTGCAGAAGCTAAGGCCGCCCAAGAGGCAGCCGAGGCCGCAGCCGCTGAAGCCGCAGCAGAAGCCGCTGAAGCAACCGCCGAGGAGGTACCTGCCGCCGAAGCCGATGCACCCGCTGCTGAGGAGACCCCCGCTGAAGCATAATGGAAAGCGAATTCTTCTATTTGGGCACACTAACCAAACCTTTCGGACTGAAAGGAGGTTTGTGTGCCTTTTTTGATACCGACAACCCTGAAAACTACCTGCACCTGCCCGCCGTGTTCCTCGACCTGGACGGTGAGCGCATCCCCTACTCCATCGAAAACATCACCTACCGAGGCAACAACCAGTTCATCATCCAGTTCGAGGGCGTGGGCGCCAACGAGGCCCGCGACTTCGTGGGTGTGGAGATGTACCTGCCCCTCAGCGACCTGCCCAAGCTGACCGGCAACCGCTTCTATTTCCACGAAGTGATCGGCTTCAAGGTCGTGGACGAGGTCAAGGGCGACATCGGCACCTGTCGCGAGTTCCTGGAAGTGAGCAACAACCCCATCATGGTGGTGGCGCACGATGACAAGGATATTCTCATCCCCGCCAGCCAGCAATTCGTCACCGGCATCGACCGTGACAACCGCATCCTGCACATCCAGGCGCCGGAGGGACTCATCGACATGTATTTGCAATAATCAGTTTATTTTCACCTCATCCGTCATGATCCACGCCTTCTCGCCTTGGGCGGCGTGCCACGCGGGTATTTTCTCCACTGGCTCGGCCACGATGCGGATGTATTTGACTTTATATTTAATGTTCGGGATTTTGTGGCGCAGGATGCATACTCTCGGCTTGCTGTTGGATTCCAACGTTGGGTCAAACGGCAGCGCGACCTCCTCGGGCTGGCTGTACTTCTTGCCGTTCTTGGAATACGACACCAACACCCTCTGCGGCAAGAAGACCCACTGCGATGGGTGGTGCGCGAAACTGAGGGTGATCGTCAAGGTATCGTTCTGATTCTCATTTAATGCACATTTCATATTCATCGGCTCACCATAATAGCCGACCCAACCTTCGTGGAAATTGGCGGGATTACCGATTCTCTTATCCATGAGAATAGTGTCTGGTTTATTGTTATATGGGGCGGTAGGAGTGTTTAACACCACTTTTTTCACCCATGATTTTGTCACACTCGTTATAGTGGGCTTTGGTTTTTTCTTGCCAATATGAGGAATCTGAATATTTTTTTCAACGAAAAGCGGAACAAATGTGGAATCTTCCCCTATCTTCAAATGCAGGTTAAAATATATGGGTTCTGCCTTCAGCCAATCCTTTTCCAGAACACTAGGACCGCAGGTGGCCGTGCCTAAACCGGTTTGAGCATAATCCACATTTAATGTATAATATCCTGCCCGCTGTAATTCATTAATGTGTTTTGAATGTTCGATAGATTCGTCACTATAAGGATAAATACTGAATTCACAATTATCTCCAACCAGTTGCGCAGAAAGCATCCGCTCGTGTTTTTTGTTAAAGAGAGATAAGTAGCGAGTGTTCATGCGGTTGCCTGCCGCCTGCGGACGCACGTAATGATGAAAAAGATCGTCTGTTGGCGCCTCGTAATGTCCTACAAAACCGCTCGACAGACGGTCTTTGTACGTTTCCTGCGCATAACCCACCCATTCGGTGGTGACCAACTCGTCGGAAACCTTCATCTGCACACCCACTTTAGGTATGATTTCCACCCATTTATGAGGAATAATCGTGTTTTGAAGCACAATATCTCCCGAAGTCCGAATCTGATACAATTGAATAACATCCATAACGATCTCGTCATTGCAATTCATCATTTCGGATTGAATGACAACGATCACGCCGCCTTGCCACGGTTTTGTGCCAAATGAATAATAACTTGTCTTTCTCACAAGAGAGTCAAATCCTATTCTCCTCCACAATTCCGCTCCATGGTCATCAACATAATCGTTATCCGTCGGAGGACGCCAAAAACACAACTCTGGACCCTGACCCACAATGACTTTACCTCCTTTTTCGATGGATGAGATGCGAGCATTCGTTTCATCAAAAATAATTTTAATATCCTTGAATTTGATGATAGAAAATGAATCCACCTCAGCAAAGGTAGTATCCAATTCAAAATCTTCGGTTTTGCGCTTCGGCACAGGCAACTTGAACTGCTCATAAGCGACCACCTCGCCTTGCGTGGAACGGGGGCGATCCGATTTTACCACATAAAAATCCAGCATCACATCCCGGCCGGGCGGCACAGTATCCGGCACCCATTGCTTGACAAACGATTCTGGCAGCGTAAAATAGGCCGTGTCGTGGGGTGCAAGAGACTGATTTAAAAATCCGATAATGGGACGATTGGGTATAGTGAGGAAATCATCCGGATGTTTGGGCGTTTCGTGCGCCACATCGGGCTGAAGTGTATAGAAAATATTGAAATCCAGTAAGTTGGTAAAATCAAAGCGGTTGATAATCCGGAACTGCAACTTCTTCAAATCCACCGCCTCAATGGTGACGGGCTGATACACTTTTCGCACCTCGGCCAACTGCGGGTGCGGTTGGCGGTCGGGATCCACCAAGCCGTTGATGCAGAAGTTGCCGTCGGAGGGCATGTTCTCCCCGAAATCGCCACCGTAGGCGAAATACTCTTTGCCCCGTGCATCCTTTGTCAGCAGACCCTGATCCACCCAGTCCCAGATGCAACCGCCCTGCAGCTGCGGGTACTTGTAGATGGTGTCCCAGTAGTTCTGGAGGCCGCCGCAGCTGTTGCCCATCGCGTGCGCGTACTCGCACATGATGAACGGACGCGCCTGCGGCTCGCGGGCATAACGGGCGAGGTAGTCCGCCGAAGGGTACATGATGGCCACGATGTCGGTGTTGCGGTCGTAGAGGGCACGCTCGTACTGCACGGGGCGCGAGCTGTCCTGGGCTTTCAGCCAGTCGTAGGCGGCCTCGTAGCAGATGCCATTGCCCGACTCGTTGCCCAACGACCAGACGATGATGCACGGATGGTTCTTGTCACGCTCGTACATGTTGCGCGTGCGCGCTACCGTAGCACGCTTAAAGTCAGTGCGTTTCGCCAGCGACTTCTCTCCATAACCCTGCGCGTGCGACTCCGCATTGGCCTCGTCAATGACATACAAACCGTATTTGTCACACAAATTGTAAAATTCCGGCGAGTTGGGATAGTGGCTGGTACGAATCGTGTTGATGTTGTTGGCCTTCATCAGCAGGATGTCCTCCTCTATGCGTTTGTCGGCCACATGACCCGTCTCGGGATCATGCTCGTGGCGGTTTACCCCGCGGATGGTAATAGGCACGCCGTTCACTTTCAACAGACCGTCTTCAACTTTCACATTGCGGAATCCGATATACACACAGGCATTGTCAATATGCTTTTTATTGCTGTCGGAAAGAAAAATGAGCATCTTTTCCAAATGGGGATGTTCCGCCGTCCAAGGCGTGACATTGTGCAACTCTGCATTCAAACGAATATAGTGTTTGCCCACGGTATTCTTCAAGATTGTATCGGCATAATTATGGAGGATCACCTCTTCCGCCTTCTTGTCTCTATTCGGGAAATTCACTGATACATAGAACGTTTGGTCTTTCGGACAAGAATCCAGGTTCTCAATTGTCATTTCCATATCCAGAATTCCATTCCTATAGGTGGAATCCAAACCCGCCACAATCTTGTAATCATAAATGTGCGTTCTGGGTTGGGCATATAGGGTGATGCTGCGCTCGATGCCACTCAACCGCCAGAAGTCCTGGCACTCGAAATAGGAGCCATCGCTCCACTTGAAGACCTGCAGGGCGATGAGATTGCGCTTGCCAAACTGTACAAATGGGGTTATATCAAACTCGGAGTTGGTCTTGGCATCCTCGCTATAGCCAATGAACTCGCCGTTCACCCACAGATAGAAGCAGGATTTTGCGCCCCCGATGTTAAGGATTATCTGCTTATCCTTCCATTTTTTGTCGATATTCACCCACTTGCGGTAGCTGCCCACGGCGTTGCCCTTCACGGGTACGCGTGGCAGGTCGCTGTTGTCGAAGTCGTTGGTGGTGTTCACATAGACGGGCACACCATAGCCGTTGAGTTCCCAGTTGCCCGGCACGGGGATGGTGCCCCAGCCGCTGTCATCATAATCCGTGCGGAAGAAGTCGGTCGGACGCTCGTCGGCATTGGGAACATAGTGGAATCGCCATTGGCCATTTAGGGAGACCCCATCATTTTGGGGGATATTGGCCCTCGGGTACATCTTGTTCACCTCGAACACCTTAGGATCCTGCCATTCGGTAAAGGTCTGGGCGTGCATCAAGGAAAGGCACAACAGAAAAGACAGGACAAAGAGGACACGTTTGCGCATAGTTTTCGTTTTGAGAAGGCAAAGATAGCAAGGAAGATTGAAATATGGCAAACACTCCGAAAAATAGGATAACAATTGTTCGTTAAAAAATGCTTTCATTTTTGATTATCAACAATTTAAGCATAATTATATTTAGAAATCCTCGTTAAAAAAATCACATTTTTGTATGGTAAAAAAACGTATCTTTGCGCTCAATTAACACTAAAAAACCAACCTATGGAAAAAGAAGAATTACAGAAAAACGTAAACGCCGAAAAGTTAAAAGTGCTGAACTCAACGCTTGAAAAATTGGAGAAGCAGTTCGGCAAAGGGTCCATTATGAGAATGGGCGAGACAAAAGTTGAAGATATGGATGTCATCTCCACGGGTTCCATCGGCTTGGACGCCGCATTGGGTGTCGGGGGATTCCCGAAAGGCAGAATCGTGGAAATATACGGTCCTGAATCATCAGGTAAGACGACCTTGGCCATCCACGCCATCGCGGAGGCTCAGAAGAACGGCGGCATCGCGGCCTTCATCGACGCGGAGCACGCCTTCGACCGTTTCTATGCCGAGAAGTTGGGGGTTAACACCTCCGACTTGCTGATTTCGCAGCCAGACAACGGAGAGCAGGCCTTGGAGATTGCCGACAACCTCATCCGTTCGGGCGCCATTGATGTGATCGTCATCGACTCCGTGGCCGCTTTGACGCCGAAAAGCGAAATTGAGGGTGACATGGGCGACTCCAAGATGGGTTTGCAAGCCCGACTGATGTCGCAGGCCCTGCGCAAGCTTACCGCCACCATCAACAAGACGGGCTGCTGCTGCATCTTCATCAACCAATTGCGCGAGAAGATCGGCGTGCTCTTCGGCAACCCCGAGACCACTACGGGCGGTAACGCCTTGAAGTTCTACGCTTCCGTGCGTCTCGACATTCGCCGCCAGGCCCAAATCAAGGACGGCGACACCTCCATCGGCAACCACGTCAAAGTCAAAGTCGTCAAGAACAAGGTTGCGCCCCCATTCCGCACCGCCGAGTTCGACATTATGTTCGGGGAAGGCATCTCCAAACGGGGCGAAATCATCGACTTGGGCGTCGAATACGGCATCATCAAGAAAGCTGGTTCCTGGTTCTCCTATGGTGACACCAAGTTAGCCCAAGGTCGCGAAGGCGTGAAACAACTTTTAGCCGACAATCCCGAGTTGTGCGACGAGTTGGAAGGCAAGATTCGCGAAGCCATCAAGAACAACCAACACTAGAATCGTATATGAGAAATCGCATCGTCATCCTGCTCGCGTGCCTGCTCGTCACGTTTGCCGGCTGCCATTCCGACAAGAAGTACGCCGATATGCCTGAAGAACTGGCCAAGCTATGCAAGAACATCGACAAACACCCCAAGGACGCAGAGCTATACTACCAACGCGCCGACTACTACTACACCCATCAGGATGTTGACAAGGGCATCACGGACATGCAGACGGCCATCAAGCTGCAACCCGACAGCAGCAAATACTATGTCCGTCTCTCCGACCTATATTTTGCCAAAGTGGAAACCGACCTCGCGGAAGAAATGCTTCAGAAAGCCATTGAAAAGGACCCGAAAAACAATGACGCCCGATTGAAACTGGCCGAGTTGTTCTTTCACGAAAACCTGCTGAGCCAGTGCAACGAGACTTTGGACGAAGCTATCAAACTAGAGAAATACAATCCTAGAGCCTATCTCATTAAAGCATTCATGTACAAGGACATGGGCGACACAGCCGAATACTTGCGCAATCTACAGCTGGTCATTGACCAAAATCCCAAAGAGGTGAAAGCATACCTGGAGCTTGGCTATTTTTACCAAAAATCGTTGAACCCCATCGCGGCCTCCTACTATCAGAATGCCTTAAATGTAGATCCAGAGAACGTGGAGATCCACTACAACCTCGGCAAACTTTACCAGGATTTGGGACAAATCCAAGAGGCCGAACAAGAGTACCAAACGGCCATTAAGATTGACGACAAGCATGTGCCCTCGCTTAACAATCTCGGCTATATGTATTTGGATGAACCATTCAACAAATATGAGAAAGCTGCCGAATTGTTCACGCAGGCTATCAAGGCCAACCCCGACTTCGTCTATTCGGTGTGCAACCGAGGAGTAGCCTACGAGTATCTGGGACAATATGATAAAGCACGCAAGGATTATGAGCAGGCCCTCAAACTGAAAACCAACTTTGAGCCAGCCATCAAAGGATTGAATCGTTTGGACAAACTGCAAAACAAGTAATGATGAACGAGAACCTTGACCCTACCGCTAACCGGCTGTCGTCAGCCGACAAGGAGTTCGAGAGAGCCATCCGTCCCGCGTTGTTTCAGGACTTCCAGGGACAGAAGCAGGTGATCGAGAACATCATGGTCTTCGTGCATGCAGCCAAGGCGCGCGGCGAGGCCCTCGACCACGTGTTGCTGCACGGACCTCCCGGATTGGGCAAGACCACCCTGTCGCACATCATCGGCAACGAGATGGGCGTCAACGTGCGCTGCACCTCCGGTCCGGTCATCGACAAGCCCGGCGACTTGGCCGGACTGCTGACCAACCTCGAGCCCCACGATGTGCTTTTCATCGATGAGATTCATCGCCTGTCGCCAGTGGTGGAGGAGTACTTGTACTCGGCAATGGAGGACTACAAGATTGACATTATGATCGATAGCGGTCCCAGCGCACGAAGTGTACAGATTTCACTCAACCCATTCACCTTGGTGGGTGCCACCACGCGTTCGGGTCTCTTGACGGCTCCGTTGCGCTCGCGTTTCGGCATCAACTTGCGTTTGCAGTACTACGATGCGGAGACGCTCTGCAACATCATCCGCCGGTCAGCTTCCATTTTGGACATCCCCATCCACGACGACGCAGCCATCGAGATTGCCAGTCGCAGTCGCGGCACGCCCCGTATCGCCAACCTGCTCTTGCGTCGTGTGCGCGACTTCGCGCAGATCAAAGGCGACGGCACCATCACGTTGCCCATCACGCAGGTGGCCCTCACCGCATTGAATGTCGACAAGCACGGATTGGACGAGATGGACAACCGCATTTTGGGCACCATCATCGACAAGTTCAAGGGCGGTCCGGTTGGTTTGTCCACCATCGCCACCGCCGTAAGCGAAGATCCCGGCACTATCGAGGAGGTCTATGAGCCATTCCTCATCCAAGAGGGTTATCTGATGCGTACCCCGCGCGGGCGCGAGGCCACCGCCCTCGCCTACCAGCATTTGGGCAAGACCAAGTTCCAGTCACCACAATCCGAACTATTCTAAATCAGCATATTATGAAAAAAACGCTCGTTCTTTTCCTGATTGCCGTCTTAGGGGCTGGTCTCTCCTTCGCACAAACCACCAGTCCCTCAAACAACAAATCCAGACCTCATAATCCGCGACCCCACAATCCAGTTCCGTATGTGGTCAAAGATGAATGTTTCGGACATAAACTCAACTTCGGATTCTCATTCGCTCCCACCCTCAACTGGATGTATCCTGCCACCACCGGCTTCGAGCGCGATGGCATGTGCATAGGTATGCGTTATGGTATTAACATTAACGTCAATCTGACACCACGTAAGAGCTATTACGTCTCTACGGGGTTTTTCATGGAGCAACTTGGTGGAAAGATGAAGTTTCTCGACAACATCACTATACCCATTGGGAACCACACCATCAGCACTACTGACATACGACGTCGATACAATGCCCATTATCTCACCATCCCTGTAGGTATCACCCTTAAGACCAAGTCATTGCGTGATTTCTTTGTAATCGGTAATTTTGGACTCTACAATAGTTTTCTCCTACAGGCCACAAACTCCGACACCTATGCCTTCACCAACCATCAGACAGGAGACCCCGAGTACTGGACTCGTCAGAAGACCCAATCTACCGAGGCGGCCATCATGAAAGAAACAGCTTATGCCGGCCTTGGCTTGGAATATTCCATTACACGGAACTTCCGCACAGGATTCACCATCAACTACGCTCATTCCCTCACCAACTATTTCAAAGGCAGAGGCAAGGCCCAGAACAACTTCACAGGTGAAGACCAAATCGCCAAGTTCGGCTATCTTGAGTTAGTATTGAACATCAATTTCTTGTAAACGATGAAGTTTATCTGTATCGGTCGGAATTACGCCAAGCACATTGCCGAGTTAAAGCACGAGACCCCGAAAGAGCCGGTGTTTTTCCTCAAGCCCGATAGTGCCATCACGCGTTGCAACCGACCCTTCTTCATCCCAGACTCGTTGGGCCAAATCGACTACGAGACCGAGGTCATCGTGAAAATCAACCGTTTGGGCAAGTGCATCGCCGAGAAGTTCGCCAATCGCTACTACGAAGAGATTGGCTTGGGCGTGGATTTCACCGCCAGGGAGATGCAAAAAGCCTGCATCGAGGCGGGCAATCCGTGGGAGATAGCCAAGGCCTTTGATGGGTCTGCCGTGGTGGGCAAATTTCTCAACAAGAGTCAGTTACCTGATGTTCAGAATCTCCACTTCCACCTCTTGCTCAACGACCGGAAGGTCCAAGAGGGCCATAGTGCGGATATGCTGTTCTCTATAGATCGAATCATCTCATACGTATCCAGATTCATCACGTTGCGCACGGGCGACATCATCTTCACGGGCACGCCCGTAGGTGTGGGACCCGTCCATATCGACGACCATCTGCAAGGATTCCTCGAAGGGGAGAAGCTCTTCGACTTTAAAGTGAAATAACAAACTAAAACATACAACGATGCAATTGAAAATCCGACTTATCGTTATGAACTTCCTCCAGTTTGCCATCTGGGGGGCTTATCTCACCTGTATGGGCACCTTTTTGTTCACCCACGGCTTGGGTAGGAACATCGGCATATTCTATTCCATCCAGGGTATAGTCTCCATCTTTATGCCCGCCTTGATCGGCATTGTGGCCGACAAGTGGATTCCGGCGCAGAAGATGTTGGGCATCAGTCACGGTATTGCGGGTGCGGCGATGATTGCCGCGGGACTCTACGGCTTGGGCGCTGGCGACGCCGTGCAATTCGGCCCGTTGTTCACGCTCTACACGCTGAGCGTCGCCTTCTATATGCCCACGTTGGCCCTTTCCAACTCCGTGGCATACAACGCCTTGGACAGAGCCGGAATGGATACTGTCAAGCACTTCCCGCCCATCCGCGTGTTCGGCACCATCGGATTCATCGTCACAATGTGGGTCGTCGACCTGCTCGGCTTCCAATCCACAGCCGCCCAGTTCGTGGTCAGCGGTAGCATAGGGCTCGTGTTGGCGGTCTATGCCTTCACCTTGCCCAACTGTCCCATTAGCCAATCCACCGAGAAGAAGTCCTTCGTGGACGCGCTCGGCCTCAAGGCCTTCACCCTGTTCAAGAACCCCAAAATGGCCGTGTTCTTCATCTTCTCAATGTTGCTCGGCGTGTCGTTGCAAATCACCAACGGCTTCGCCAACCCGTTCCTGTCCAGCTTCAAGCACATCCCGCAGTATGCCGAGACTTTCGGCGTACAACACGCCAACATACTCATCTCCCTTTCCCAGATCTCGGAGACCTTGTGCATCCTTTTGATTCCGTTCTGTCTGAAACGTTTCGGCATCAAGAAAGTGATGCTCATCGCAATGTTCGCGTGGGTGATGCGCTTCGGGTTCTTCGGCCTGGGCAACCCCGGCGGCGGCGTTTGGCTGTTCATCCTCTCCTGCATCGTCTATGGCGTGGCCTTTGACTTCTTCAACATCAGCGGCTCGTTGTTCGTCGACAAAGAGACCTCACCCGACATCCGTTCTTCGGCGCAGGGATTGTTTATGCTGATGACCAACGGCATCGGTGCCACGATCGGTACCCTCGGCGCACAGGTCGTGGTCAACAAGTTCGTGTTCTCCAAGTTGCGCGGTGCCGACCTGGAAAATCTTGCCGAGGCCGCCAAGGAGGCCTTGGCGATGGATGTCTGGAGAGGTTGGCAGACCTCTTGGTATATTTTCGCCGGCTACGCCCTCGTCGTGGCCATCGTCTTCATCTTCGCCTTCAAGTACAAACAACCGAAGGAGGAGTTGCTGCAACAAAAGTAAACAACCATAAAAAAAGGCGCTCGAACGAGCGCCTTTTTCATCAATAGTCAATATCTATTCTTTCACCACGCTGACCAGGTTGCGGTCGCCGAAGGCATCGTCGATCTTGCCAACCGTGGGCCAGTACTTCTCGGTGTGAGCCAGCGGGAAGGCGGCTTGTTGACGGGTGTAAGGACGCGTCCACTCGTCGGCGCACACCACGTTCATCGTGTGCGGGGCGTTCTTGATCACGTTGTTGTCGCGGTCGGCACGACCTTCCTCGATGTCGCGGATCTCTTGACGGATGGCAATCATCGCGTCGCAGAAGCGGTCAAGCTCGCTGAGCGGCTCGCTCTCGGTGGGTTCCACCATCAACGTGCCGTGCACAGGGAATGCCACCGTAGGGGCATGGAAGCCGTAGTCCATCAGACGCTTGGCGATGTCGCCCACCTGCACGCCGGCATTGCGGTCAAACTCGTTGCAGTCCAGAATCATCTCGTGGGCGCACATACCTTGGCTGCCCGTGTAGAGGATCTTGTAATGGCCTTGCAATCTGGCACGCATATAGTTGGCGTTGAGGATGGCAGCCTTGGTGACCTCGGTAAGGCCGGTGCCACCGAGCATCTTGAGATAGCCGTAGGTGATGGGCAAGAGGTAAGCGCTGCCGTAAGGAGCGGCGGCCACCTGGCTGCCTTGCTTGCCACCCGTCTCTACTTCCACGTGGTTGGGCAGGAAGTCGACCAACTTCTCACAAACCGCGATAGGTCCCACACCGGGGCCGCCGCCACCGTGAGGCATTGCGAAGGTTTTGTGCAAGTTGAGGTGACACACATCGGCGCCCATATTGCCCGGAGAGGTCAGTCCCACTTGAGCGTTCATATTGGCACCATCCATATAGACCAAACCGCCATTCTCGTGGATGATTTTGATGATTTCGAGAATACCCTCCTCAAACACGCCGTGCGTGGAAGGATAGGTGATCATCAGACAGGAGAGGTTGTCCTTGTACTGTTCTGCCTTAGCGCGCAGGTCTTCGATATCGACCTCACCGTGCTCTGTGGCCTTCACCACCACAATCTTGTTGCCGGCCTTGGCGGAAGAGGCGGGGTTGGTGCCGTGAGCGGAAGAGGGGATCAAGCAGATGTTGCGGTGTCCCTCGCCGCGACTAAGGTGATAGTTGCGAATCACGGTCATACCGGCATACTCGCCGGCGGCACCGGAGTTGGGTTGCAAAGAGACGGCCTTGAAGCCGGTGATCTTGCAGAGCCACTCGCTCACCTCCTTGATCATCTCCAGATAGCCCTCGGCCTGGTCGGCGGGAGCGTATGGATGGATGCAGCAGGCCTCGGCCCAGCTCAACGGCAGCATCTCGGCTGCGGCGTTCAGCTTCATCGTGCAGGATCCCAGCGGAATCATAGCGCGGTTGAGGGAGAGGTCCTTAACCTCCAACATCTTCATGTAGCGCATCATTTCGGTCTCGGAATGATACTTCTTGAAGATGCTCTGTTGCATATACGGAGTCGTACGTTGCAGTTCCTTGGGCAAGCGCAAGTTGGCGCCGCAGGAGCCGTCGCATACGTGCGGCGTGAAAGGCTTCTTGGCGGCGGTAGCCAAAATCTCGAGGATTTCGTTGATGTCTTCGTGGGTGACGGTCTCGTCGAGGGCGACGCTGAAACAACCCTCGCACCAATAGCGGAAGTTGACCTTATGCTCCAAGGCCACTTTCTTAAGGTCTGCAGTAGTGATGCCGTCGGGAAGGGCAATGCAGACGGTGTCGAAGAAGTTGGTATCGGGTTTGTAGCCGTACTTGGCGGACTCGTCGGCAAGCACGCCAGCGAGCGCGTTGGTCTTGAGGGCCTTGTTGCGCAGGCCTTCGGCGCCGTGCCACATACCATAGAAGCCGGCCATAATGGCGGTCAGGGCGCTGGCGGTACAGATGTTGGAGGTTGCCCGCTCGCGTTTTATGTGCTGTTCGCGAGTCTGGAGGGCCATACGCACGGCACGGTTGCCTTGTGCATCGACGGTGACGCCGATGATACGGCCCGGCATCTGGCGGAGGAACTCCTCTCGGCAGGCATAGAAGCCGGCGGCAGGGCTACCGAAGCCCATCGGGATACCGAAACGTTGGGTGGAACCCGTCACGCAGTCGGCGCCCCACTCGCCCGGAGGGGTGAGCAGCGTGAGCGCGAACAAGTCGGTGGCCACGCCTACAAAGATATGGTGCGCGTGGGCCTTCTCCACGAATGCGCGATAGTCGTGCACCTCGCCATATTGGTTGGGATATTGCACCATAGCGCCGAAGAAGGTGTCGTCCAACTCGACCTCATTGGCCTTGCCGATCACGAGCTCGATGCCTTGCGGGGCGGCGTTGGTCTTCATCACGCCGATGCAGTGCTCGAACACGTCGTCGGCCACGAAATACTTGCACACGTTGTTCTTCTGTTGGTCGCGAGAACGACTGCGGAAGAACATCAGCATCATCTCGCCAGCGGCAGTGGCTTCGTCCAACATAGAGGCGTTCGCCAACGGCATAGCGGTAAGGTCGCTGATCATCGTCTGGTAGTTGAGCAGCGCCTCGATACGGCCTTGGGAAATCTCGGCCTGGTACGGGGTGTAGGAAGTGTACCAACCCGGATTCTCAAAGATGTTACGCAAGATGACGGCCGGGGTGTACGTATTGTAGCTGCCCATACCGATGTAGGACTTGTAGATCTTGTTCTTGGCCATCACGGTGCGGATGGCGTTGAGGTACTCGCCTTCGGTGAGGCCTTCCGGCAGGTCGAGCGCTTTGGGAAGACGAATAGCGGAAGGGACAGTCTTCTCGATGAGTTCGTCCATAGATTTCACTCCGATGACGGCCAGCATCTTCTGCTTCTCCTCATCGCTCGGGCCATTATGCCTGTTGACAAAGTTATCTTTAATTATCATATTGATTATAAATTAATTGTGAATAATTATTCCTGAAATTACCAAGGGGCAAAGATAACAAAAAATTGCGCTGCTTCCCATTCTTTTTTCTATCTTTGCAGCTGATAAAAAAACCGGAGCCGATGACCACTTTCCCGAACGCCATAGAAATGCTGGACCGCCAGTTGCTGTTCCTCATCAACGGGGCGCACACCCCCTTTTTGGATCAGGCGATGTGGTTGTTAACCAAGGTATTGCCGTGGCTGGGACTACTGGTGAGCGTTATCGTCCTCATCTGGTTAGGGTATCGGAAGAAGAGTTGGAAGGTATTGTTGGTGGTCGTGTTGTCCCTGTCCCTCTCCGACCTGATTTCCTCCAGCATCATCAAGCCGTTGGTGAAGCGGCCGCGGCCCACACACAACATCGAGATCCGGGACCGGGTACGCTGCCACGTCTATCCCGACGGACGGGAATACCGCGGAGGTCCGTATAGTTTCGTCTCCTCCCATGCCGCTAACAGCACGACGCTGGCCATTATGCTGTTTTTCTTTCTTAAAAAATACTGCAAGCGGAAGTATCTCCTCGCAATCGTACTTGCCCTGTTCGTCTTCGTCTTCTGCTATACGCGAGTCTATCTGGGTGTGCACTATCCTTCCGACATCGTCTGTGGATGCCTCTTGGCTGTGGCCCTCTGCATTCCCATCAAGGCCTACATAAAGCGGCATCCGGACTTCTACACGGACAATCTAATCACAACATATATTTACATTTTTTAAAACATCATAATTATGCTTAACAAAAAAATCGAAGAAGCGATCAACGCTCAAATCAACGCCGAATTGTGGTCGGCTTACCTCTATCTCTCAATGGCCACCCAGTGCCACGACTTGGGTTACAGCGGAATGGCCAACTGGTTCGAGATCCAGTTCAAGGAAGAACAAGATCACGCCCAGATTTTCTACAAATACGTCATCTCCCGCGGAGGCCGCGTTACACTGAAGGCCATCGACAAGGTGCAGACCAAGTGGAAAGATCCGTTGGCTATGTTCAAGAACACCCTCGAGCACGAGCAGGTGGTGACCTCCCTCATCAACAATCTGTACGCCTTGGCTACCAAGGAGAAGGACTATGCCACCCAGAGTATGCTCCAGTGGTTCATCGACGAACAAGTGGAGGAAGAGGAGAATGCCCGCACCCTCATCGACAACCTGAAGATGATCGACGGCAACGGTTACGGTCTCTACATGCTTGACAAGGAACTGGCTGCCCGCGTCTATACGCAAGCCTCCCCTTTGGCTAATGCAGAGTAATCGCAACAGGTTTTGCTACAATAAAACACAAATAGAAAGAGCGGATCCCAAGGAACCCGCTCTTTTCTTTTTAGCACTGTATTGAATGGTGGCTGATATGACTATTCCACATCGGCACGGGCCATAGCATCCTTGTAGTATTTCTGGTTGATGAAGACATCTTCCTTGTAAGGATTGATACGGCGTTTCTTGGCCTGTGCAATGATGTAGCAAAGGGCAATGGCGTTGGTAATCAAAGCCAAGGCACTGATGACGGTCATCATGGTCGGGTTACCGGCTACGGTATCCACGGTTGTGCCCACAGCGGCCATGTCACCACCAGCAGCAGCATAGATTTCTGTAATAGTATCGATGCCGTTGGGGTACTGAACAGGCAGTACAGCCCATTTGAAAGCCTGGAAACCATCTTTGAAAGTCTCCTGGAAGAGAGGAAACACTTGGGCGAACATACACCAGATAGCCAATGTATTGGCACGGTTCTGAATCCAGCCGCCTCGGTTCCAAAGCAATGCCGCAATTGTCGGAGCAAGTAGAAGGGCAATACCGCAATACCAGCTGTGCGTAGGCAGGCAGTTGTACGTGTACGCAAAGTTCCAGATGTCATAGACCACGATGAATACCCACGTCATGTCGGCCCAAATCATGTCTTTCTTGTCTTTGGACGGGAAGACATTCCACCAAGCAGTCATACAGAAGATATTGAGCAGTCCGGCGACACCGTTCATCACATTGTGCCAGCCACCATAGAGCCAAACACCTTCAGAGGAAAGCCACCATTTGTTCCAGCCCATGAAAGCGGACTCAAAATCGGAGACCACAGCAATTAAGATATTGATAGCCACAATGATGAACGGGAACGGCTTGAACCAGTGCTTGGCACCGATGCCCCATTTGTATTTGATCATCATAAAGCCGATACAGCCCGTAAGGGCGGCATACAGCTTGGCATAGTGGAACCAGCCGTTCATATAAACATGTGTCTGGTTGCTCACTGCCCAATCGGCACCGACACGGGCACCGATAGCAATGGCCACGAAATAGACCGTCAATGCCAATGGAATTGCAAAAAAGGTGATGATGCCCCCGAGTTTAGTACGGCGGGCAAACTCGTTGAACAGGATGAGACCCACGAGGACGACGAGCAGCATTCCCCATTGAGCCAGGGCGTTAGCCCCATAGACTTGGAAAAACATAGTAGTTATTGTTAATTAAATGTTGATGTGCTTCATGCCGTTTATTTTGGTAGCAAAGATAAGCAAAATTAATTACACCTTGTATTTTTTGTATCTTTGCGGTTCATAAAAAAATAAGACAATGAAAAGAATCTTCACCCTCCTTCTCGTAACCGCCATGACCGTCGGCATAATGACGGCCCAAAACGAAACCATTGACCTCAACGGCGTTTTCCAAGGCAAATATATGTTTGAGCGTGTCAACGGCCTCAGCTGGCAGCCCGGCACCGACAACTACGCCCTCATTGACGACGGCAGTATCAAGTTGGTGAACGCCAAAAACGGCAAGGAAAGCATTTTTCTGTCGGAAAAGAATCTCGGCGAAAACGGCGTTACGAAACTGCGCAGTTTCCAATGGGTGAACGCCAACACCATCTACATTCCCAGAAACAACACCACGCTGACCTACGACGGAAAAACCGTGACTGTCTACAAGTTCGACAAGGTCAACTGGGACGATGTGATCGACCAATCCATAAAAAACAAGGTGTTCGTCATCAAGAACAACGATGGGGTCTTCGTGCAGACTCCCCTCAACAACTACAGCCCCATCCTGCTCTGTCCAGACACGGGCAAGAACATCGTCTTCGGTGAGTCGGTGCACCGTAGCGAGTGGGGCATCAACGAGGGCCAATATATCTCACCAAAAGGCAATTACATTGCCTTTTACCGCATGGACGAGAGCATGGTGGAAGATTATCCTCTGGTGAACACCACCACGCCCATCGCTACGGTGGAAAACATGAAATACCCCATGGCGGGACGCACCTCCCACCAAGTCAAGGTCGGTATTTTCGATGTGGTCAAGTCTGCACAGGCCGACAAACCCGTTTACCACTACATCAACACAGACCTCAGCGACGGCGAGTTCCTCACCAATGTAACCTTCTCTCCTGATGAGAAATACCTCTACATCTCGCACCTCAACCGCGAGCAAAATCACTCCAAACTGATTCGCTACGACCTACAGACCGGCAACAAAGTGAAAGTTCTCATCGAGGAACGCGACAGTCGCTATGTGGAGCCCTCCGACCGCATGATTTTCCTGAAAAACAACAATTTTCTCTGGATCAGCGAAACCGACGGCTGGCGTCATCTCTACCTGTACGATGGGGAAGGCCGCCAAATCCGCAAACTCACCGAAGGGCGCTATGACCTCGTGGATGTAATTGGACTGGACACTAAGGAGCAGTTTGTCTATTTCACCATCGCTCCAACGGAAAAACCTGTAAACCAATATGTTTGCAAATCGTCCTTGAAAGATGGCAAGGTAACTCGTATTGCGGCCACCGACGGCACGCACACGCCTATTTTCAATGAAAGCAAAAACTATTTCATCGATTATTTCACCAATGTCAGCACCCCGCGCGTCATCAGCGTGGTGAACAACCAGGGCAAGACGATGAAAGAACTCAAGAACTGCAAGAACCCGTACGCTGATTGCGCGCTGGGCACCACTAAGATATTCCCCATCCTCAACAAGGAAGGCGACTCGCTTTGGTGCCGCCTCATCACCCCGCCCAACATGGACCCCACGAAAAAACACCCCTGTCTGATCTATGTCTATGGCGGTCCGCACTCCCAATTGGTCACCAACAGCTTCATGTCCGGCGGCGTGTTCTTGGAATACATGGCCGAGCAAGGTTATGTGGTGTTCACGCTGGACAACCGCGGCACGCAGAACCGTGGTGCCGACTTCGAGAAGTGCATCCACCGCAACCTCGGCGTGAAAGAAGTGGAGGACCAGATGTGCGGCGTGGAGTATCTGAAAAAGTTGCCATACGTGGATGCTGAGCGTATTGGGTTGGACGGCTGGAGCTACGGCGGATTCATGACTTTGTCGCTGATTACCGAGCATCCGGAAGCGTTCCGCGCAGCCAGTTGCGGCGGTCCGGTGGTCAACTGGGCCTGGTACGAAGTGATGTACGGCGAGCGCTACATGGACACCCCGCAGGAGAACCCCGACGGCTACGAGCACGCCAACATCATCCCCAAGATCAAGAATGTGAAATGCCCGCTGCTCGTGATGCACGGCTGCCAGGACCACACGGTGGTTTGGCAACACACCTTGGAGCTGATGCGCCAGGCCGTGACCGACGGCATTGAAATCGAGTACTTCCCCTACACCGCACACGACCACAATGTGATGGGCGTGGAGCGCGTGCACCTTTGGAACAAACTGCTCCGTTTCCACAACCAGAATCTGAAAGGCGAGTTGTAATGAAGCGGCTCTTCATCGCCACCAAGGTTGAGTTGAGCGATGCGTTCAAAGCGTGGCGCACCCGATTCCAGTACGAGATGCGCCACGATGACATTGTATGGGTTAAAGAAGAAGTCTGCCACCTCACCTTGCGTTTTCTGGGGGCCACCCCCGACAGCAAGATTCCCGCCATCAAGGATGCCTTGCGGCAAACCTGCGAATCACACTCACCGTTTTATTTGGAACTGAACAAAATGGGGGTGTTTGGCAGCCATTATCACCCTGAGGTGCTATGGTTGGGGTTTGAAGAATTCTTCTTTTTCAAGCAATGTTTTCAGCATTTGGAAAACCAGTTGACACAGCAGGGATTTGAACCGGCCTACGGCAATTTCGTGCCACATATTACCTTGGGAAGAGTGAAATCCGTAGTAGATAAGAAGAAATTCTGGGAGCGTTTCCAGCAATCGCAACCCGACTTCACCCAACAGATTCCTGTCTCGGAATTCATATTGTATCAAAGTTTTCTGCACAAGGAAGGCCCAGAGTACAAGGTATTGGCCAGATTTCCGTTAACATAATCTATCATTTTTTCACCACCTTCACGTTTTGCACGGTGCCGTCGGTCAGGGTGACGTGCAAAACGTACAGGCCGGAGGGGATGTCGGACGTGTTGACCGTTAATGCTGGAGATGGCAGAGACGCGCGGACGTGCGTCTCCACGGAAACGGACCGCCCGAACATGTCGAACATTTCCATGTGTGCGATTTTCGCATCAACGCCCGTGACCGTCACGTGCAGGTACATGGCATGCAACGGCCCACTGTCTTTTTATTCTTCATCTTTCACACAGCGAACAGGCACGGAACTGCGGCATCCGCCAGTACCGGGCGTAGGCACTTCGACATTCGGAATGTGCAACTCGGATGCCGTGAATTGGATATCGCCAGTAGCC
>JAIKWD010000019.1 GCA_024685175.1 Bacteroidales bacterium
TGGCAGATTGTCGATTGGGACGTGGTGAATGCTCGGTTTTCATCCAACGCGTAAAAATCTATCGGGTTTGTTTTTTTATTACTAATTATTTCTATCTTTGCAAAACGAAACAATTATTAACAAAAATTCAATATCATGGACAATTACGAAAGCTCATTGAAATTGTGGAATGAGAACGAAAAGGCTGCCAACGAGTTGATCAACATTGTGGGCAGGCTTTGGTACGACAAGTCGGTGGAGCTGATCCTGCTCCGTTCGCTCTTGGTAAACCGTGGCTCGGGCAAGATCCTGAACAAGCATCTCCGTGCGGAGAACGTGCTGGGCAAGCCGGTGCGTGTCCAAGATTCGCTCTTGCTCGCCAAGGCCCTTCTCGCCGAGAATCTCGCTCCTGCACGTATCGACTTGGGTCGTCTCAACTCCGAATGGACGGATGAACGCGAAAAGTACAACAACAACGTGACAGCTTTTGTCCGCGACAAGCTGAACTACATCATTGACGCCAACCCACGCAGCAACAAGGTGCAGGATGTCATCCTTTACGGTTTCGGTCGTATCGGTCGTATCCTCTGCCGTGAGATGACGGAGATGGCCGGCAGAGGCGATGCTCTCCGCGTCCGCGCTATTGTCACCCGCAAGAACTCGCCTGAGGATATTCTCAAGCGTATCAACCTGTTCCGTACCGACTCGGTGCACCGTTACTTCCATGGTGTGTGCACGCCCATTCCGGGTGAGAATGCCATGATGGTCAACGGCCAAAAGATTCTCTTCTTGGAGTCAAAGAATCCCGAGGACCTCGACTACACGCAATATGGCATCAACGATGCCTTGCTGATCGACAACACGGGTGCTTTCCGTGATCGTGAGTCATTGGCCCGTCACTTGCAGGCCAAGGGTGTGTCCAAGGTATTGCTCACCGCTCCTGGCAAGGGCGACATCCCGAATGTGGTGTATGGCGTCAACCAAGATACGCTCGACCTTGAGAACGAGACCATCTTCTCGGCTGCAAGCTGCACCACCAACGCCATCGTTCCTGGCCTGGAAGTCATGCTGAAGAACTTCGGCATTGTGAAGGGTCACATCGAGACCATCCACAGCTACACCAACGACCAAAACTTGCTGGACAACTACCACAAGAAAGAACGTCGTGGTCGTTCGGCCCCGTTGAACATGGTCATCACCGAAACGGGTGCTGGCAAGGCAGCTGCCAAAGCCATCCCCGAGCTGAAAGGCAAACTGACGAGCAACGCTGTGCGTGTTCCTACACCTGATGTGTCGTTGGCAGTGCTGGCCCTCGACGTCGAGAAAGCTACCACGGTAGAAGAAGTGAACGAGGCCTTCCGTCTCGCCTGCCTTGAGGGTAACCTCATCGAGCAGATCCGCTTCAGCAACAACACCGAGTTTGTTTCGAGCGACGGCATCGGCGACAGCTGCGCCTGCATCTTCGATGCCCCGGCCACCAAGGTCAGCGAAGACGGCAAGACCGTGATCCTGTATCTGTGGTACGACAACGAGTTCGGCTACAGCAACCAGGTGGTCCGCCTCGCCCGCCACATCGGCCAGGTGAAGAGTTACAGATACTATTAATCTGACGCGAGACCGCGAGACTACGGGACATCAGTTTCTCCGACAGGATTGTGGATCGGTGACTCTGCGAGACCATTAGACGCGGGACGCGGAACTTTGGATTCCGTGTCCCGTTTTTGTTTCCTCAGGGGTTGAAACCGCCAGCATCTCTTAAACAAATCCCACTCTATCTTTACAAGAGAAACAAAGAATCAAATAAAATAAATAATATGAAATACCTCAAATTATACGCTTTGCTTGCGCTCTTGCTGATGGCGGGAGGGATGACGACGCAAGCGCAAACGGAAGATGATTTTTGGATGGAAATTAACCCACCCACAACAGGCATTCATTCACTCATTGTAGATTCCGAAGGTAACATTATCGTAGGCGCATCAGGTGTGTACTGCTCTAGAGATGAGGGAATGACTTGGGGTCTCATCGGATTGGAAGACTGCGGGATATTATGTCTTTATGAACATACAGACGGCACTCTGTTGGCAGGCTCGAATTATGCCAATTCGCTATACAAAAGAGAAGCCGGAAGCACGGAATGGCAGGCTCTTCCCATCCCTACAAATGCGAGTAGCGTTTCTTTTGGTGTTACAGCTGATAACTCCCTGTTAGTTGGCACATGGAACGGCATCTACAAATCGGCAGACTGGGACTCGACTTGGACCAATGTCTTTGAAGACCCAAATGGAAATAGTGTGGTGGTAAATCTGGTGAAACTGAACAACGGGACAATGTTGGCATCCATTAAAGACTATAATTACATGGGGTTAGGAGGTCTATTCC
>JAIKWD010000023.1 GCA_024685175.1 Bacteroidales bacterium
TGGATGCCCGTCGAGATAAGAATTGCCGCAGCCGATCTGGTCGTATGAGATGACTTGCCGACCTGTATCGGCGATGCAGTCGAGGACCTCGAAATAGTTGTGAGTACTGCCCGGACCGCCGTGAAGCAGCAACAAGGGAGCATTCTCTGAAGGTTCGCCGACGATACGATAGTAGGTCTGGTAACCCATAAAGGGCATATAGCCCTCAGTGATGCGATTGTTCATATTAATATTCAACGTTTTTAGTTATCTTCAGTTTCAGGATGCGAAAATACGGAAAAAGCTCCAAATCTGCAAGCTTTTAAGGGATTATTAACCTTGATTGTCTTTTTCTTGCATGTCTAAAAAATAGGTACTTATGGCTTTCTTCGGTGGAGCAACACCCACTCGATTCTTTCGGGAGTGAATGCTGCAGATGTTGCTTCGTGATGGTCCAACCCTTCCAACAGCTGGAAGACGGCATTGCCTCCGAATAGGTTGATGTCATCTATCAGTTGCTTCACTTGTTCGGTCCTCGTTTCTAACGTACCTCGTGTACATATTATAGGAGTACGAGCCAATTGTGCGGTGTGATACCCCCTATATCCTCCCGAAGCTACCATGGCAGCTGCAAAAAAGTCTGGATAGTCGGCAAGCAGAGACCAAACGCCTTGACCGCCCATCGACGAGCCGAAAACGTAGATGCGCGTCGAATCGACACCGAACTCTCTTACATAGTAGTCGGCCAAAGCCTTGACATACTTGTTGTAGGCCTCGCACTTCTGCGGTTCACGAGAGCGATGCTCACCGGGCGATGGGCGACCGCCACGATTGCGCTGTCGTGGCGCATCTCCGTTCCATGAAGCGTTGCCCGGACATTGCGGCACGAGGTAATAGGCTTTGATGTTGTTCTTATTGAGGTAATCATAAATCTTGCCAACAGCAGGCGACTTCATCTGTTTCTTGTTGTCACTTCCGCCGCCGCTACCGCCATGCAGGTAAATGACCAGGATGGGTTGAGCGGTATCTTGCGGTGCTGTAAGCACTTCGCGATACCTTAACTTCTTGCCCTGTAGTTTCGTGGCCTTGTCGCCAAAAACACCGAGAAAGTCTGACTCTGTTTGAGCGTCCGCCCCAAACAACAGTGCGGCGAATATCACCATTATTGTAAGCGAAACGATTTTTTTCATGTTGCAAATATAGGTGATTTCTTTGAAAATCAAGCATTTTTTCCAGTGGTTTACACTTGGCTATTGTCCAGTATCATGCACCTGACAGCACTACGGGCTTAGAAGTAAGCCCCTTAAGATAAAACCGCCATTAAGGTAATGATATTCAGCCGTTTATTGAGCTTTATCAATTATTTGCCGAACAGTATTAAAAGATTTTGTATCTTTGCAGAAAAAAAAGACTTATGAGAATTAATGCTAAAGTGTTGGTGACGGTAATCGCTTTTGTCGCCATGGGGCTGGCAACCGCCAGTGCACAGATTACACAGGAGCAGTTGCGAACCGGAAATGACGAACAGCTGCTGAGGGAATGTACAAAGGTGCTTGCCAGTGATGAGTTTGGCGGAAGAAAGCCCATGACGCCCTTTGAGGACAAGACGGTGGAGTATCTTGCCAATCAGTTGGAGGTCATGGGTTTGGAGCCTGCCTTCAACGGCAGTTGGTTCCAACCCTTTGAGATGATTGCCGTTACGGCCAAGCCCGTGGGCGGCAGGCTATCGGTGAGCGGGAAGAAGAAATCGGTGCTCCGCTATCCCGACGATTTGATCATCTGGACGACTCGCGCCACCAAGAAAATTGACCTGAAGAAGGCGGAGTATGTATTCTGCGGTTTTGGCATCAATGCGCCTGAATACGGCTGGAACGACTACGAGGGCATTGATGTGAAAGGCAAGATCGTGGTGGTCATGGTCAACGACCCCGGCTTTTATGACAGTCACCTCTTCCGGGGACGCAATATGACCTACTATGGCCGTTGGTTATATAAGTTTGAAGAGGCTCAGCGTCAGGGCGCTGCCGGATGTCTGGTGCTCCACCATACCGAAGCCGCCAGTTACGGGTGGCACGTCTGTGTGAATGGCCACCTGAGTGACAATCTCGCCATCTATGACCCGGATACACGCAATGCTGGCGAATTGGCCGTCAGGGGATGGCTGCATGAGGACGGTTGCCGGAAACTGTTTCTTGCGGCAGGCATGGACATGGACAAGGCGCTGGCTGATGCCAAAAAGCCTGGCTTCAAGAGTTTCGCCTTGAATGTAAGAGGTGATGTGAAGATGAATGTGACTTACGACATCCAGCAGACGCGCAATGTGGGCGGCATCCTCAGAGGGAGCGGCAAGGATGGCGAGGCCGTCGTGTTCTGTGCCCACTGGGATCACCTGGGTATCGGAAAAGCCGATGAGCGCGGCGATACGATATACAACGGTGCTGCCGACAATGCATCGGGCATGGCTGGAGCGTTGCTCGTCGCCAAGAAATTCAAGGAGA
>JAIKWD010000030.1 GCA_024685175.1 Bacteroidales bacterium
CCGTTTATTGCAACCTCCAACCGTTTTCCCTGTGGTAGATCATCGGCGGGTCATTCCTCCGTCGATGCAGATGTACTCGCCGGTGATCCTTGTTTTTGCAATGATTTGAGTCGATTCCCGGCGAGGGTTCTTTATCCGCGCCAGCATCTCTACAAGTTGGGGTGCCGGGCAAAAAATCATCTATCGGAAATCCGCGCAGATCCGCGCGATCCGTGGAGATTCCTCACACGGGAAGCCATTACTCCCGAATTTTATGGAAAAATCGGGAGTACACTCCACAAAATCATAAGGTTTGATGAAAAAAATCGCCGCCCATAGGGCGGCGATAAACTTTGAATTATAAATGAATTCTGAATCTTCTTTAGAATCTATAGCGGACACCGAAGCCCAGAGAGAATAAGGACCAATAGATGGGATAGCCGTCACCTCTGACAAATCCCAGGGTGTTGATCATAGGACGCCAGTCCAAGCTGAGATTCAGCGGGATGTCGAATTGGTACTCAAAACCGATTTGTGCTCCTACATTCAGACGGAAAGGGATGTATTCGTAATCATGCCAATAGCGGCCATATCCCAAACCGACACCGAGGCCGGGGCCTACGTACCAGTTCCAACCACCATTGATGTTGAAGACCCAGTCGAAAGTGGCCGTTACGTCTGCATAAGCCCAAGGACTCCAGACATTGGTGGCACCAGCGGTAAGTTCAACCATATTGGCCTCTCCGATGGCGTGTTGATAGGAGAATTCCAAATTGTAGCCTACGCGACCGCCAATGGCGCGCGGCTGTGCCATACTTACGCTCACTAAAGCGAAAATAGCAACGAAAGTGATAATGACTTTTTTCATAATTTGAAAATTTATTAGTTTAAAACAACAAAATAACGTCTTTTATGCATTGGTAATGCCTGGTTTTCCGAACAAATTATGAACAGGAAAAAGTTTAATTAGGAATTGGGAATGAGGAATTAGGAATGAAGCAGATAGCAGTTCATATTCTCTCATCTCTCATCTATTATCTGTTCTCTCACATCTTCAAATCCCACGTCTTAAATCACTTTGAATTTTTAATTTCGGCTTACAGCCGAAGATCACCTTTCGCCACTACGTAATAGGGTCCGCCGACACGGATGTCACAGTGGCCGTTGGAGTGGGATAGGGTAGTGTTGATGATGGAAGGTCGGCCCATTGCCTCGCCTTGGAGGAAGGTACAGTGCTCCGGCGCGGAGATCAGATCGTTGAGGAAGAGATGGTAGGTCAGGGCGGCATTGGCGGTGCCTGTGGCTGACTCCTCGTCGATGTCGTAGCGCGGGGCGAAGTTACGCACGTGCGCCGTGTGGCTGTCATTGACCATCGCGTAGGCGTGTACGCCCACCACGCCCAACGTCTCGCTCAGCGCTCGCAACGCCGTGAAGTCGGGGTGCAACGTCTGCAACTGCTCTATACTGCCGATGGGGAGCATAATGTCCGCCAACCCTGTGGAGACAATCTGTGCGGGGATCCCCTCGTTGTTTGTTCCTATTCCCATTATGCGGCACAACTGTGCGGTCGTCTTCCCATCGAGTGTGCTGATGAGCTGTGGCGCGGCCATCTGCATCATCACGATGGGTCCCGCCTCGACTTCCAGTTCCCCGGCGGTGGTGCGGATGGGGTATATCCGACCATCTGTGATCAGTCCTTTGTGGCGCAATACGCCGAGGGTGGCGATGGTGGCGTGCCCGCACAACGGAACCTCCCCCGCAGGGGTAAAGTAACGAATGTGGAGAACGCCGCTCTCGTTTAGCATGAAGGCGGTCTCCGAATACCGCAACTCAGCGGCGATGTCCTGCATTAGTGCGTCCGCTGGGAAACTTGCCCCTGCAGGCAAAAGCACCACCCCTGCAGTGTTTCCACCAAAAGGATGGTCCGCGAAAGCGTCAACGATGAAGAAGTTCATGATTATAGATTTGAGACGTAAGACGTGAAGAATTAAGAATTTGCAAAGATACGATGTTTTTTGATGCGACATTCCTCATTCCTAATTCCTCACTAAAAAAATGCCACCCACTATCTGCTATCCGCTATCCGCTTTTTTTATATCTTTGCCGTGTTGAATGTATTTTAAACCATAAATATTATGAAAAGACTTATTATTTTTTTATTTATGTTTTTTGCGGCGATGGCTGCATTGGCACAGAATGGCGTGGTGACGACCGGCGGAACAGCCACGGGCAACGGCGGTACGGTGACCTATACGGTTGGCCAGGTGGCCGACCAGCGCGTCGAAGCTGGCGACAAGTATGTCATCGAAGGTGTACAACAGCCCTACGAAATCCAAACGGTGGGCGTGAACAACTACCCTGGCATCATGCTTGAGGCAGTCCTCTTCCCGAACCCCACAGCCAACACCGTCAGTCTGCGAATTGCCAACTATGAGATTCCGGCTCAAGGACTGACCGCCGAATTGTTTGACATACAGGGAAGCTTGATCCAGATCTTCACGGTCAGCGATTTGGAGACCGCTATGGACCTCTCCGCCCTTCCGTCTTCCACCTACCAACTTCGTGTCGTTGATGGCGACCGACTGCTTAAGACGTTCAAGGTCATCAAGAATAAACAGTGATCCAATGTTCCAATTAACCAATGAACCATCGGACGAAAGAACAAAATTATTAACGACTATTCACTGACTACTAACTTAAATTCTCCATATTATGAAAAAATTTTTATCCTTTTTATTTGTAATGGTTTTGGGCGTGGCTACATTGTTTGCCCAGGCACCCGAGAAATTTACGTACCAAGCCGTGGTACGCAACAGTAACAACGCCCTCCAGGCCAGCGTGCCTGTAGGAGTGCGTGTGAGCATTTTGCAAGGCAGCGCTTCCGGCGCGGCCGTCTATGTCGAGACACACAATGTCACGACCAACATCAACGGCCTGATGTCCCTTGCCATTGGCGAGGGCACCGTGTCCAGCGGCACCTTTGCCAACATCAACTGGTCCGATGGCCCGTATTTCTTGAAAGTGGAAACCGATCCCAACGGCGGTGTCAACTACAGCATTGAGAGTGTGCAGCAGTTGCTGAGCGTTCCCTTCGCTCTGTACGCCAAGGAAGCGGGCAATGGCTTCAGCGGCGACTACAACGACCTAACCAATGCACCGACGGACTTGAGCGACTTCAACAACGATGTGGGCTTCGTCACGATGTCGCAACTGCCCGACAGCATCGGTGGCGGCATTCTCGTGGAGGTCGACCCTGTGTTCAGTGCGTGGGACAAGGACTACGCGGACCTCATCAACACGCCGACGATACCGACCGTGCCGACGAATTTGTCCGCCTTCACCAACGACGCGGATTTCATCACCTTGTCGCAAGTGCCTGTCCAGCAGAACGCCGACTGGAACGCCACGGACGGTGTGCAACAGATTCTAAACAAGCCCTCCCTGGCCACCGTAGCCACGACCGGCAGTTACGCCGACCTGACCAACAAACCGGACATCCCGACGACGACTAACGATTTGGTCAACAACAGCGGCTTCATCACCTTGTCGCAGGTGCCTGTCCAGCAGAACGCCGACTGGAACGCCACCAGCGGTGTGCAGCAGATCCTCAATAAGCCGACCATTCCGACGGTTCCCGACAACGTGAGCGCCTTCACCAACGACGCCGGTTATGTCACGTTCACCCAACTGGAAGCTATTCTTAGCGCTATGCAGGATCATCTCGACAGCTTGCAGAATATCATCGACAGCGTGCAAGGCGTTGTGGATAGTGTGCAAACGATTGTTGACAGCGTGACGTTTGTATGCGGAACCTCTACGGTTCGGGATATCGACGGCAATGTTTATGCCACCCTAAAGATCGGAAACCAGTGCTGGATGAAGGAGAACCTTCGCACCACGCGTTTCGCCGATGGCACGACCATACCGGTTGGCACGACTTCCTCTTATTCGACGGCATATCGCTATGCTCCCGACAGCAATATGGCCTATGTCCCGACGTATGGCTATCTGTACAATTGGAGCGCCGCTATGCACGGTGCCTCCACGACTGGGACACCGACCAGTCTGCAAGGCGTCTGCCCGACGGGTTGGCATTTGCCGACGGATGGTGAGTGGACCGAAATGTTGAACTATGTGGATGCCCAAGATGCGTATCGATGCAATTCAACTACAACCTTCATTGCCAAGGCTTTGGCTTCCACCACAGGCTGGAACGCAAGCACGATCACGTGTGCGCCCGGCAACGACCCCACCGCCAATAACAGTACGGGATTCAACGCCCAACCTGCCGCATACTTCTCCGGCAGCTATTTGACTTTTGGTAATGTCGCCGCATTCTGGACCTCCACCGCATATTCTTCTACGTCAGCCAATTGTGTAAATATTCATAATGGCATTGCCAATATTGTACGCGGCTTTACCAGTATTACCAATGGACGTTCCGTGCGTTGTGTCTATGGCACGACCGCTGGTGGCGGCACCAGTGCCGTTGTAGTGCCTACCGTGACCACTACGGCTGTTTCCGCTATCACGAACACCACGGCTGTCTCTGGCGGCAATGTGACCGCTGACGGTGGCGCTTCCGTGACGGACAAGGGCATCTGCTGGAACACCACGGGCACCCCGACCGTCGCTGACGCCCACACGAGCAACGGCGCGGGTACGGGAACTTTCACCGCCAACATCACGGGTTTGACCGAGGGCACGACCTATTACGTCCGCGCCTACGCCACCAACAGTGCCGGCACCGCATACGGCAACCAGGTGAGCTTCGTGACCACCTCGCCCACCGGCTTCGCCTGCGGCACCAGCACCGTGAATGACTATGACGGCAATGTGTACAACACCGTTCTGATTGGCACGCAATGCTGGACCAAGGAGAATATGCGTGCCACCCATTACAGCGACGGAACCGAAATCGCAATGGGTACCACCTTTTCGGCCACTACGCCGTATCGTTACAATCCAGACAACGATGCCGACAATGTGTCTACTTACGGCTACCTGTACAACTGGGCGGCCGCTATGCACAGCGCCAACTATTCCGGCCCGGTGCAAGGCATCTGCCCCACGGGTTGGCACGTGCCGACCGATGCGGAATGGACGACAATGTCCACGTATGTCTCTTCACAAAGCCAGTATGTCTGTGGCTCTTCCAACTTGAATATCGCCAAGGCCTTGGCTGCCGTCACCTCTTGGAATACCTACACGGGAGACTGTTCCGTCGGCAATACGCCTTCCACCAATAATGCGACGGACTTCTCGGCATTGGCAGCCAGTTATTACAGCGATAGCGGTAGCTATTTTGCCTTAGGCACTTCTACCTATTTTTGGAGTTCCACCATTGGTAGCGGCGATAACGTTTGGGCCCGATACATCCGTATGAACTCGCCGACCTTTAACAATAGCGAGCGCGACAAGAAGTTCGGCTACTCCGTCCGCTGCCTGCTAAACGAATAGAAGAAGCGATGGACCGATAAGCCAGTGAACCAATATCTGACGTCTGTCGTTTGACAACTTAAATCATAAATCTCAATGGGTGGTAAACGTAATTACTGCCCATTTTTTTTATCTTTGCCAAAATTATTATTTAAATATTATGGAAAAGCTTAAACAATCCCGTCTTGCAAGTTTTATCATTATATTCCTTATATATGCTGCGGCATTCCTTGTGGGTGTGTGCGTCTATTCTTCGTTGGCGACTGTCTTCCCGTCGGAGATGTGGCGTCTGTTCATAGCCGATGTGGCGGCCACGGTTTTCGTGTGGTTTTGGGGCCTTGTTTTCAAGAATGTGTCTGTCTATGATCCCTATTGGAGCGTGCTGCCTCCGGTGCTGGTGACGGCTTGGTTCGTACAGTGCGGGAGCTTCGGCGTTGCCCAATGCCTGCTACTCGTTGCGGTCGGTGTCTGGGCCATCCGCCTGACGGCCAACTGGGCCATTACGTTCCGCAACCTCAATGCCGAGGACTGGCGCTACACCAAATATCGTACGGAACAGAAGCCATTCCTCTTCCATATCATCAACTTCTTCGGACTCAATATGATGCCTACGGTGTTGGTGTTTCTCTGTGTGTTGCCCGGGCTCTATATCATCGACCACGTGTGCTCGGCCAATCTGCTGACCTGGCTCGGCTTCTTCGTCTGTATCGGCGCCGCCACTATCCAGCTGGTTGCTGACACGCAAATCCATCGCTTCGTGCGCGAGCACAAGGGGGAAGTCTGCAATGTGGGACTATGGAAACATGGGCGCCATCCCAACTATTTCGGTGAGATTTCGATGTGGTGGGGCGTATGGATTATGTTCGTGTCGATGTTTGGCTTCAGCGTCAACGCCTGGTATGTGGTATGTCCCATCCTGATGACGTGTCTCTTCCTCTTCATCAGTATCCCCTTGATGGAGAAACGACAATTGAAGAACAAGCCGCAGTATGCGGAGTACAAAAAGCAGACGAGAATCCTGATTTAATCGGTTAGATCAACGAGATCAACACAAAGAGCCAGTGGGCAGCGATGCCTGCGCACAGGCCACCGATGGTGTGTGCCCCGATGGCTTTGCTGATGAGTTTGCGATACCCCATCGAGTCGAGCATTGCCGTGTGGGTGCTCAGATATCCGCTCCAGCACATACCCATAGCGGTGAACACGGCGATGGCGTTGCTGTCGATGATGCCTTGGGAGATGAAACGGGGGATAAGACCGATGGCTGCGCCGACGGCTCCCAAAGCCGTGATGGGGAAGGAGATGAGTTCGGGATTCGTGAATCCGAACAGCCATTTGAATACGAAATCGACTTTGGCGGCGCACCACGTGATGATGGGCACGCCCTCGTATGCATTGCCTGTGTAGGCTCCGCTGGTCGTGTCCGGGCCGAAGGTCATCATCATCACCAGGGTGGAGATGACGAGTACGCCGGGTATGATGGCCACACCGATGGCCACACCGTCTTTGCCGCCGTCCAAAATGGAGTTGAGGAAACGCATAAACACGCTACCCTCGCTCTTGAAGGAGATCTGTTGCTCGTCGCCTTCCTCCTCCGAAACGGGCATGTCAAGTTCGGGATAGGCCTTGAGGGTGAAACGCTGCATCAACCGTGTGGAAATGATACTGCCGATGACCGCTCCCAAAATGCCCACCAAGGCACCCTTGCCGAAGCCCAGACCCGTCATAAAGGCCAATACCACCAATCCCATACCGAAGGCAGTGCCGAAGTTGGTGAGCGAGATGAGCTGGTATTTCTTGAAATAACGGCTGAAGTTTTTGTCTTTGGATAGCGTGATGATTGCCGGATTGTCGCTCAAGAAGGTCATCACGGCGCCCAACGCGGCTACGCCCGGCAGGTTGTATAACGGCTTCATAAAGGGCCGCAGGATGTTCTCCATAAGACGTACCACACCGAATTCTGCCAACAACTTGCTGATGGCACCCATCAGTACACAGATGGCCATAATGTAGAACACCGTCTCCAATAACAGATGATAGGCCGTCTGCATAAAGGTGTTGAGCATCATTGGCAGACTCATCTTATAGGCCATAAAGGCAAAGAACCCGATAAAGATGAGCAAGAATAACAAGGCCTCGATGGAACGCTTGCTCGTGAATTTGATGGGGGCCTTGAGCTTTAGACGGCTCTCGAACTTCTTAAAAGCGTTCTCTATCGCCTTGGTATATTCAAATGTGTTTTTTCTTCGGATTTTCATTTGAGTTTTTTGTTGATGTATTTCATTATATCTATAAACCATGAGATGCCCACATTGGCGGTTATATTGTCATTTCGGGAATTGTTGACAAGCACGGTGCTTTCGGACTCATGATGGAAATTCCGTGTGCAGAAGTCGGCCACAAAACCGTGTATGCGGATGTCGGTGCAACGTTTCGGGCGGTATTCAAAACCGAGTCCTCCGTAGGTGTATGTCTGTCCTGGAACTGCTAAGCAATCCCAGATATCACCAGTCTCTATGAAGTTGTTGTATTCAACTTGGTCATGATTCTGCTCGTAAGCGCCTTTTATGAACAGGTTGAAATAGGGGTTGATGTAGAAATTGGCGCAGGCGATAACTCCGAAATCCTTCATGATCCGCTTGGGGGAAGTGGTCCGGTGGATAAAGTCCACATAGATGTCCCAGCGGTCGAAGGCCAACTTGTTGCCCAGTGCAATGTAGTTCATGAAATGGCCCTGTTTGTCGCGCTGGAACATGTTGAAGGAGTACAGCGTATGGAACGGACCAAAGTCGCCACTCCAGAAAAGGTTGTAGCTGAGCAGCGAGTTCTTGAAAGGAGAGCCATAATGCAGATAGGGTGAGTTGCCCACCTGTGCGATAATGGCGTTTTTCCCGTCATTACTTTGGAACTTGACTCCGGCGGCCAACTGGAAGCAATAGAAATTGTCCCAATAGTATGACCAGAAGAGCACGTCGATAGGCGGTGCGTCGTACTCGAAGCCGCCCACAGCGAGGGCTTCCTTGCCGACGCGCAGACTCCAGTTTTTGTTGATGGCATAGTTGAGATACAGGAAATCGGTGTTGTCGAAGAAGGAATTGCTGCCGGGGTTGGCAACAATGCGTTGGCGGAAATAGTAGGATAGACTCTTTGTGAAATTGCCGCCGACATGAATGTTGAAATAACGGCCTTTGAAACCGTAGGTGTTGTCATCGTGCGTCAAAGGCAACATGGCCGTGGTAGTCATCAGGTGATGATATTCAAAATCAGCACGAACTTCCATGCGGAGCGTGTTGAAAAAAGGAACAGAGTCGTTTTGAGCGTTTAGAAGATTGGAACACAGAATGATAGCCGATAAGACAAACAAGTAGATCTTTTTCATTTTCCAATGGTCTGTTATTCGATATGCAGATTATGTCCCATCTTGTCCTGTTTGGTCTTGAGATAGCGCTTGTTGATCTCGTTGGGTTCGATGATGATGGGGATGGTTTCTTGTATGTGGATGCCGTGGGCGGTCAGACCGACGCGTTTGGCGGGGTTGTTGGTGATGAGACGGATGTTGGAGGCGCCGAGGTCGCGCAGGATCTGCGCGCCGATGCCGTAGTCGCGTTCGTCGGCCTTGAAGCCTAGCTCAAGGTTAGCCTCAACGGTGTCGCGGCCCAACTCTTGTAGGTGGTAGGCGCGCAACTTGTTGACGAGTCCGATGCCACGGCCCTCTTGGCTCATATAGAGTACCAAACCCTTTCCCTCTTTCTCAACCATCTCCATAGAACGGTGCAACTGGTCGCCGCAGTCGCATTTGGACGAGCCGAAGATGTCGCCCGTGGCGCACGAGGAGTGCACGCGTACCATCACGGGCTCGCCTTCCTTCCAGTCGCCCTTCTTGAGCACCAAGTGCGTGGCACCGTTGTTGAGTTGCGTGTAGGCGATGAGCCGGAACTGTCCCCATTGTGTGGGCAGGTTCACTTCTTGCTCCTTGCGGATGAGTTTTTCGTTTTGCAAGCGGTAGGCGATGAGTTTCTCGATACTGGTGATCTTGATGCCGAACTTTTCGGCCACCTCCAGCAGCTGGGGCATACGAGCCATCGTGCCATCGGGGTTGATGATCTCGATGAGTGCGCCCACGGGCTTGAGGCCGGCGAGACGGCAAAGGTCGACGGCGGCTTCCGTGTGGCCGGCACGCACGAGCACGCCGCCATCACGTGCCCGCAAAGGGTTCACGTGCCCCGGACGACCGAAGTTGTGCGGCTTCATCGTCGGGTCTGCCAACGCCTTGATGGTCGATGCACGATCGAACATAGACACACCTGTGGTGCATCCGTGCTCCAACAAGTCCACGGTGACCGTGAACGGCGTGCCCAACAACGACGTGTTGTTCGAGACTTGCATATCCAGGTTCAACTCCTCGCAACGCTCGGTCGTCATCGGCGCGCAAAGCACACCACGACCGTATTGCAGCATGAAGTTGACTTTCTCAGGGGTTATTGTTTCGGCCGCAATAATAAAATCGCCTTCGTTTTCGCGATCTTCGTCATCGACCACAATAATGAATTTTCCTGCTTTGAAATCTTCCAAAGCCTCCTCAATCGAGCAGAGTTTAGTCATTAAGTTATGAGTTTAGTATTAGTAAAAACTTTGTCTTTTGTTCTTTGATCTTTGTTCTTTTTGTTGTCAGCGTTTTTTATAAATGTTCACACTCTTGACAAACCATCTCGTTCCGTTGGCATTGCCGTTTTTGTGATAACGGAGCGCGATTCTGAACTTGGGGCTCGGAATCACTGACAGGTTAAGTTCATTGCTCAAGCCAAAACTGTTGCCAGGGAAGCTGTTCAGGTTGGGGTTGAATGCCGTCCATTCGCTCTCGTCGAAATCACCGCCGTTGTAAGTGGTGGAATAGTAGACCTGATAATAGGTGGCAGGGCTGCCCTCTACGTTGTTGCGATGGTTGAGGCGCATTACGGTGCCCTGAAGGTCGGAGAAACTGAGCTCGGGCGAGATGAGCCAATCGTCGCAAGTCGTCGTGGAACTGTTGTGCCACATAAAAGAATCACCATCGAATGACTGGAACGCCCATGTGTTGCCGGGAACCGTAATCCATCCGCCAGTGGTGGTGGAGTTTTCATCGAAGGTCAACGCTTGCAACAGGATGTCGGATTCGTTAACGGCGTCTTGAATATCTTCTTTGGTACGCAGTGTAAGCTGATAATCGGAATTATATACGGAAAGAATGCCGTATAAGCAGTATTTTTTGTCCTCAATGATGGTGGAACGGAAGTTGGCATAGTTGGACGTGCGTACAACGACGGTTGCGCCATTGATGTAAACCTCGCGGTCCAAGGTGAGATCGTTGGTGGCCAAAGGTTGGCCGATGTACTTGCTGTCGAATTTGCAGTTGTTGATGCGTACAAGGCAGTTGGTGTGCTCATTGGTGAGATCGGATGTTCCCTTAATGTCGATGGGATTGGCTATCAAAGGGTTGTTCAGGTTAGGCAGTCCGTCCTTGTGGATGTACTGGTCCAGTGCTTCCTGGTTGATGCGTTGTACGGAAGTCCTGTCTTTCCATCCAATCTGGTATTTGTTATGATAATCGCCGACGATAAGACCACGACAGTCCAAATAGATGGTCTGTCCAACAGGATAATCATTGTATAGCCCAGTGCGGTCAATGGAGATCTCAATGCCGCCGGTCTCGTCTTGGATGGTCATATATTTGTAGCAGTTGCCGCCTTGGTCGGAACTGACCACCACGGCTTTGACGATGAAGGGCTCGTCCCAACGGCAGATGGAGTCTTGCAAGCCGGAACCCAATGAGGTGTGCTTGGCCTTGATGTCAGCGATGGTGTGGTTGGCGGCGGGACCATCGTAAACGGGTACAACTAATTCGGGCTCATCCCAACGGTTGCAGGAAGCCATCAGCAGGCTCACCACAAGGAGACTGAAAAAATATATAATGTGCTTTTTCATAATCTAAGATCTTTATGTTTGGTTAGCGTAAACTTATTTGATGTAGATGCTCCCAGCTGTTCCCTTTATCTCAATGTTGTTGATGGCCCACATGGAACCTTTGCCTTGGTAACGGAAGGCGATTCGGAAATTGGGCGAGACAAGGGCGGCTTCAGGAATGCCGAAGTTGACGTTGAGGAACGTAATCTCGAACTCGCTGATGGGCACTTCGTTCCAGTTTGTGCTGGCCACATCGCCCGTGTAGTTGGTGGTGTAGTAGCATTTCAACATATTGTTGCCGACGTTCGGGGCGCGATGGCTGAAAGAAAGCGACACATCGGTATAGGAGGACAAGTTGATTTTCGGCGAGATGAGCCAGCTGTCGGTCTGCGTGTTGGCATTGATGACAAAGCCGGCAAAAATGCTGTTGACCAGCGTGCTCCAGTCGCTTCCAGAGGTTACTCTGGTCCAACCGTTCTCGAAGGCGCTGTTGTAATCCGTCACGGAGAAAATGGTTTGGGAGGGAATCACCGTCATGAAGTCTTGAACATCGTCCAGGTCACGAATGACAATTTGCACATTGTTGTTGTAGCGGGTGAGAATGCCGATAATAGTACCTGTTCCTGTGGGCAGCAACTCATTGTAAAAATCAGCGTAATTGCTGGTCCTCATGGCAATAATGGTGCCGTCGGCCATCTTGATATCGTGGCTGGTGGCAGCGTATGGATCACAATAAGTGGCAATGCCGCCCTCCACGAAAGTGGCACCCTCTAGTTTGACCAATCGGTTGTAGTGGGAATCGGGAATCGCATTCGCATTGGGAATGCTAGTCATGGTAATGGTGGGCTCAACAGGTTGTATGGGACCGTGGTTGAAAATATAGTAGTGAGCTTTTCCAGATGGAATGGGTTCAATTTTGTCGTTAGCCCATAAGCCGAGTTGGGGAAGCTTGCGGTAGTCGCCCAAGTCAAGGCCATTACATTTTACAAAGACACGCTGTCCAAGACGGTATTTGTTATAAAGTGTTGAGCTGTTTATCTTGATTTGAATAGCTCCGGTTTCGTCTTCAATGTTAATATATTTGTAACAATTGCCGTGTTTGTCGGAGGTGGTGACGATACCGGTGATGATAATGTCTTCGGCATCCTCGGGAATGTGGATATAGGAGTCGGAGGAGCCAATCTCGTGCATAGCAAGCAATTCGGCTATGGTGGTGTTGGCCTCGCCGTCGTAGAAAGGCATGGGTGCCACATCGGGTTCCAAGTTGCAGGAGGCCATTAAGAGACCGAGCGCAAAACTCAGAACGATAATACTGTATTTGTGGAATATTTTCATCTTTTAATGTTTTTTTCGATTAGTTGAAAGTGAAATTGATACCCAAATAGAATGTTGTGCCGAAGGCGTAGTAGTACTTGTTGCCGAACTTGTCGACATTCAGGTTGGTGTAGTCGAAACGATACTGTTCCCAAGCGGTGGTTACGAGGTTTTTGTTGTTGAGCAGATTGGTGATGCTGGCGTTGAAGCCGATGATATAGCCGCTTTTGATACGCCACGACTTGCTGACGGAGACGTCCATCGTGAACTGTCCTTTCATGCGGGTCTGGTCGGCGATGAGATGGTATACAGGGTCATCGATACTGAGAGATCCGCGGGCGGTATTGGTTCTGCGCTCAGGGTTCAGGTCGCAGTAGATCTTATCGAAGTAGTTGGCGTTGATGTTCACCCACCAGTAGTTGTGGTTGAACTTGAGTCCTACGGTGCCGGCCACTTGCGGTGTGCCGGAGACGTGGTAGTTCTTCCAATAGACGGTGCGCTCCAGCTGTCCGTCGAAGTCGGTGCCGTTTTCGGCGTTCATCGTCACCTCGGCGCGGTCGGAGTAGCGGTAGTCACCGTAGTTGCCGGCCAAGATGATGGAGAACATACTGCCCAACTTGATCTCGGCGCCCAACTCGATGCCGAGGTGGCGTTGGTCGATGCCGGAGATGGAGTAGTTGACCATAGAGGCATAGTCATCGTGGTAGAAACTGATGAGGCGCGTGGCGTCGTTGATCTGGGTGAAATATAGCGTGGCTCTCATCTTTATGGAAGGGTAGGAGAGTATGTAGGAAAGGTCGCTGGCGTAGACCTTCTCGCATTTGAGGTTGTCGACGATCGTGTTGCGGATACGCGGAGCCAGGAAAGCGTTGAGCACGCTTGGCGCCACGGCTTCGGCCTGTCCGTTGAGGACGAGGTAGTTACGGCCGTTGATCTTGTAGGTCACGCCTGCCTTGCCGCCTCCCTCAAGGAACCCTTCGGTCTCGGAACGACCGTAGGAGGCGTCTTGGAAACGACCGTTTTGCATATGGCCGACACGCCAGAATTCAGTGCCGCCCAACTGGCCGCCCAAGTGGAATTCGAGGTGCGGATAGGTGAACACGGCAGTGGCCCATAGTCTTTGGGTGTAGATGTGATAATCATAATTGTAGCCGAACACATCGCCCACGCCCAAGGTGTCGTCCTTATGCAGGATGTCGTTGTATTGCACGTTGAAATCGTCGGGAAACTCACCCTCGGAGAACTTGTCCACGTCGATCCAGTAGGCACCGCCCAACAGGTCGTTGATGGTCTTGTAGTTCTTCTGCTTCATCCCGCGCACGTCCAGACCGGCGTGCAACTTGATGTGGTCGTTGAAGGAGTAGGTCATATTGCTGCTGCCACCGAGTTGCAGATGGTCGTAGATGCGGTTCTCGACCATATATTGGGCGCGCTTGCCTTGGTAGGCGGCCAATTGGTTGACCTCGTACATCTTGTCCCAGTTGATTTGGGTGTACGATTCGTTGTTGGAGGCCCAATAGTCGAAAATGTTGTTATAGAAATAGTTCGTGTCCCCATTGTTGATTTGGTAGGAGGGCAGATAGCGGTAGTAGTCGGGGCGCGGGTCCGGCACGTCGTACCAGTTCAACGACGTGGTATTGTTGCGTCCGAAGGTGGCGCCCAAGGTGGTGTTCACCTGTATCTTGTTGCTCTTCGGCGCGAAAGTGTGGGTGAGCAGGATGACGGGCTCGCAGACGGTACGAATGCGGGCGTTTCGCTGCTTGCCTTGATACCAACCCCAGTTGGCGTTGTAGTAGTGGTCGCCCAGCAGATCGTAGGCCTCTTGTACGGAGTTGGACTGCATCCCACGGGCTGTGTGCGACATAAATGCGGCCAGATTGAGCCAGTTGGCTGAGTTGAGCTGCTTTTCCGCCGCGATAAAGCCGCCGAAACTATTGTAGGAGGTGCCTTCTACATAGGACAAGGCATTGCCGAAACGGGCCGACAGGGAACCCGCCACGGACCAGCCGTTCTTGAGTACGCCCGTGGCACCCGTCAACATAAAACGGTTGCTGTACGTGCGGTTGGTGAGCGAGTAGGAGGCTCTGATCTGGCGACGTTGGTTGCTGGCACGCAAGTTATAGTTGGATGCGCCCCCGACATTGCCGAACGTGAAACTGACCGGATTCAGGTTCGCCACGTTCTCCGGATAACGGAAGATGTGGTTCAAACCGCCCCACTGCGAATAGGAAGCCCTACCCGTGATTCGGCTGTTCATACTGAAACCGTTCATGCAGACATCCTGATACTTGTTGTCGTAGCCACGCGACCGGAAATAGGCGATGCTGAACGTGTAAGAGGTGTTGTTGACATAGACGTCCTGAGAGGAATGCAACAAACTGGGAACATTGTTGCCCGCACCGAACTCGGACTCTTCGTCCTGCCCCTCGCTGATGGAGGCGGAGGTGTTCTCGTCGTTCTGCGAGTAGCTGATGGCTGTGGTGTCCGATATTGACGACTTCTGCTTCTTGTTCTTAGTCTTGCCGCCGTCATTCTGAGCGAAACCGGTGCCGCAGACTAGAAGGATTGCGAAAATCCAGAGTAGAGATTTCTTCATATATTCGTTTTTTAATTATTGTATATAAAAAGCGTGCAAAGATACATTTTTTGTACTTTTGCCGCCATTGAAATCTTGAATATGGAAAATAAAATTTGCAAAGTATACAACCAATCCAACAATCCGTTGCCTGCGTACGAATCCGCGCGCGCTGCCGGGTTGGATCTTCGCGCTAATCTTGAATCCCCGGTGACCCTTATGCCGGGCCAACGCCAACTCATCCCGACCGGCTTGTTCCTGGAACTGCCCGACGACTGCGAGGCCCAGGTGCGTCCTCGTAGCGGACTGGCGATGAAACACGGCATCACCGTACTCAATACGCCCGGTACCATCGACGCTGACTATCGTGGCGAAGTTAAAGTGCTGTTAATCAATCTGTCAGATGAGCCTTTTGAAATCCAAAACGGCGAGCGCATCGCCCAGATGGTCGTGTCCCGCTTCCAACAAATCTCGTGGGAAGAGGTGGATGATGTGGAAATGCTCTCCAAGACGGAGCGTGGTGCCGGCGGTTTTGGCCATAGTGGCAAGAAATAGTTTTGTTTATCAATATTATTTATTACTAAATGAAAAGGATACTCTTTTTTCTCCTAATACTCGGATCCGTCTGGTGCACTGTGGGGCAGACTCAAAAAAAGACACGTAACGTGGCCAAAACGGATGCTACGTCTGTTAATGCCCGTAAAATTTCAGTGGACTTCACAAATGGGCTCAAAGCGTACTATTCCGGAAACGTCAATGAGGCTCTCAAGGTCTTCAACGGCATCATCCTGGATAACCCCAAACACGATCCGTCCTATTTTATGTTGTCCAAACTATATGTCGACAAGAAAAACTACGCCGACGCGCTGGACGCTCTTCAGCAGGCATTGAAGATAGACAAGAAAAACGTATGGTACAAGGTTGAAATGGCCAAGGTCTATGCCAAGATGGGCGACAATGCCAGTGCGGCCAAGTTGTGGGAACAGGTCTGCAAGGAGAAGACCAACAACGAGTACTATCTCTATTCCCTCGCCGAGTGCTACCTCGCGCTCGAAAAGCCGCAAAAGGTGATCGAGACCTACAATCGTATGGAAGATATTATGGGCGCCAACGATGAGATTACGCGCGTGAAGGCGTCGCTTTGGTTGTATATGAACGATGTGAAGTCGGCCGCCGGCGAGTACGATGCCCTGATTGCCAAGTATCCCCATAATGCAGATTATTACATCAAGGCCGGCACCATCTATCAGAGTAACGGTATGACCGACAAGGCCTATGAGTACTACGCCAAGGCCTTGGAAATCAGTCCCAACGATCCACAACTGAACCTCGCCTTGGCTTCCTATTGGGAGCAGAAGCAAGATCACGAAAAGGCTTCCGCCTGTCTGAACCGGGTGTTCGCCAGTCCGGAAGTGCCTTTTGGCGAGAAACAATCCTATATGCGCAGTTATATGGCCACGGCCGTCAAGACGCGTAAGGGCTCTGACGTGAAGCGCGCCGAAGAGTTGGCCGATGCGCTGGTCAAGACGCACCCCGAAGAGGCGGAGGGCTATGTGTGCAAAGGCCGCTTGCGCATTATTACCCAGCAGTTCGAGTTGGCCAAAGGCTACCTCGAACAAGCCCTCGAACGCGACAACACCGTGTTCGTCGTCTGGGAAGACTACTGCTATGTGCTGGAGGCCTTGAAAAAACACAGCGAATTTCTGAAATACGAAAACGAAGTGCTTGAACTCTTCCCGCAAAACGCCGCCATCCTGTACCAACTTGGCGTGGGCTACTTGCAGATCCAGAATGCCGACAAGGCCATAGACTATTTGAAGCAGGCGCTTTCCCTGACCTACGATGCCGACCGCAAGGCCATTGTCAACAAAAAGCTCGGAGACGCCTATCACCTCAAGGGAGACGAGACGACGGCCGAATCGTATTGGAAAAAAAGCGGCCTTGGAAAAAATTAAATAGTTTTTTTTATTTTTGCAGCCAATTTAAAAAATCAAAAATGGATAAGAATACTGTTATTGGATTGCTTTTGATTTTTTTACTGTTCTTAGGTTTCAGTTTCTACCAAACCGGCAAGAACAAGAAGATTAGAGAAGAGCAAGAGGAGTTGATGGCGCAGGAAGCTGCGAAACAAAGAAAAGATAGCCTGAACCTTTCGTTGACGGACACCGCTGCCGCCGCCCAAACCACGACACCAAAAGATAGTTTGCTGTCGCCCGCACAAGTGTTTTCCAACGCACAAATCGCTGACGAAAATGACTATGTGGTGGAAACAGACAAAGCTATCTATAAGTTTAGCAAAAAAGGTGGATACCTAAAGAGTGCCATACTTAAAGATGTATATCGTTATACGCCTAAGGATTCTGCCAAGAAGGTTCTTGAGCTTTTCGAAGGCGGCACTAACATTATGGGTATCAATTTGATGCTCCACGACCAGACTGAACTTTCCACCCTCGATTGCTATTTCATCGCAGAAGGTGGCGACACTATGAAGTTTAACGGCACGGATGGCTCGCTTATCCTTCGCTTGTATCCTAACTGCAAAGGCGATTCGGTTCAATGTGGTATGCTTGACAATGCCTCTTACATTGAATATGCTTATTCCTTTAAAAAAGATGACTATCGCTTCGGCTTCAAGGTGCGCTTCGTAAATATGGAACAGTACCTGTATCCCAACAAGCATAGTTATACGCTTACGTGGAGCGCTCAACCCAAGACAGTGGAGAAAAACTACGAGTATGAGAAGAATCTTACTTCCATCTATTATATGGATAACGTGGATGAAGTGGAAAATCTCGACGAGCGTAAAGACGATAAGAAAGACTTTACCTCACCATTGAAATGGGTGTCTTTCAAACAACAATTCTTCACGACCAGTCTCATTGTTGATGACGAGCCCTTCCAGTCTGGCTCATTGTCTGTTACATCCTTGGATAAGTCGGAGAAATCTGTGCTGAAGAATTGTAACGCCGAGCTTGATTTTGAAGTGAAGGATCTCAACAAAGGCGATTTTGGAATGTCCATGTACGTGGGCCCCAACCAATACAAGCTGTTGAAGACCTATGGACTTAAATTGGAACGACAGGTTCCACTAGGCTGGGGCTTCTTCCTTTTGCATTGGATCAACCGCTTCGCGATTATCCCCATCTTCAACTGGTTGGAAGCCTATGGACTCAACTACGGTATCATCATCCTGATTCTGACAATTATTTTAAAGGTAGTGTTGTTGCCGGTGGGTTACAAGACCTATATGTCGTCGGCCAAGATGCGTGCCCTAAAGCCGGAAATCGAAGCCATCAATGCCCGTTATCCCAAGGAAGACGATATGATGAAGAAGCAACAGGCCACCATGAACCTCTATCGAAGTGCAGGGGTGAGTCCCGCTGGAGGCTGTCTGCCGATGTTACTCCAGATGCCTATCCTTATTGCCATGTACCGCTTCTTCCCTGCTGCATACGAACTTCGTCAGAAGTCGTTCCTGTGGGCGGAAGACCTCTCTACGTATGATTCCATCTGGGACTTCGGTCATAATATTCCCCTCTATGGTGATCACATGAGCTTGTTTACTATCCTTATGACCATCGCCACCCTCGTTTATACATGGCTTAACAATAAGCTGATGAACCCGACACAGGGCAATAAAGACCAGCAACGTATGATGAACATCATGATGTACATGATGCCCATTATGTTCCTCTTTATGTTCAACAACTTCGCTTCCGCCTTGACATACTACTACCTGCTATTCAACTTGGCTACGTTCGCTCAGATGTTTATTTTCCGTGTTGCGGTGAATGAAGATAAACTTCGTCTGAAGATGCAGGAAAATATGAAGAAGCCGGTCAAGAAGTCAAAATGGCAACTCAAAATGGAGGAGATGCAGAAACAGCAGGCCCAGATGATGAAGAACCGCAAGTAATTTGTAAGGACGTACGGCCGTACGCCACAACAGCAAACAACGTAAAGGCGCACGGCCGTGCGCCTCAACCTAAAAATAAAAGAATATGGAAAATCAAGACAAGAATGAAGTTTTATCGAGAGCCGTGAAGGCCGGTAAAAGAACTTACTTTTTCGATGTGAAAAGTACGAAGACGGAAGAGTTGTATCTGACCATTACAGAAAGCAAACGCAAGTTCAACGCAGAGACGGGAACTTTCTTTTATGAGAAGCATAAAGTATTTTTGTATAAAGAAGATTTCGACAAGTTCCAGAATGCCCTCAGCGGTGTGATTGATTTCATCCGTACAGGTAAAGTACCCGAGGAGACTATGTTTGAGCCCGAAGCAGGTGGACTGGGCGAAGATGGCAAAATTGATGTTAGTTTTGAAGATTTAGATCGTCAATAATGGGCAAGATCGTCGCCATAGTAAACCAAAAAGGTGGAGTGGGGAAGACTACCACAGCCGTGAACCTGGCTGCCTCGTTGGCAGTGCTGGACTTCAAGGTGCTGCTCATCGATGCCGACCCACAGGCCAACGCCTCCAGTGGCGTGGGCTATGAGCAAAACGACGATGCTCTTAGCATTTACGACTGTATGGTCGGGGGCAACCTGGCCCAGGAAGCTATCGTCCAAACCAAGATCCCTCACATGGACCTGCTGCCCGCCACCATCGACCTCGTGGGCGCCGAAATCGAGATGATCTCCTTCGACCGCCGCGAGTATCGGATGAAAGACGCCATCTATACGCTGAAGAACGACTACGACTTCATCTTCATCGACTGCGCTCCGTCGCTCGGCCTCATTACCCTCAACTCGTTGGTGGCCGCCGACTCGGTGCTGATTCCGGTTCAATGCGAGTATTTCGCGTTGGAAGGACTGGGTAAACTGCTCAACACCGTACGCCTCGTACAGTCCAATATGAACCCTGACCTCGCTATAGAGGGCATCCTGCTCACCATGTACACCTCCCGCTATAAATCATCCAATGCGGTAGTGGAAGATGTGAAGTTGCACTGCAAAGACATTGTCTTCAATACGGTTATCTCTCGTAACGTGCGTCTGAGCGAAGCCCCGAGTTTCGGCAAGCCTATTGTGCTCTATGATGTCCAGTCAAGAGGTAACACCAACTACTTGAACTTGGCCAAAGAGTTTCTCTTGAAAAACGGCTATACCATCTAAAACAATTCAATTATGACCAAAAACGACAAACCGTTGGGACGTGGCCTTGGCGCCATCCTCGGCGGAGTGGAAATACCCACCGCTAACCCGCAAACCCATCACGCCACGGGAAGCAATAGCTTTATCAAAATAGAGTCCATTGACGTTAACCCTTACCAACCCCGCGCCAAATTTGACGAAGATGAACTGAAACAGCTGGCCGACTCCATCAAGACTTATGGCTTGATTCAGCCCGTGACCGTCCGTCCCATCGAAAACGGAAAATACCAGTTGATCTCCGGTGAACGCCGCCTCCGCGCCGCCAAAATGGCCGGCCTGACCGAGATACCGGCGTATGTGCGCACGGTCGACGACGTGCAAAGTGTGCAGATGGCCTTGGTCGAGAATATCCAACGCAAGGATCTCAACGCCATCGAAATCGCCCTTAGCTACCAAATGCTCATCGACGAATGCCATCTTAGCCAAACGGAGATCAGCGAAAAACTCGGCAAGGATATCAGCACGGTCTCTAACTACCTTCGTCTTCTCAAACTATCCACTCCTGTGCAAGTGGCGGTGCGCGATAACCAGATATCAATGGCCCACGCCCGCGCCATACTGCCCGTCGAAGACGAGAAACAACAAGCGACCATCGTTAATAAGATCATCAGTGAAGGTCTCTCTTCAAGACAGACGGAGTCTCTCGTCAAGAAAACTTTAGCCGAGGCCCCGGCTAAAAAAACCAAGGTTAAAATCACCTTGTCCGACGAAGTTCGTAACTTCCAGTCTGAATTTTCAAAGAAACTGAAAACTAAAGTCAATATCCGCAAAGACATGTCTGGCAAGGGCACGATGACCATCCCCTTTGCTTCTGATGACGAACTCAAGAGAATTATTAAGCTCTTGCAATAATTCATCATAATGGTTCGTTAGCTACATATTTAGCATGACTATGAATTGGCGGATCTCAATTGTGTTGTTAATAACGATTATCCTGTTGGGCCACTCCCTGAGTGCACAACAGGATTCTGTCGTATTAAATACGGCTACTCCGGTAAAGACAACCGACTCCGCTAAAGTTCACAAGCACAGCCCGACTACTGCTATGTTGCTCTCCATTATCCCGGGCGGAGGACAGATCTACAACAGGAAATACTGGAAACTGCCTATCGTTTACGGTACAATAGGCGCATCCAGCTATTTTATCTATCGTTTTGCCAATCGTATGGTCATGTACCGCAATGAATACATCTATCGCCATACCGAGGGCTGCGAAAGCCTCGTCAATCCCCAACTGGCCGATCAAAACGATGAAAACATTATTCAATTGAAAAATAACAACCGGCGCAATATGGAAATTGCCATAGGAGTGACGGCTATATTATATGCTCTTAACATTGTGGATGCCATGGTCGATGCACATTTTTATGACTTCGACATCTCCGATGCTCTCTCTCTACGAATAGCTCCCCAAATCCTTGCGCCTAATATGTCGTTAAATAGGCCGGCTTACGGTGTCGGTATCAACTTAAAATGGTAATACAATGAGATTTGCAATATTGGGTTACGGAAAAATGGGCCGACAAGTGGAGCAACTCCTCTTGCGTGACGGCCACGAGATTGCTGTTATCATGGACAATAATGATGACTGGAAACATAAGATGGACGCATTCCGTACGGCGGATGTGGCCATCGACTTCTCCATGCCCTCTGTCGCAGTTCAAAACATGTACTATGCTTTCGAAAACCATATTCCCATCGTGGTAGGCACCACGGGATGGCTTGATCGTTATGAAGAGGTGCGTGATTACTGTGAAAAACATTGCGGCTCACTTGTCTACGGGTCTAATTTCAGCGTTGGCGCAAACCTTTTCATGCAGCTCAACAAAGAGTTGGCTACCCTGATGGATAAACAACCCCAGTATAGTGCTTCTGTTGAAGAAACCCATCATGTGGAGAAGAAAGATGCCCCCAGCGGAACGGCTATTCGACTTTCGGAAGACCTACTTCAAATCGTTCGTCGTCTGGACCAATGGCAACTGTCAAATGGCCCCGTTGCAGATGGTGTGCTTCCCGTTCATGTGCACCGCGAAGGAACCGTGGCTGGCATCCACTCCATCAATTGGATTTGCGAAGAAGACGACATTACCATCACCCATAACGCCCATAGCCGTATCGGCTTCGCCAAAGGTGCAATCAAAGCCGCTATTTGGCTTACCCGACACTCGGGCGTCTATGATTTTCAAAAAATCGCCTTGTCACTTTGACCATTAATCATTTATCATAACAAAGAATAACCATGTACTTATCCACAACAGCACTTATCATCATATTAGTTATTGTTTTTCTGGGATGGCAAATCGGCATGTGGGGAATATTCAAGAAGGCCGGCATCCAACCTTGGAAGTCTGTTATCCCTATATACAACATCTGGCTTTGGACGCGCAAAGTGATCGATCGTCCTTGGTGGTGGTTCTTGTTGTTCCTAATACCATATATTGGTATCTTTATGTTTCTGTATATGGTTTGGGAAACCATTCATCAGTTTAAGAAATATGGCTACGTGGCTCTGATTTTGGGAACCTTGTTCTTTATGTTCTACCTCCCTTGGTTGGGCTTTTCGCCTAAGGAAACTTTCGTTCCTCGTAGCGAGTTGCCCAAGATAAAGAAAACGAGTGCCCAGTCGTGGGTCGATGCCCTTATATTTGCCGTGGCCGCAGCCTATATCATCCGTTCCTGCTGGTTTGAGTTGTATAAGATTCCTACCTCTTCTATGGAAAGCTCGTTGATGGTAGGCGATTATCTCTCGGTTAGCAAACTAGCTTATGGCGTTCGCGTACCCAATACGCCGATTGCCATTCCGTTTGTCCATAACAAGATGCCTTTTACTAAGTATGGCAAATCATATTCCGAGATTATTAAACTACCGTATATCCGCTCAAAAGCCATAAAGCCCGTACGCAATAATGACGTGGTCGTGTTCAACTACCCTGACGGCGATACGGTGGCTATGGAACGCCAAGCCGAAAGCTACTATGCCATCGTTCGCGAGTATGAGGCCATGTTTAACCCTAACGCCCTGCCCGAAGAAAAAGAGAACAACTACTATCGATATAGCCCTGAGACTATTTCCATGATTCAACAGAAATACCCTGGCCCGTATTATCCAGGTAAGGGTAGGGAAGTGGTCAACAAAGAATACAAGATAGTGGCTCGCCCTGTCGATAAACGCGAAAACTACGTCAAACGCTGCATCGCGATTGCCGGGGATGAACTGAAGATCGTTAATAAGCAAGTGTTTATCAATGGAAAGGCTGTAGAGAACCCTAAACGGATTCAATATTCCTATTATGTTACCCATCCTATGGGCAATCAGATTTCTTTAAAAAAACGTAAGGAGCTGGATATCAATGAGGAAGATGCTCAAAAGGTGGACGCCTATTCCTACGTTCTTCGTCTCAATGCCGATCAGAAGAACATGATCGAGAAAATGGGCTACCAGGTCTCCATCATTGAAGACAAGCCGGGTGCTTACGACCCATCCATTTTCCCGCATTCGCCCAACTACAAGTGGAACAAGGACAACTTTGGCCCGCTCGTGGTGCCCGCCAAGGGCATGACCGTGAAGATCGATACGCAGAACATTGTACTGTACGACAAGATTATACGCCAGTACGAAGGCAATGACTTGCAAGTCAAAGACGGTAAGATCTTAATCAACGGAAAAGTGGCGACGAGCTATACCTTCAAGATGAACTATTATTTCATGATGGGCGATAACCGCCACAACTCCGCGGATTCACGTTTCTGGGGCTTTGTGCCCGAAGATCATGTCGTAGGCAAAGCATCCTTGGTGTGGCTTTCCGTGGACAAGTTCAAAGATTTCGGAGAGAAAGGCAAGATACGCTGGAATCGTATGTTCAAGAAAATCAAAATGTAAAGAATGTTGTTTGGCCCTAAATAACTATCAAACCTGAATTATGAGGATTATGAAGAAAATAATGACAATCGTGGTAGGGCTCATGTTGACGCTGCCCTCGCTAACGGCGCAAAACGATTTCGAAATTGCAAAGAATGTTGACATCTTTGTCTCAATATTGAAAGAGTTGAACGATAAATATGCTGAAGAGATCTCTCCTGGCCAGCTAACTCAAACTGCCATTGATGCAATGTTGGAGAGCCTTGATCCGTATACCGTGTTTTACCCTGAATCAGAGATCGAAGACTATCGGATGATGACTACGGGACAATACGGTGGTGTAGGCGCCCTTATCATGCAACGAGGTAAAGACGTGGTTATTTCCGAGCCTTATGAGAACTCCCCGGCGGCAAAGGCTGGCGTGCTTGCAGGTGATGTTATCCGCAAGGTCAACAACCAACCGATGGCTGATAAGACCTCTTCCGATGTGAGTACGGCTATGAAAGGACAACCAGGCTCAACCTTACTGCTTGAAGTGTTCCGTCCTACAGAGAATAAGACGCTGACTTTCAACATTATCCGAGAAGAGATAAAACTCCCTAATATTCCTTATTCTGGTATGATTGGCGATGATGTGGGATACATTAAGCTCGATCAGTTTACGGATAAAGCCAGTACTGAAGTGAAAGAGGCTTTCCTGGAACTCAAAAAACAAGGAATGAAGTATCTCATCCTTGACTTGCGTAACAATGGCGGTGGCTTGCTTAACGAAGCAGTCAATATCATGAACCTCTTTGTGGACAAGGGAACGACCATCGTGGAAACCAAAGGAAAGATTCCTGAGCAACAACGTGTCTTCAAGACCTCTGGCTCCGCTCTTGACAAAGATATTCCCGTCGTAGTGCTGGTTAACGAGCACAGCGCATCTGCGTCCGAGATTGTCTCCGGCGCTTTCCAAGATCTCGATCGTGGCGTCATCGTCGGAAAGAAATCTTTTGGTAAAGGCTTGGTGCAAAACGTGCTGCCTCTGGATTATAACACCAGTCTCAAGATTACTGTTTCCAAGTACTACATCCCTTCTGGCCGCTGTGTGCAGAATATCGACTACTTCAACCACGATTCCACCAAGGCGGCCAAGATCCCAGACTCCCTTGCTGTGGCCTTTACGACCAAAAACGGCCGTACGGTTTATGATAAGGGTGGGGTAGAGCCCGATGTAGTAACGGAAGACAGCCTGCTTAGCGATGTTCTATTTGCTCTTGTGACCAATAATCTTGTGTTTGACTTTGCGAATGAGTATCATGCAAAACATGACACAATCTTACCCGCTGAGGATTTTCGTATCGATGATAAACTCTATGCCGAGTTCGTGGACTTTCTAAAGGACAAGGACTATAGCTATAAGTCCGAGACCGAGGAATTGCTCGAAGATGTTAAGAAGACGGCAATAGATGACAAGCTTTTCAGCTCTATCGAGCCGGATTACAATCTGTTGTTAAGCAAAATTCAAGAAGAGAAGAAAAACGATCTGCAGAAATACAAAAGTGAAATTAGCAACTATTTGTCATCTGAAATAGTCGTTCGCTATTATTATCAGAAAGGTCGTATCATGAACATGTTGAGTGAAGATACGGATATTGCTGCGGCAAAGTCTGTCCTTTTGGATTCACAACGCTATAATTCCATCCTTTCGCCCAAGAGATAATGCAGTTGACACGCAAGGATTTCCATCACGGTTTCTATGTGTTGGGCACGGGCCTGCTTTTGGGATCGTTGCCCTTATCGCATTTTGCGATGGGCCTTTTTACGTTTTTGCTGCTACTCAACTGGATAGCCGAATGGGATTGGCGGGAAAAGTGGCAAAGATTGCTTGAAAACAAGCAAGGATTGTTGTTCTCGGCCTTTTATCTAGTAATGTGCATCGGACTGATCAAAACCGACAACTGGCATAATGCCGGTCAAATTCTTCTGTCCAACCTGGTCCTGTTCTTTGCCCCGATTATTATTATCTCCTCCAAACCGTTTTCCGAGCGGGAGATGAATTGGTTATACGATGCCTTTATCATTGGCACATTCATTGGCTGTGTCATCTCAGTAGGCTATTGGCTCACACACGAAGTGGCCGATATGCGCGAAATATCTATTTTCATAGACCATATCCGTTTCAGCTTGTGCATAGTCTTGGCTATCGTTCTTTGTATTCGTCAAGTGGCCAGAAAGTCAAATATGGGCGACTTGATGCGCATTGTATACCTGTTTGTGGCCCTAGTGTTGACGGTTTACATATTTCTTGCCCAGACACTCACGGGCGTGGTGGTGTTTTGCCTGATTCTAGTCGTTGGAGTCGTTCAAGCCTTGACGAGTATTTCCGATCCAAAATCCAAACGGATAACCTCAGGCTTACTGCTCGGCCTGTTGTGCGCTTTGGCGGTCTATGTGACCTGGATAACCGTGGACTATTTTCATGATCGAGATAAGACAATTACTACCACACAAACAGCTCTTGGCGGGGAATATACTTTCGGCGAGGAGCTCCTGGTCGAAAATGGTCATAAGATTAATTATTATGTATGCCGCCCCGAGTTGCAACGCGCCTGGGCTCTTCGTTCCGATTCCACTTTTGAGGGAATGATAGAAGCAACGCTCATTCGTTATCTCAACTCCAAAGGCTTGCATAAAGACTACCAAGCCGTGATGTCTCTTTCGGATAAGGATATTCGTAATGTGGAACGTCTGATCGCCAACGTGGCATACACGCAGCCGCTAGGATTGAGACGTGCCCTTTATCAGACTTACTTCAGTGTCTCCAAATATTTTCAAGACCAAAGTATTATTGGTTCTTCCTTTATGCAACGTATGGAGCTGTGGAAGGCTTCGTGGTATCTTGCTAAAGATAATTGGCTGCTTGGAGTCGGCTTGGGAGACCAGAAGACAGAGCTTGATGCCCAACTCGTAAAAATGAATTCGCCTATCGCATATATTACCAATCGTGGATGCCATAACCAAATCTTAACCTATTGGCTGACGGGAGGCATATTGCTGATATGTTATTTTATGTTTTTGCTGGCATATCCTTTTGTGGGCATGCCCAAACGAGTCACATTTGTCTATGTGTCCCTGTTCATCATCATCTTTTGTTCGATGTGGGTGGAGGATGTTATAGACAGCCAGACGGGTAGGATGATGTTTGCTATCCTGATGCCGTTAGTGTTGTTCAACGAAGCAACAAATAAAGCTGCTTCGGAAAAAGTTTAGATTATCCCCCTTATTTCGTTGATGTCTTGGATCCCTTCACGTTGACATAAGGCCTCCAATGCTGTTACCAACTCTTTGCCTGCTAGTGGATTGGTGAAGTTGATAGTGCCAATCTGGACTGCTGTAGCTCCTGCCATGATAAAGGATAAAATGTCTTCAGCCGTGTAAATGCCTCCCATGCCAACCACGGGCACGTGGACGTTCTTGCACACGGAATGTACCATACGGAGGGCTATAGGACGAATAGCAGCGCCTGATAATCCGGCATATACGTTGTTGAAAACAGGCTTGCGTTGGTGCACATCGATGGCCATCGCTTGGAAGGTGTTGACCAATGACAGAGCATCTGCGCCGGCGCTTTCGCACGCGAGGGCCATCTCCACGATGTTCTCCGCATTGGGCGATAATTTCACCATCAGCGGCTTGCTACACACGTTGCGTACGGCAGAAACCACTTCTTGCGCCACCTCCGCCTTGAGCCCGAAAGCCATACCTCCGCTTTTGACATTCGGACAGGAGATGTTAAGTTCCAAGATGTCAATGTCTGCCTTCGATAGCATCTCGGCACCTGTTACATAGTCTTCCATACTATGTCCGCCCATATTGGCGATGAGCACCGTGTCGAAGCGGCGCATCTTGGCAATGCCTTCTTGGATGAAGGCCTCCACGCCAGGGTTCTGCAGCCCGACGCTGTTCATCATACCAGAAGGCGTCTCGTACACGCGTATGCCTTCGTTTCCGTCCTTGGGATGGAGTGTCAGCCCTTTGGAACTGATGCCGCCCAGACAACTGACGTCGTACAGCTCGTTGTATTCGTCGCCGAAGCCGAAGGTGCCGGATGCGGCGATGATGGGATTCTTGAAATGTATGCCGAGTAGGGTAGTGCCAAGATTCATAGTGATGATGCTTTATTTGTTGGGAAAAATGATGTTTGAAGGAAATACAGGGCCGTCCTTGCATACGCGTTTCATTCCTTCGGCGGTGCGCACGCTGCAGCCGAGGCAGGCGCCAATGCCACAGGCCATCCGATGCTCCATAGAACACCAGCAAGGCACCTTGGTGGCGGCGCACATGGCGGCTACCTTGCGCATCATAATCTCGGGGCCGCAGGTGAACACGGCATCATAGCCTTCGGGCTTGAGCAGGTCGGTGACAAATCCGCGATATCCCTCTTCTCCCTTCTCGGTGGAGACGAAGATGTCACGGCTGTGCGGCTCGAACTCTTCCACGGCGAACAAGTCGTCGCGGTATCCTAGATATACATCCACTTGCACGCCTTTTGCGGTCAGCTCTTTGGCTGTCTCGCACAATGGTGGAATGCCGAGACCGCCACCCACAAGAGCCACCTTGCCACTCATTTTATCTATGGGATAGCCCGTGCCCAAAGCACCGAGCAGACTCACAGTGTCGCCGGCCCGAAGGGTCGACAACTCACGGGTGCCCTTGCCGATGATGCGGTACATAAAGTGCAGGGTGTCTGCTTCGGCCTTGAAGATGCTGATCGGGCGCAACAACGTTAGCGCACTTCCGGTGGCACGAAGCATAAAGAACTGTCCGGCTGACGCCGGCGCTCCGTTCCGTCCAACCACCATTACGAAGATGTCTTCCGAAATGCAAATGTTGGATATGACGGAGGTCTGGAAATATTCCATATTGATGTTTTGTTAGTCTGTTAGAAAATCTTATTTAGCTATGGCACCTAGTATGTCATCACGCATACGAATGGCTTCGGCTCTCGCACAGCCGGCAAAATCCTCTTCGCCATGCTCTTGCTTGCGATAGGCCAGCAAGATGCCTCGGGAAGAATTGACCACTCCACCATTCTTGTTGCGTAAATACTTGGCGATGTCCTCGGCCTTGCCGCCTTGGGCGCCATATCCTGGAATGAGGAAAAACGTGCTGTCCAACATGGCCCGGATCTCGGAAGCCTCATCAGCATGCGTACAGCCCATCACCCCTCCAATGCTTGAAAAACCACATTGCCCAAGATAGGCCTTGCCCATCTCGTTGATTTTCCGACCAACGACATGATAGACACGTTGATTGTTGTCCGTGGGCAGATATTCAATGTCCTTGGCTCCTTCATTTGAGGTACGAATGAGCACAAAGGCGCCTTTGTGCTGCTTCTCGATGTATGGAAGGTATGGATTGAGACTGTCGAGACCCATATAGGGACTCAAAGTGATGAAATCGGCCTCGAAATCGCCGGTGAAATGCGCTTTGGCATACATTTCGGCGGTCTTGGCAATATCACCGCGCTTGATATCTGCAATGATGACTGCATCCTTACTTCTGAGGTACGCCAAGGTCTTCTGATAAGCGCGTAAGCCTGCCAAACCATACGATTCATAATAGGCGATTTGTACTTTATAGCAAGCGGCCACGTCAAGGGTGGCGTCAATTAAAGCTTTGTTGAATTCAAAAAGCCCATCCTCTATTGCAGGATGTCTTTCGGCAAAGGCAACGGGAAGGTAGGAGTAGTCCGTATCAAGTCCAACACATACGTGACCATTTTCGGCCACCTTTTTAAAGAGTTTGTCTATGATCATATTAAGTGCTTTTATTCTTTAATCTTGAGCATGAAACCAGTGCCGTGAACATTGCAAATCTCAACCATGGGCTCGTAGCCGTCCACGTATGCGATTTTACGTTTACCCTTGACTTTGGGTGCAATGTGCCCTTCGTCGTCAATGAGAAGATAAGAACGCAACTTGGTGAGGAATACGTCCATACTTCTGCCTACGGCGTGGTCTTCGTCGCCCCATACCTCCTTGAGGATGATTTCTCGTGGGATCAACTTGTTCTTGTGGTCGCACAACAGCTTCAACAACTCGGCTTCTTTACGAGTTAAAGTACGAGTGGCCTTGGGGTGAATGAGCTGCATGTCGCTGAAGTTGAAGACGAAGTTGCCTAACCTGTAAAGCTTCTCCTCGTAGATTCCAGTGCTGGCAGGCGCTAATAATTGACTTCGACGCAAAATGGCCTGAATACGCAATTCCAACTCTTCAATGCTGAATGGCTTTGATATAAAGTCATCACAACCCAATTTGAAACCCTTGATACGATCTTCACGACTATCGCTGTTTGACAAAAGCACTATCGGCATGCTCTTGTCGTACTTGCGAATCGTTTGCAACAAGGCGAAATCCTCCTGAGAACGCATCGACAAGTCAATGATGCACAAATTGAATAAGGTGGTGTTAAAAGCCTTCGACGCAGTGTCGCAATCCTTGAAGTCCCACACGCTGTATCCCTTGATTTCGAGATACTCCTTGATGACCATGCGCAAATTCTCGCTGTCATCAACTAACATGATTTTGTTAAACTTTTTATCCATAAATATTTGATATTTAATTTATTATATTATTGTCCTAAAACGGTTTGGAGACATAAAATGCTCCCACAAAATAAGTTAACGCAAAAATGTTAAAAAAATTGCAATTAGAAATATTTTTTTTAATTTTTTTTTACAAGAAAATACCAACAGCAATCTGAAATCTGTTAATTACTAAAAATCGTATCTTTGCCGCCTATTATGAATATGGATAACACTCAATATTTTGTGGCAAAGACATTTGCTGGTCTAGAACCCCTGCTGGCCGACGAGCTTACCGCACTCGGTGCCCGGAATTGCAGAATCCTTAGCCGCTCTGTCAGTTTTGAAGGGGATTTTGGCTTGATATACAAGGCTAACTACTTCAGCCGCTTTGCATTACGTGTGCTCTGGCGCCAAAAATCTTTTACGTTTAACAATAATCGCCAATTTTACGAGCAGATTTTTGATTTTCCGGCCGAACAGTTTATGGGGATGGGCAACACGATGGCGGTTCACGCCACCAATGTGGACTCGATATTCAAGACTCCGCTATTTGCTGCCGTCTTGGCCAAAGATGCCGTTTGTGATCGTTTTCGTGATCTTTTCGGTGAGCGTCCGGATGTGGACCGGGATGACCCGGACGTGCAGTTTCATTTGCATATTTACCAGAATGAGGCTCAATTGTTTTTGGATAGCTCCGGCGAATCATTGCACAAACGCGGCTACAAAGTGAGAAATCATCCGGCTCCCGTCAACGAAGTGGTGGCTGCCGCCATGGTGAAACTTAGTGGCTGGCATGGCGAGTGCGACTTCCAGGATCCGATGTGCGGCGGCGCTACTATCCTCATTGAGGCTGCCATGCAAGCCTTGAACATACCAGCTGGGTTCTATCGTCGCGAATATGGTTTCCAACGCTGGAAAAACTTTGATGCTCAGAAGTGGAGACAGATTCGCCAGTCCGCCCGCATACTCGACGATGTGGATGTCGACTTTTATGGCTCTGACATCAATAACTCCTTCCTTGATATTGCAAGAGCTAATGTTTCAAAAGCCCGTTTGGAAGACTTTATCCACATGGAAAAACGTGATGCCCGCCAAGCAAAACCCGCCCGCGTGCCCACGCTCGTGATGACGAACCCGCCTTACGGCGAAAGACTAGAAGTGGAAGACATCAACGAGTTCTATTCCGAAATTGGCGACACCCTCAAAAACAATTTTTCCGGCTGTCGTGCGTTTCTAATTAGTTCCGATATGGATGCACTAAAACATGTAGGATTGAAGCCTAATATGAAGGTGAAACTCTACAATGGCCAACTGGAATGCCGGTTTGTGGGTTATGACTTGTTTTCTGGCGATCGTCGGAATTATGTAAAACATCAAAAAGAATCCTAATGATTAAAAAAGCTTTGTTGTTATTGCTTCTTTTGCCGGCGACGCTGTATGGCGTTTATGCCCAGAACAAGTACAGCAACGAGTTCCTGTCACTGGGCGTCGGGGCCCGAGGCTTGGGAATGGCCAATACAATGTGTGCCATCTCTGACGATATCACTTCCGCATATTGGAATCCCGCCGGATTGGGCCGGATGGACAAACACTACCAACTGGCTGCAATGCACGCCGAGTATTTCGCGGGCGTGGCCAAGTACGACTACGCCGGTATCGGCTACAAAATCGACGATCGCTCGTCCGTGGCGCTGACGTATATCCGTTTCGGGGTTGACAACATTATGAATACCACTGAGTTGATTGACGCACAAGGCAATGTCGACTATGATAGAATCTCCTATTTCAACGCCTCGGATAATGCCTTCCTCTTGAGTTATGCCTATAACTTCGAGAAGGTACAAGGCCTCTCCCTCGGGGCCAACGCCAAGGTGGTATACCGCAACATCGGCAAGTTCGCCCATGCCTGGGGCTTCGGCCTCGACTTCGGTTTGCAATATAATCGCAAAGGTTGGCAGGCTGGACTGATGTTGCGTGACGCGACCTCTACTTTCAACGCCTGGAGTTATCAGCTGACAGATGAGATGATCCGCGTGTTCGAAGAGACGGGTAACGAGATCCCCAGTAACGACCTCGAACTTACGATGCCGGCTCTGCTCTTGGGCGGTGGCAAGTATGTTGAACTGGGCAAGGGCTTCAACGCCACCTTCGCTTTGGGACTGGATTGTACCTTCGACGGTAAACGTAATACACTGATAAAGAGCAATGTGTTGAGCATGGATCCGCATTTCGGCATGGAGTTCGGATATAAGAAGATCGTGGCCGTCCGCGCCGGTATAGGCAACTTCCAGCAGGAACCCGACTTCGACGGCAAGAATAAAACTACGCTGCAAATCAACCTCGGTGTGGGCGTATGCATCAAGAATATTGTCACCATCGATTATGCCTTTACGGATTTGGGAGACATCTCCATCGCTCAGTATTCGCACATCTTTTCGCTAAAAGTGGCAATAGACAGATTCAAGAGGGAAGCAGGTAGCAGGTAGCGGATAGCAATAAACAGAAAACAATAAACATTCAACATTACAACATTTCAACACTTCAACACAATGAACCTAGACACCTATCCATTCAGCGACGCACAAGTTAGCGAGCGTATTGCAGCATACATTGAGAAAGGTAATCCTTATATGGATGAGCAGGCTGAGTATCGTTTTATTTTGAGTTGCATCGACTTGACCACATTAGAGGGCTCCGACAACCGACAGGTGGTGGAGGCGTTATGTCAGCGAGCTATTGATTTCAAGGATGATGCACGTCAGATTCCGAGTACGGCAGCGGTATGTGTTTATCCGCCGTTTGCGGCCATCGCCAAAGAGAAACTTAAAGGAAAAGGTATTAACGTAGCTTGTGTGGCAGGTGCTTTTCCGGCGGGGCAGTCGCCCATTGAGGTGAAACTCGCCGAAGTGCGCTATGCGCTGGAGCAAGGTGCCGACGAGATCGACATGGTGATTTCTAGGGGTAAGTTTCTCGAAGGCAACTATCAAGAGGTCTTTGACGAGATCAAGGCCATTCGTGAAGTTTGTGCGAAGGCAAGACTGAAGGTGATTTTGGAGACGGGCGAATTGAAGACCGCTGACAATATATATAAAGCCTCACAGTTGGCCATAGCCGCCGGAGCGGACTTCATCAAGACCTCCACAGGAAAGATTGCAGTCAATGCCACTCTCGAGTCTTTTCTTGTGATGCTCGATGCAATCAAGAATCACTATGAAAAAACAGGCAAGATGGTGGCCATGAAACCGGCAGGTGGTATTTCCGATCCCGAAACGGCACGCCATTATGTGGCAATTCTTGCTAATGTTTTGGGAGATAAATGGATGAATAATCACTACTTCAGAATAGGCGCCAGCCGCCTGGCGAACAAAATTTTTGATAAAATTCAATAAAAAAAATCTCTAATTGGTGGAATGTGAACAAAATAATTGTATTTTTGCCGCCTCAAAAAAGAAACAGTTTTAAACATTTTAAATTAATTAAGTTATGACCAAAGCAGAAATCGTAAATGAAATTTCCGGCAAAACCGGATTCGACAAAGGCAGTGTGCAAACCATCGTTGAAGTATTCATGAATTCCGTTAAGAATTCCATGATTGGTGGTGAGAATGTTTACCTGAGAGGTTTTGGTAGCTTTATCATTAAGAAAAGAGCTCAAAAGACTGCCCGTAATATTTCCAAGAAACAAACTATTACCATCCCCGCTCACAATATTCCCGCTTTCAAACCTTGCAAGACTTTTGTGAACGCTGTTAAGAAAAACACGAAATAATTTAGTACTAATAATCTTAAATCAATAAGAATATGCCTAGCGGAAAAAAGCGCAAACGCGCTAAAATGAACACACACAAACGCAAAAAGAGACTTAGAAAGAATAGACATAAGAACAGATAATGCTTTTTGCGTGTAACGAAATGAAAACTAAACGCCTTTACGACGTTTAGTTTTCGTTGTTTTTATACCATTAGTTTATGAGTGAAAATGCAATAACAAAAGAAATTGTTATTACTTCCCATGACAATGAGGTGCAAGTGGCTCTACTAGAGGATAAGAGACTGGTAGAAATCCACAGCGAAAAGTCGTCTGCCCAATTCTCCGTCGGAGATATCTACTTAGGCAAGGTCAAGAAAATCATGCCAGGCCTTAACGCCGCTTTTGTCGACGTGGGTAGCGAGAAAGAGGCCTTCTTACATTATTTAGACCTTGGCGTACACGCCCGAACCATCAACGCCTTCGTCAGCCAAGCCATCACTACGGGCAAGCGCAGCATCAGTCGCGTGCAATTTCTGGAGGATGTGCCAAAGAACGGCAAAATTAGCGATGTACTAACCTCCGGTCAACAAATCCTGGTACAAGTGGCCAAAGAGCCCATATCAACAAAAGGGCCACGTATCACCACAGAGATCTCGTTTGCAGGACGTTATCTGGTATTAGTGCCCTTTGGCGATAAAGTGTCCGTGTCGCAAAAGATCCGTAGCACCGCCGAACGTAAACGTCTCAAGTCGCTCGTACAGGGTATTAAACCCCGCAATTTCGGGATTATCATCCGTACGGTGGCCGAACATAAGAACTTGGACGAACTATCTGCCGACTTGGATCAACTGCGGTACAAGTGGGACACCGCCGTGGAGAACCTGTTTGCCTCCAAGGCCCCGTTACGCATCATTGAGGAGATGGATTGCGTGACGACGATGATGCGCGACATCCTCAACGACTCTTTCCACGCAATTTATGTGGACACCCAAGACACCTTCAAGGAAGTAAAAAACTACATGCACCTCTATGCCCCCGAGCAAGAGGCTATCGTTAAATACTATAACGATAAACTGCCCATTTTCGAAAAATTCAATGTGGCCAAGCAGATTAAGAGCTCCTTCGGGAAAGTGGTCACAGTGAAAAACGGCGTATACCTTATCATAGAGCATACGGAAGCTATGCACGTCATTGACGTCAATAGCGGCAACCGAGTGAAATCCACCCAGACGCCAGAAGAAAATGCGCTGAATACCAATATGATTGCCGCCGCTGAGATAGCACGCCAACTGCGCTTGCGCGATATGGGCGGTATTATCACTATCGATTTCGTCGATCTGCACGACCCTAAAAATAAGGTTACTCTCAATAAAGCTATGGCCGAGTTTATGAAAAACGACAAGGCCAAACACACCATACTGGCACTTAACAAGTTCGGCCTCATGCAAATTACCCGCCAACGCGTAAGACAGGCCACTATCATCGAGACCACCGAACAATGCCCCACATGCAAAGGCACCGGAAAGATAAAACCTCCTATTCTCATTGAGGACGAAATAGATAATACCCTGGATTTTTTGTTTGATAAACAACAGGAATCCAAAATTACTATTATCGTTCATCCATTTGTGTATGCATATCTACGTCAGGGTTTTCCATCCATTTTACTAAAGTGGAAGTTTAAGTATAAAAAGCGCATCAAACTAATCAGCAATCAAAGCTACCATTTGATGGAACACCACTTTTATAATGACAAGATGGATGAAATCATACTCTGGAGCGAGCCCGCTAACGAATAGTAATATTAACCAATATTAACATCTAAATGGACGTACCTGTCGAACTGCTGAACAAACTGGAACGCTACTGCGCCTATCAAGAACGCAGTGAGGCAGAAGTACGTAAGAAATTGGGCTCCCTGGCCGCTTCTGTGGCCCAAGGTGATGAAATTATCCGCCTGCTTAAGGAGAATGATTTCCTCAACGAGAATCGTTTCGCCGAGATTTTTATTCGCAGTAAGCTGAAAGACCATTGGGGAAAGCTTAAGATCCGCCAAGGACTTTATCAAAAGGGGGTGACGGCCGAGATTATCAACGAGCAAATGTCTTATATTGACGATGACGCATACAATGCTATGTTGCAGGAAGCTATGGATAAATGGAAACGTCTTAATGCAAAAGACGCCGACAATCGCTCGAAACTCATCAAATCCATGCTGTCTAAGGGCTATGCCATGGATGAGATCATGCCGTTGCTCAAATCATAACTTTAACGATAATTAACATCAAGATATGGTTACGAACGAACAGATGAAAGATCTTCTTAACAGGCTCGGTGAGCTAAGGAGGTATCTTTGACATCGATGCGAAGAAATCCGAGATCGAAGAAAAAGAGAAGATAACACAACAGGACGGCTTTTGGGACGACCCCAAGTCCGCCGAGAAAATGATGCGTGAAATCAGTGCCATCAAGACCTGGGTGAGCGACTATGAGAAGGCCGCCGACCTGGGCGAAGAGTTGTCGGTAACCTATGAATTCTTTGGCTCGGGCGATGCTACGGAAGCGGAACTTGATGCTGCCTATGCCAACACGCTGAAAGCCGTGGAGACCCTTGAATTTCGCAATATGATGAGGGACGAGGAGGACTCGCTGAACGCCATCATCAACATCAACTCCGGTGCCGGCGGCACGGAGAGCTGCGACTGGGCGGAGATGCTGCTTCGTATGTACACACGCTGGGCGGAGCGCAACAACTACGCCGTGAAACTCATCGACCGCCAAGAGGGCGATGTTGTGGGCATCAAGTCGGCCTCCATCGAACTGGACGGCCCGTATGCCTATGGCTACCTCAAGAGCGAGATCGGCGTGCACCGCTTGGTGCGTCTGTCGCCCTTCGATGCTGCAAACCGCCGACACACCACCTTCGCTTCTGTGTTCGCATATCCTATTATCAACGATGACATCGTCATCGAAATCAACCCCGTCGACATCACTTGGGACACCTATCGCTCCGGCGGACACGGCGGACAAAATGTCAATAAGGTGGAAACGGCCGTACGCCTGCATCACGAACCCTCGGGTATCGTAGTGGAATGCCAAGTGACCCGCTCCCAAATCCAGAATAAGGAGATGGCTATGCGAATGCTTAAGTCCCGACTATATCAAATTGAATTGGAGAAGAAACGCGCCAAGTTGGCCGACGTGGAAAGCACGAAGAAGAAGATAGAGTGGGGAAGCCAGATCCGTAGCTACGTGATGCAACCTTACAAGATGGTAAAAGACTTACGGACGGGCTGCGAAACCGCCAACGTGAACGGTGTGCTCGATGGCGACATCGACGATTTTATCAAGGCATTTCTGATGAATCGACTTTGAAATAGAATGACTTAGAGAACTTGTTACGAATGTTGATAATTGGTAACAAGTTTTTTTTTAATTGATAGAAAGACTATTTATTTTTGCAGTGGAAATCTATTAAAAATTAAAATACAACAAATCAATAAGTTATGAATTCCGAGTACGTATTAGTCGCAGGTCGTGCCAACCCTGAACTGGCAAAACGCATTGCCGAGCATTTGAATATGCAATTGTTTCCGGTGGATATTCTCCAATTCAAGGATGGAGAGATTCAGGTCTATTTCAACGACACTATCCGTGGCAAGAATGTGTTTATCATTCAACCTACATTCTCTCCCTCAGACAACATCATTGAGTTGTTGATTACGATTGATGCCGCCAAACGCGCATCCGCCCGCAACATCGTGGCGGTGATGCCCTATTTCGGCTATGCCCGCCAAGACCGCAAGGACAAGCCCAGAACTTCCATCGGCGCCAAATTGATGTGCAACTTGCTTACTGCTGCCGGTGTTAACCGTATCATCACGATGGACTTACACGCCGACCAGATCCAAGGCTTTATGGAATTCCCTGTCGACCACCTGTTCGTCTCCAACGTGTTCATCCCCTACATCAAGAGCGAGAATCTGGACAACATCTGCATTGCTTCCCCGGACACGGGCGGTACGAAACGTGCCTCTACCTATGCTAAGGCCCTCGATTGTGACTTGGCTATCGGCTACAAGCAACGCGAGAAACAGAACGAGGTCGCTTCGTTGCAAATCCTCGGCGATGTGAAGGACAAGAACGTCATCATCGTGGACGACATCATCGACACCGCCGGCACGCTCTGCAAGGCCGCCGGACGTATCAAGGAGATGGGGGCCAAGAGCGTGCGCGCCATGTGCGCCCACGGACTCTTCTCCGGCGCCGCCATCGAGAACATTGAGAATTCTGTGTTGGACGAGGTGATCATCAGCGACTCCATCCCATTGCGCCACAAGTGCGACCGTATCAAAGTCGTGTCCGTCGCCAAGCTCATGGCTGAAGTGATCCAAGCCGTGGTGGACGACACTTCCATTTCGTCTCACTACTACGTATAGGAAACATCAAAAACGTCGCCATATCGGCGACGTTTTTTTATCTTTAAGGAATCATCACTCATCAGCGTGGTTTGCAGGCTCCTCGCCTCCCTCTTTTCTTGCTCATATACGTTGATGGGTTTTCTCGTTGCCATTTTTTTGCTAATTTTGCAAATCAATTATTCATTGAGAATTGTGCATTATGGAGAATACTACCGACGAATCCCCGAAATTGGGTAAATATGATTTGATAGCCGAGTTGGCAAAGTGCTTTCCCCAGGAGAATGCCTCTACTGTGGTAGGCATTGGCGACGATGCCAGCGTTTTGGATACGGACGGCGACCAGACTGTCGTAGCCACCAAAGTCTTTGTCGAAGATATCCACTTCGACTTGACCTATGTGCCGCTTAAACATCTGGGCTACAAAGTCGTGACCGTGGCCATTACCGACCTTCTGGGTATGAATGCCGTACCTACGCAGCTCACCCTGAACATTGCCGTCTCCAATCGTTTCGACTTGAAAGCCGTGAACGAATTGCTAGAGGGTATTGATGCCTGTTGCGAGACCTCACACGTGGATGTGGTGGGCTTGGACCTATCCACTTCCCGCCGTGACTTGATCATCACGGTTACGGCTATCGGAACGTGCGAGCCGTCGAGGTTGGTCACCCGCAAGGGCGCCTCCGAAAACGAACTCATTTGCGTGTCGGGCGACTTTGCAGCCGCTTATGCTGGCCTTTTGCTCCTAGAACGTGAAAAGAAAGTGTTCGAGGCGAATCCGGAAGCCCAACCCGACTTCACGGGTAAGGACTATCTCTTGCGCCGACAGCTGAAACCTGAACCGCGTTTGGACATCATTGAGGCCTTGCGTCGTGAGGACATCCTTCCCACGGCCATGGCCGCCGTGCCCGACGGACTGGCCGCCGCCGTGATGCAGATATGCCGTGCCTCCGATAAGGGCTGTGCCCTGTTCGAGGAGAAACTGCCGATGACTGAACTTACCTTCACCACGCTGAAAGACCTTGATATAGTGCATACGGTGGCCGCCCTCAACGGTGGCGATGATTACGAGTTGATGTTTACCATCAAACAAGCCGACTTTGAGAAGATCAAGAACGTGGAGAACGTCTCTATCATTGGATATATTAAGGAGAAAGAGGCGGGTTATAAGATCATTACCGGCGACAATGTCAGTTTTGACATCCAGGCGCAAGGTTTTTACAAGCAATAAGCGATGAACAGCAGGCATTCGTTCCATATTGGAAATGTCGCCATCGGCGGCGACGCCCCCGTGGTAGTGCAGTCTATGACCAATACCGACACGAGCGACGTGGCGGCATCCGTGGACCAGTGCAAGCGTATGGTGTCCGAGGGAGCGCAGATGGTGCGCTTGACGGTTCCTTCACTCAATGAGGTGGAACCGCTACGCCAGATCAAGCAACAGCTGCGCGCCGAAGGCATCGACGTCCCTTTGATTGCGGATGTCCACTTCAACCCCAAAGTGGCCGAGGCTGTGGCCTCCATCGTTGAGAAAGTGCGTATCAACCCGGGCAACTATGTCGACAAGCGCAACTTTTCCCAATTGGATCTCTCGGATAGTGAATATGATGCTGCCGTACAACGTATGGCACAGCGCGCAAGGCCTCTGTTCGACATTTGCAAGCAATATGGCACGGCCATTCGTTTGGGTATCAACCACGGATCGTTGTGCGACCGTATCGTGAGCCGATATGGCAACACGCCCAATGCGATGGTCCAGTCGGCCTTGGAGTGGCTCGACATCTGCCAGACCTATGATTTCCACAAGGTCGTTATCTCGATGAAGTCGAGCAATGTGCAGACGATGATGACAGCCACTGTCCAGTTGAAAAAAGCGATGGAGGAGCGGGGGTGCTCCTATCCGTTGCATTTGGGTGTTACGGAGGCGGGCAATGGTCTGGAAGCCCGTGTCAAGTCTGCGGCGGGCATCGGAGCCCTGCTGTTGATGAGAGTGGGGGATACCGTGCGCGTTTCCCTGACCGAACCGCCGGAGAACGAACCTCCATACGCGCAGACCATCCTTCGCGCCGTGACAATGCTTTCACCGGATAAGTGCGTCGTCCGTGACGATGTGCTCTATTATGGCGACGACGAACCTGACTTTGAGTTGTGGATGACGAAAGCCGCCGTGATGGCCGGATATGCCTACTATAACCATCATATCAAAGACATCAAACTGGTCAATGACCATTTTCCCGAAAGACAAATCCAAGATCTGGAAGCCACCCTGTTGCAAGCGTGCCGTATCAAGATGAGTAAGACGGAGTTCATTGCTTGCCCTTCGTGCGGACGCACGCAATACGACATACAACACGTCCTGTCGTTGGTGAAAGAGCGTTTTGCCAACTATCCGGGATTGAAAATCGGAGTGATGGGCTGCATCGTGAATGGTCCGGGCGAGATGGCCGATGCCGACTTCGGCATCGTGGGCGCCTCCCACGGCCAAGTTTGTGTCTATAAAGGCAAGGAACGCATCACGCCATCCATAGAACTGGAAGAAGCGCTGGCGATGCTGAAGCGATTAGTCGATAAACGATAGCAGACAGCAGTTAGCAGACAGCAGACAGCAGACAGTCATTAGTCTTTAGATGTTAGTTCTAACTCTATCATCTATATCTTTCATCTAAATCCTACTACTTCAGCAGGTTCCCCAGGATGTCGCGGGTGATTTCTCTCGTGGCGGTGCGGGTGGCGGCGCTGGTGGCGTTTTTCACCACTTTGCCTGCCACGGAGGTGTTGCTTTTTGTCTTCTTGCCGGTCACCTTGTTGCTGACGGCAGTGCCCACAAGCGTGCCGATGGTGGCCGTTACGGCCGTGATGATGGCCTTGATCACCTTGCCGAGCACGCCTTGTTTCTTCTTGCCCGTTGACTTGTCGGCCTTGGCGAGTTCGGCTTCCTCTTTTTGTTGTTGGACGAGAGCGTCCTCTTCTTCGGCTTGTTTCAGCAAAACCTCGAATGCGCTCTCGCGGTCAACCATTGTGTCATATTTGCCTGAGATGCCGCTGCGACGGATGATGTCCAGTCGTTGCGCTTCATTGATGGCTCCGATTTGAGACAGCGGGAATAGGATTTTGGCGCGTTGGACGATGTTCGGCGCGCCTTTCTCATCCAGAAAGCTCACTAACGCCTCGCCAGTCTCCAAGTTCATAATGGCTTCGTCGGTCTTGAACTCGGGATTGGCGCGGAAGGTGTCGGCAGCGGTCTTGACGGCACGCTGGTCCTTGGGCGTATATGCGCGAAGCGCGTGCTGGATGCGATTGCCCAATTGCCCCAAGATGATTTCCGGAATGTCCGTGGGGAGTTGGGTGACAAAGTAGATGCCCACGCCTTTGCTTCGGATGAGTCGGATGACCTGCTCGATCTTGTCGATGAGCGCCTTGGACGTGTCCTCGAAAAGCGTATGGGCCTCATCAAAGAAGAATACCAACTTGGGTAGTTCTTGGTCGCCGACCTCGGGCAGGGTGGAGTAGAGTTCGGAAATCAACCAGAGCAGGAATGTACTGTATAGCTTGGGCTGCATCATCAGCTTGTCGGCCGCCAGCACATTCATAATGCCCTTGCCACCTTCTGTCTGGAGCAGGTCGCGGATATCGAAAGCCGGTTCGCCGAAGAACTTGTCGGCACCTTGAGTCTCCATCTGCAGGATGGCGCGCTGGATGGCTCCGATGGTGGCAGTGGCAATGGTGCCGTACTTGGTGGTGTATTCCTTGGAGTGCTTGGCTACATAATCCAACATAGAGCGCAGGTCCTTGATGTCGATGAGCAACAAGCCCTTCTCGTCAGCTATGCGGAATACAATGTTGAGGACGCCGTCCTGTATCTCGTTGAGGCCAAGCAGTCTGGATAGCAACAGCGGTCCCATCTGGGAGACGGTGGCACGCATTGGGTGGCCTTGTTCGCCGTAGACGTCAAAGAACCGTACGGGGCAGGCTTGGAATTGAGGATTCTCGATTCCGAATTCGGGAAGCCGTTTCTCGATGAAACCGCTCATTGCGCCAGGCTGGCTGATACCCGATAGGTCGCCTTTCATATCGGCCATAAAACAGGGCACGCCCACTTGCGAAAAAGTCTCCGCCAAGACTTGCAGAGATACCGTTTTACCCGTGCCCGTGGCACCGGCTATGAGTCCGTGGCGATTCGCCATCTTTCCGTTAATGCTGAGTGCGCCTTCTGCGCAATGGGCGATATAAAGCCCGCGTTCGTTGTCGTACATTTTGCTCTTTTTTAAGTTAAACATTGCAAAAGTAGTATTTTTTTAATTAAAGAAGTAAAAAAACGATTCACAAATATTGAGTAGCGAATCCGTGAAATTCACAAGTTTTAGGGAGTTCCGTTTGTTATGCAAAATCTATTTTTGCAGTGGATTTAAGATGAATAATTCAGTGATGAAATAAAAATGAAACTCCTATAAAGCCATTTTGTTCCATATACATTTTTTGAAGTCCTGCTGTTGTTAGCAGGACTTTTTTTTTTTTGACCAGACGGGCGATGCCATTTTGGAAATAATGAATGTGAAAATTGTTATCTTTGCACGCATCAAAGACAATATTAATCATTCTTAATAAACGTACAAAAAATATGGCAAAATTTGAACTTTTAGCATTACCCTACGACATCAACGCTCTGGAACCCGTTATCTCTGCCCAGACGCTTAACTTCCACCACGGCAAGCATTTGCAGACGTATGTCAACAATCTGAATGCCGCCATCGAAGGCACTCCTTTTGCAGAGATGAGTCTGGAAGACATCACGTGCAAGGCCGAAGGCGGTATGCGCAACAATGCCGGTCAGACCTTGAACCACAATCTCTATTTCTTGCAATTTACCCAACCAGCCGCCGACCGTAAACCGATTGGTAATCTGGCCAAGGCAATAGATGCTCAATTCGGCTCTTTTGAGACCTTCAAAGAGGAATTTGTGGCCAAGGGTACATCGCTGTTTGGATCCGGTTGGGTGTGGCTTTCTCTGGATGAGAATGGAAAACTCGTCATTACGCAGGAAACCAATGCCGGCAATCCCGTGCAGAGAGGTCTGAAGCCCCTGTTGACTTTCGATGTTTGGGAACACGCCTATTACCTGGACTATCAAAATCGCCGCGCAGAGCAATTGAAAGCCCTCTGGCAGATTATCGACTGGCAGGTGATTGAGGATCGCTTCACGAAATAATCGCTATTCTACGGTGACCGACTTCGCAAGATTGCGAGGTTGGTCAACGTTGCAACCGCGCATCACGGCAATGTGATAGGCAAGGAGTTGCAGCGGAACTGTGGCCAATAGTGGCGAGTAGATGGACTCGCTCTCAGGTATTTCCAGAACATAGTCCGCAATCTTGCGGACTTCTACATCGTTTTGGCTTACCACGGCTATGATTATGCCTTGGCGGGCCTTTACTTCATGTATATTGCTCAACACCTTCTCGTAGGTATGTCTATTTGTGGCAATGAAGACCACGGGCATATTCTTGTCTATGAGGGCAATAGGGCCGTGTTTCATCTCGGCGGCGGGATAGCCCTCGGCGTGGATGTAGGATATCTCCTTGAGCTTGAGGGCCCCTTCCAGGGCGACGGGATAGTTTTGCAATCGGCCAAGATAGAGCATATTGCGCACATCCTTGAACTTCTCGGCAATGGTCTTGACGATGTCGCTGTTTTGGAGTGTCTCTTTGATTTTGTCGGGAATGTGGTTCAACTCTGTCACCAGTTCACGTCTGCGCTCTTCTGTCAGGGAGTTCTTGAGTTCGGCAAGGCGCAGGGCCAGTAGGGCCATCACGGTGACTTGTGCGGAGAAGGCCTTGGTGGAGGCGACGCCGATTTCCGGACCGGCATGGGTGTAGATGCCGGCATCGGTGGCGCGTGAGATAGAAGATCCGATGACGTTGCAGATGCCCAGAACCACGGCGCCTTTCTCTTTTGCAAGGTTGATGGCCGCCAAGGTGTCGGCGGTCTCGCCCGACTGTGACACTGCAATGACCACGTCGTGCGGGGTAATGACCGGGTCACGATAGCGGAACTCGGAGGCGTATTCCACCTTCACACGAATGCGGGCCAAGGCTTCGATGAGATAACTGCCCACGAGACTGGCGTGCCACGAGGTGCCGCAGGCCACGAATATTATATTGTCGGCGTAAAGCAGATGCCGCTCGTAGTCGGCGATGCCGCCCAGCTTTACGATGCCTTGCTCGGGCAGGAGACGCCCGCGCATTGTGTCGCGCACGATATCGGGTTGCTCGTAGATCTCTTTCAACATAAAATGGTCGAACCCTGACTTCTCGATGGAGTCGAGGCTCATTTGCAACTTCTGCACATATGCTTCGGCCTCTACATTGTCGATGGTCTTGATATGCAACTCCTCGCCCAGCTTTACGCAGGCCACTTGCTCGTCATCCAAGTACACCACCTTTTGCGTGCGTCCTACGATAGGCGTTGCGTCTGAAGCGATATAATACTCGTTGCGGCCGATGCCGATGACCAGCGGACTGCCCTTGCGCGCGGCGATGAGTTGGTCGGGGTGCCCCTTCTCAATAACGACGATGGCATAGGCGCCTACCACCTGGTTGAGGGCGATGCGTACGGCGTCAAACAAGGTCACATTTTCCGTCTTCTGTACGTCCTCAATGAGGTTGGTCAACACCTCGGTGTCCGTCTCGGAACGGAAGGAGTATCCTCTTTTCTCCAACTCCTTGCGCAAACTCAGGTAGTTCTCAATGATGCCGTTGTGGATGAGGGCTATGTTGCCGGACTGTGAACAATGCGGGTGCGCGTTCACCTGGTTAGGCTCTCCGTGCGTGGCCCAGCGCGTGTGCGCGATGCCAATGTGTCCGCTCACGTTCCGCGGGCGGGCGTATGCCTCCAAGTCGGAAACCTTGCCCTTGGTTTTGTGTATGTTTAGTTGGTCGTCGTCCGACAACAAGGCGACACCTGCGCTGTCGTATCCACGATATTCCAACCTCTTTAATCCTTCAATCAAAATAGGATAGGCCTCTTGATGGCCTGCATATGCGACAATTCCACACATTTTGCTGCGAATTTTTCAAAAACGAAGCGGCAAAGATAATAAAAAAGCGGTTAGAAGTTAGAAATGAAGAATGTTATTCATAATATCTGATGACTAATCACTAATCACTATTCCCTATTCCCTAATGGTTGCCATTCGGTTATGTCGGGAAAAATTATACTTTTGCATAGTTTTAATTGAAACCTTAACCAAATAAAGAAAAATGGCTACAATATTTGATTTCAAGGCTCTTACGAGCAATGGCAAGGAGCTGGATTTTGCGCAATTCCAGGGCAAAGTGCTCCTGATTGTCAACACGGCCAGCAAGTGCGGTTTCACGCCGCAATTCAAAGGCCTTGAGGAATTGAACCAGAAATATAAAGATCAAGGTTTGGTGGTCATCGGCTTCCCGTGCAACCAGTTTGCCAGTCAAGACCCGGGCTCCGACGATGAGATCTCCAGCTTCTGTCAGGTCAACTATGGCGTATCCTTTCAGATTATGCAGAAAATAGACGTCAACGGCAAAAATGCCCACCCCATCTTCCAATATCTGAGAAGCAAGGCAGGTGGTTTTCTCAGCAATCGCATCAAGTGGAATTTCACCAAGTTCCTCATCTCGCGCGATGGTAGTGTTGTCAAGCGTTATGCGCCGACGGTGGAACCTGCCAAATTGGAGTCTGACATCAAAAGTATGCTTTCGTAATGACAAAAGTGAAGACGACAGTAGGCAAGCGTTGGGCAAAGTTCTGCGGTTTCTTGTTGCGTAAACTGGGTTGGAAGAGCGTGGGAGGACCTATGGAAGGCGAAAAGGCCATCGTCTTGGGTGTACCGCATACTTCCATCTTGGATTTTCCCATCTGCTATCTCTTTTACGCGCAGTTTGGTCTACTGGCCCACATAATGGTGAAAAAGGAGTTTTTTTTCTGGCCGTTGGGACCGATTCTTCGCGCCTTCGGCGGTGTGCCCGTTGATCGCAGTAACGCAACCGCCTCCATTCGAAGCATCATCAAGACCTTCAACGAGAATGAAATCTTCCACTTGGCCATAGCCCCCGAAGGAACTCGCAAACCCGTCAAGAAATGGAAGACGGGTTTCCACCTCATTGCCCGAGAGACCGGCGCCACTGTATATGTCGGATATTATGACTGGGGACATAAAGAAATTACCGTGGGCCGCAAGTGGGAACTGACCGATAACGCCAACGCAGACATCCAACGTATCCAACAATATTATTCAACCCTTGATTTGCAAGGAAGACATAAGGAGAATTACATCACGGGGTGATTTTGTTAATCATTGAATGAATAAATGAGCAAGAAAATTAAAAGTCCTTATAAAGAAAGGAAAAAATATAGGGAAACCTATTGCACCACGTTGAACAAGGTGCTCAAATATACCACATCGAAGTATTTTGGCCGTGTTATGTCGCAGTACACGGACGGTACACAGAAGATGACCTATGACAAGTTCCGTGACAAATGCGATATGTTGTCTATGCGGATGTCGCGTTTCGGCATCAAGGCGGGCGACAAAGTGGCCATCCTGTCGCAGAATATGCCCAACTGGACGTTGGCCTTTTTCGCTGCGGCGGCATACGGTCGCGTGGCCGTGCCCATCCTGCCCGACAGCTCCGAGAACGAAGTGACCAACATCCTCAACCACTCCGAGAGCAAGGTCATCTTCATCTCGCAAAGACTGAAGCATAAACTCAGCCAGGAGTGTTATGACAAGCTGACCTTAGTGGTGGACATCGAGACAATGGAGTTCGTCAAGCGTCGCAAGGAGGATTTTCAGTGCAATGGATGGCTCAAGGATCCACAGCCCGATGACTTGGCCACGATTATCTACACCTCCGGTGTGACGGGCAAGGCCAAAGGCGTGATGTTGAGTCATCGTAACCTGTGCCACAACCTGGTGGCCTCCTATAAGGCGATGCCATGTAACAAGACAGACCGATTCTTGTCCATCCTGCCGATGTCTCACGCCTATGAGATGTGCGTCTCGAGTCTGTACTCTATGTACGTAGGTGCTTGCTGCTACTATCTGCCCAAGCCGCCGACACCCTCTATTCTCATCCCAGCGATGCGCAAGGTGCATCCTACGGTGATGCTCGTCGTGCCGTTGATCATCGAGAAGATCTACAACAACAGCATCGTGCCTACCATACAAAAAAGCCGCTTGCTGAAATGGATGGATCAACGTATGCCAAGATTGTTGTATTGGTTCATAGGCCAAAAACTCATCACGACTTTCGGCGGCAAATTACGCTTCTTGGGCGTGGGCGGTTCCAAGTTGGACCCGAAAGTCGAGAAGTTCTTGATAATGTGTCGTTTCCCGTATGCTGTGGGCTACGGACTTACCGAAACCGCACCGTTAGTGTGCAATGTCTTGATTAACAAGCGCAAGCGCCTGGGAACCGTGGGCGTTGCCTCCTACAAGGTGGATGTCCGCCTCGACAATATGGATCCCGCGACGGGTGAAGGCGAGGTGGTCTGCCGTGGCGACAACGTGATGCTGGGCTACTACAAAGACCCCGAGCGCACAATCAAGGTCCTGGATGAGGACGGTTGGTTCCGCACCGGCGATATAGCCACGATGGACAAGAACGGCTACTATTACCTGAAAGGACGCCTCAATAATACGATTCTTGGCCCTTCTGGAGAAAATATCTATCCGGAAGAGATAGAGATGGTCATCAACGACTTCAAGGGTGTGGATGAATCGCTTGTGATGGAAGACAATGGTGAACTGGTGGCCTTGGTCAAGTTCAAGGACGATGTGCTCAACTGGGACCAAGAGACGGAAGACCAGTTTTTCGAGAAGTTGGATTCACTGAAGAAATCCGTTCAGGACTTCGTCAACCGAACGGTCGGCAAGAACTCTCGTATCGGTAAGGTGGAGGCGATGAAAGATCCGTTCGAAAAGACGGCCACGCAGAAGATTCGCCGATTCAAATATAAAAAGAAGAACTCCGCAGAAGAAGAGGAAGAGGGTGAAGAACAAGAGACTACAAAGTAGTAGTCGGAACCCTGATCCTACTCTTCCAAATAACAGAAAAGGCGGCCATTGGCCGCCTTTTCTTGTTAAATAAGTCCCTTATTACAGGGTGTGGTAAGGAGTAAGGAGTCCTTTGCCGATTTCCACTGCTTCCTCGTTCTTGGGAATGAGGTGATGATGTCTTTCGGGAAGGGATTTCTCCAAGCCTTTATGCAGCATCTCAGGAGTCACCAAAGGTTTCACCTTGAGGAAGCCGCCGAGGACGATCATATTGAACAACTTGGCGATACCCAGTTCGTTGGCCTTGTCGGCAGCAGCCACCTGATAGATGTTAATATCCTTGCGGGTGGGGTGGTGGGAAATGCCGTTCGGGTCGTAAATCAGCAAACCGCCAGGCTTGACAGCCGACTCAAACTTGTCCATGGACTGTTGGTTGAGGATGATGGCGGTGTCGAATTGGTTCAGGTAGGGAGAGCAAATGCGCTCGTCGCTCAAGATAACGGTGACGTTGGAAGTACCGCCACGCATTTCAGGACCATAGGAAGGAAGCCAGCTGACCTCCTTGTCTTGCATGATGCCGGCGTAGGCCAGGATCTTACCCATTGAGAGCACACCTTGACCGCCGAAGCCAGCTATAATAATTTCTTCTGTCATTTCTTTGTGGTTTTAATGATTATTTTTTTCTCAATGAAAAGATGGTCTCATTGGGTTGGTCAAAGGTCTTGACGCGTTCAATGAAATTCGGGTCAAAGTTGCCGTTTACCTTCATGTCACCCAGCGGGAAGTATTTGAGGGTGTTTTCTTCCATCCACTTGTTGGCTTGTACAGGGGTCATCTTCCAACCGGAGTTACAGTTGGAGGTCACCTCGACGAAGGAGACGCCCTTGTTGAGCTTCTGGTTTTCGAAGGCCTGGCGGATGGCTTTCTTGCACTTGCGGGCGAGGCCGGGAGTGTAGACAGCCTGACGGGTCACATAGTATGTGCCGGGCAGTTGGGCCAACATCTCAGTAAGACGCATGGTGTGTCCCATGATCTTCGGGTCACGGCCATAAGGACAGGTGACGGTTTCCATACCCTCAAGGGTGGTGGGGGCCATCTGACCGCCGGTCATACCGTAGATACCGTTGTTGATGAAAATCATAGTGATGTTCTCACCACGGTTGCAGGCGTGCATTACCTCGGCACAACCAATGGAGGCCAAGTCACCGTCTCCTTGATAGGAGAACACGAAGGTCTCGGGACGGAGACGCTTGATGGCGGAAGCACACGCAGGTGCACGACCGTGAGCGGCCTCTACGAAGTCAACGTCAAAATAATTGTATGCCAAGACGGAGCATCCCACAGGGGAGATACCGATAACATTGTCTTGGATGCCCATTTCTTCGATGACCTCGGCGATGATTCTGTGAACGACGCCATGGCCACAGCCAGGGCAATAGTGCATGGTGGCATCCGTCAAAACCGGAGTGCGTTTGTACACTAAGTTTTCGGGTTTGATTATATCTTCTCTTGTCATAATTTCTAATACTTTAATTATTTAACCATTTTTTTCAAAGCTTCGAAAATTTCGACCGGAGTGGGGATGACGCCGCCATAGCGACCATAATGCTCGACGGGAACCTTGCAGTCAACTGCCAGTTTCACGTCTTCAATCATTTGTCCGGCATTCATTTCAACGCTGAGGATCTTCTTCATGCGACCACCGATTTCTTTCACGGCTTTGGTCGGGAACGGCCACAGTGTGATAGGACGCACTAAGCCGACCTTGATGCCTTCGGCGCGAGCCAATTCGACAGCTTTCATACAAATACGAGCGGCGGAGCCGTATGCCACGAAGAGGTATTCGGCATCGTCGCATTGGATAGCCTCATGACGGGCATCTTCTTCTTCGCATCTTCTGTATTTTTCTTGGATACGATTGTTGATGCCTTCTTGCTTGAGAGCTTCCAATTCAAGAGAAGTGACAATTCTGTGCTTGCCAGTGGAACGATGTCCGGTAGCAGCCCAAGGACAATTCTTCTCAATATATTCTTCCGTCCAACGCGGCTTGTAGTCGTCAACCATGACTTTCTCCATAACCTGGCCGATAACACCATCGGAAAGGATGGCGGCAGGGTTACGATATTTGAAAGCCAAGTCGAAGCCCAACTCCACGAAGTCGTACATCTCCTGTACGGAAGCAGGAGCCAAAGTGATCAGACGATAGTCACCGTGACCGCCACCCTTGGTGGTCTGGAAATAGTCGGATTGTGAGGGTTGGATGGTTCCGAGGCCTGGACCGCCACGAACTACGTTGACGCACAAAGCGGGAAGTTCTGCACCTGCAATGTAGGACAAACCTTCTTGCATCAGTGAGAAACCAGGGGAGGAAGAGGAGGTCATCACACGCTTACCCGTGGAGGCGCCTGCATAGACCATGTTGATAGAAGCTAATTCACTCTCGGCTTGAAGAACAACCATGCCGGTTGTCAAATATGGTCTTTCAGCCATCAAATGTTCGAGGACCTCACTCTGCGGAGTGATGGGGTATCCGAAATAACCGTCGGCACCACAGCGGATAGCAGCCTCGGCAATGGCTTGATTACCCTTCATTAATTTTAATTCTTTTGCCATTTTGCTAAGTTGTTTAGTTGTTAATTGTAAATTCTTTTGATACTTTGGATAAATCCAGGACTACTCCTTGGCGCGATAGACTTCGATGACGCCGTCCGGGCAGATCACCGCGCAGTTTGCACAGCCTATGCAACTTTCTTCCTTAACTTGCTCAAGGTAATTGTAACCCTTAGCATTTACATGCTTGGAAAGCGCAATACATTCGTTGGGACATCCTGTAATGCAGACGCCACAACCCTTGCACTTTTCCGTGTCAATGATTAAAGCTCCTTTAAATGCCATAATTTTTTTATTTTAACTTGTTAGTAATTTGGTTGTTAGATTTTTGTTCCTACATTTTAAGTGGTTTGCAAATATAATAAAATTATATTTAAACCGCAACCTTAAAGAAGGCATTCGGCTTTTTTGATTTTTCACCACCGCTGTATTGCCTTGTGTTTCAGTAAGATAATAGAAATATTGCTTATTTTGGGCAACATTTTCATTCCTTCTGTCCTCCGTTTTCAAAAAAAGTGTATTTTTGCCGCGTCAAAACAGTTGGGGCATTAGCTCAGTTGGCTAGAGTGTCTGACTGGCAGTCAGGAGGTCACGGGTCCGACTCCCGTATGCTCCACCAACAAAAGCGCTTGCAAATCTTGCAAGCGCTTTTGTGTTTTTCCAAACTTCTTTTGTTCGACTTAAATCCTACTTCTCCTCATACATATCAACTCCAACATCAAAAAAAAAGACCTGTCTGAAACGAACAGGTCTTTTTATATCGTGGGAACAACAAGATTCGAACTTGTGACCCCCTGCTTGTAAGGCAGGTGCTCTGAACCAGCTGAGCTATGCTCCCTTACCCTAAGGCGTTGCAAAAATAGTTTTTTTTCTTTTTGCTCGTTTCTTGAAGGATTATTTTATTTTATTCGTTGAGTACTAATTGATTATAATTGGACTCCAGCGCAGATGTTTATAAATTGAGGGTGTTTTCCATCCTTGTTTTGGAAGAAATTTTGCAGTTGATACCGATAATTAACCCCAATAATGATAGGTCCAAACTTAAAGTCAATGCCTCCAGTAAGAAGTAGGGGATGGTTTGTAAGTGTGTTTTTGTTGAAATTGATGCTGTTGTCAGACACATTCACGAGGGGTTGGTATATGATGCCTGCTTGCGGGATAAGGCTGACCGAACGGCTCAACGGCACATATCCGGCAATTTTAATGGGGATTTGAAGATAATGTAATGATGCGCGTTCATCCCGATAGCCTAGACTATCAATGGCAGCATAGAAGTTGTAATCGCCACGGAAGAATGCGTATCCAAATCCTACTTCCCCGTATACATATTTACCTGCTCGGAAAAAAATGCCGAAATCGGCGTTGGCTAACCCCGAGAGATAATGTCCCTCGTAGGAGTAGTCGCGGGCGGTAGGAAAGCTTGTACCAATCTTAAATCCATATTGATACCAGTTGTCTTGTGCACCTGCAGTGGCAAAGGTCAACAAACAGGCAAGGATAATGGTTAACTTTTTCATTGTGGTTTTTCTTTTGGTTCTTCTTTTTCAGGATTAGCCCTTTGTTCGGTATTGAACTGGTTCATTGTACGCTGCAATCCAGCTGTGGCAAACGAAAGACATGCTTCGGCGGCTTTCTCTATGCAAGGCTCTACAAGCTTGAGTTCTGCACTGTCAAAACGACCTAATACATACTCGATCTGATAACCCTGTGCGAAATTCTTGCCAATCCCACAGCGCAAGCGAGGAAAGTTGCCATGCCCCAACATTTCGATAATGTTGTTCAATCCATTGTGCGAACCGCCACCGCCCTTTGGCTTGATCTTGAAGGCACCTACCGGCAGATCCAAGTCGTCACAAACCACCAAACAATGGTCTGGGGCGACTTCTTCTGCATTGAGCCAATGCTTTACGGCCTTGCCACTGAGGTTCATGTAGGTGGTTGGCATTAGCATCACTAGGGTGCGGCCTTTGTACATGGCCCGTGCCACATAGGCGAGCCGGTCGCTCTTGAACTCAGCGCCAAGTTTCTTGGCCAAGGCGTTCACCACCTCGAAGCCGTAGTTGTGGCGAGTGCCGGCATATTGCTGCTCGGCATTACCTAAACCTACTATAAGATATTTCTTGTCATTCATCAGCTTGTCCCTCCTCACCGTCGTTTTCAGTCATATTAACGAAAAAGGTAAAATTCACTTTACCGTAGTTCCTATGTTGGAAGTAATGTGGATGCTCGGAAAAATCGTGATACTTGGAGTGCTCCATGACAAGCCATCCGTCTGGATTGAGCAGATCGTTTCCAAAGACATTGTCCACGATCTTGTCAATGCCCTCCAAGTCGTATGGCGGGTCAGCGAAGATGATATCAAACTTTTGTCTACAAGAAGCGGTATAAGCAAAAGCATCTTGACGAATAACAGCAACATTGTGATATTGCAGTTTTTCTATTGTTTTGCGGATGAAATTGGTGCAACGTTGTTCGTTGTCGACAGCAATAACAGAAACGGCGCCACGAGAGGCGAATTCGTATGAGATATTGCCCGTGCCGGAAAACAAATCCAGGACCTTGACACGGTCGAAATAGAAGTAGTTGTTCAGGATGTTGAACAGACTCTCCTTGGCCATATCGGTGGTCGGACGCACCGGCAAGTTGTCGGGCGCCACAATCTGTCTTCCCCGGTTCTTTCCGCTGATGATTCGCATAATTACAGGATGACTACATTTTTATGATACTGGCCCAGCAAGTCGTTGAGTTTCTTGTTGTTCTTGCTGAAATAATGCACAAATAGGGTAGACTCCATCAACGCAAATTGCTGCATGCAATTGAGACTATAATACAAAATGTCCACATTCTCTGTGCGGGTCGTACGATTGACGAGCGACGGGGCGCCGCCGTGAAGGGCGATAAAGTCTACGAAACTGTCGTTTACGGATATCAATAACGATTCAGGTTTGCCGAGATCCATGAGATAACGATACAATATAGTGCCTTCGCTGACATATTGGGGAATACAGTTTAAGCTGCTGATTGTGGAATATTCGTTCTGGGTGAGGAAATAGAGTGAGCGATATTGCCCCAGCTGGTCACTGAAATGCTGCCCGTAATGGGTGAGGTCAAATTGCATGTTCAGGTAGTCCTTGGCTTTTGCTTCGTCGAAAATGACATCTGGCACGAGCATAGGCACGTGTGTGCCAACAATAATGTCTATTGTCTGCATTTCGCCATTGTCGAGTTTGAAAAACTCAGGGGCTTTAGTTGAGAGGAGCGCATTTTCGCCGGCGGGATAGTCTTCCCTGACCATCTTACCGTTATCTTGTTGCTTAAAAAGCGAAAATCCATCCGGGGTGAGCCGAATGGATTTTTTATAGTAATTAGATAATAATGTATCCATAGCGATTACTCCCAACTACCTGCTGTGCTGGCTTCGGTGAGAGAACCCATATAGATGTCGCCATATTGGGATCTGTATTGTTCTTCTTCGGCCAGGTTGTTATAGAATATCTTGTTCCAGAGCTTGCGGAACACTCCAGCGCCTTCGGGAGAAATACTGCGGTCCATGTTTACAAGAATCAGATCTTTGGATACATCTATTCTGTAAACAGGAATTTCATAAGTCTTGGATGCAATAGAGCCCGTTTGGATTTCGTATTTCTGCTTATCGCTAAATGGAATGTATTGGAAGTTTTTAAAGTTCTCGCGGGTAAGATTAGGATCAAGTTCCATCATTTTGTCTATTGCAGGAATCTTGACGATCTTCTTGGTGATGAGACCAAGTTTGAAAGCTTGCTCTTGACTCATGGTGTCGGGGAAATTACCAATGGTCTTTTCCACTTCAACTGTGCCATTTTCGACGAAATCTGCAAGTGAGTCAATGGAAGAAGCGTATTTTTTATATACGTTCTTGTAGATGGTTTGTGCACAACGAATAGTCTCCAAATTGGTGACGTTGGCAGATTTACGTAGTTCGTAAGTTTGTCTGAACTTCTCCGGACGCATGATACTTCTAGCTGCGAAGATAGCCAAAACAACAACAAAAAGGACTAAAAGGATACTGATTAAGGTTCTGGTCTTCATAACTTTTTATATGTTTTTATTTTTTATTTCAAATGAAAAAAAATGCAGGCAAAAGTAGTAAAAAAAATGCTTGGTTGTACATGGCTCACAAAAAAAAACTTGCCTTTGAGAATCCTTCTAAAAAGTGATTCGATGGATACCTGCTTCGTAGGTGTTCTCTATTAGCCTCTTAAGCTGTTGATAATCGTCGGGATTTTGCACGAAGTCAAGCTTGGCTGTCTCTACCAATAAAATAGGGATAGAGGCATGTTGCTTGAAATACTCGATATAACTTTCTTGAATGTTATTCAAGTACTCTGTAGTGATGTCTTTCTCGTATTCACGTCCTCGAGTGGCTATGTTTTGCAATAAACGCTCAGCGTTATTGTAAAGGTAGACTATCAGTTCCGGTTTAGGCAGGAAAGAGGAAATTGTATCGAATACGGTTTTATATAAATTATATTCGTCGGTTAACAGATTGTTCTTGGAGAAGATGATACACTTGTCAATGAAGTAGTCACCAATGACAAAGTCAGTAAACAGATCGCGAGCCGACAAAAGGTTTTTCAGCTGCTGATAACGGTCCATCAAGAAGGTCATCTCCACAGGGAAGGCGTAGTGCAGAGGGTCTTTGTAGAACTTGGGCAGAAAAGGATTGTCGGCAAAACGCTCAAGTACTAGCTCAGCATTATAGTCTTCGGCCAACATCTTGGTGAGCGTGGTCTTTCCGGCGCCGATGCAGCCTTCGATTACAATATAGTTATATGGAACCGACTTCTTCGAAGCAGTGGAACCCGACGGGACCGGATCCTGAATGGGGATGCCGTCCAGCAGCCCCATCTCGCGAAGGGGGTTCAGCACGAAATCGCGTTCGGCGATATGCGGATGGGGGAGCGTCAAGCGCTCGTCGTGGTATACGACGTGGTCGTAGTCCAGTATGTCCAAGTCGATGGTGCGATTGTGATAGACGGGCTTGCCTTGTTCGATACGGGACTTTTCCTTGCGGCCCAGTTCCCGTTCTATGCGCTGGAGTTCGTCCAGAAGTTCCAACGGCGTTAGTTTGGTACGTATGGCAATCACTTGGTTGAGGAAGGGCGGTGCTAAGAAACCCCAGGCCTCGGTTTCCTGGATGGAAGAGGTCTGGACAATGGTGCCCACACGCTCTGCTATCAAGGCACGAGCTTGCTCCAAGTACGTCGCACGGTCGCCCATGTTGCTGCCCAATCCGATGATAGCTTGCTTAATTTTCATGGGTGCAAAGATAAAAAAAAGATGCTTGTTCCCAAGCACCTTTTGTCTTAATTGTTGATGAGGATAATCTGTTTTCCGTATACGTTTGCAACCACTTCCATTGTCCGCGAATAGTTTAAAATGTTGTCAATGATTCGCCGGGAAGGTCTTTGTTGTTTTACAGATTTCCTCTCTAAAGAAGTAGAGAGTTTCTCCATTGGCAATTTGTTTTGTTAATACATCATTTTTTACAAAGTTAATAACGAGATTCACCTACTATTATTTTATAACCTCGTTTTTTTTTTTGTAAAAAAGATTCAAGCCCAGGAATAGGGTAGTGTAACTACTTCTTAAACAGAAAGTAGACTGCTGCCACAAGCAACGCGAAACCAATTAAATGGTTGATACGGAAAGGTTGGTCCTTGAAGAATATCAACATAAATATGGTAAATACGGTCAGGGACACCGCCTCCTGAATGACTTTCAACTGCCAGAGATTGAAGGGCCCGCCATTATCGATATAGCCGATACGGTTTGCCGGCACCTGACAACAATATTCGAACAACGCAATGCCCCAACTAAACAGGATCACCAACGGCAGCGACAATTTCGAGAACCAAGTGGCACTCTGCAATTTCAGATGACTGTACCACGCCAACGTCATAAACACGTTGGAACATAACAACAAGGCGACACTATAAAATCCTTTCATATCAATTCTATTATCTTTCGTGAAATCGGCGACAAAAATAGGAAAAACTACCCATTTTAATAATATCGCATCGAGAAGGCGATAATTCAAGGTCACCTTGTCGTGTGAACGGAATATTCGAATATTCCGAAACGGCTATTTACAACTATGGTCGATGAGCCGCACAATTCATATTATACAAATAAGCTATACCTGATGTTTACCGTTGTATTATATTTTACAAAAGTACACAAACAGCAAACACCGCAGTAACACATGTAAAATTATATATTTTACAATTATACCACATATTAACTACGTAATATCTCGCAAATATTACGTTTGGGTATGTAGTATTGCGTCTTCGGTTGCTCCAGTTGTGTGTTTAATGATTGATATAACTCAAATACTTGATAGCCAAATATATTATATTATTTATTTAAAGAATATAATCATATAAACGTCTAAGTTTATCAACATTTTATACCTATGGTTAATAAATTCATCATATTATTTATAATCAATTATTTATATGTATTATATAAATTAAAAATTCAAGAACTTATAAACACATGCAGAATTCTGTTTGATAATATAGTATTTTTGCCAGCTGTAACAACGATTGTTTTTAAGTAATTATTAGATATTTTTCAATTGTAAAATGGTTGACAGAATTAAACAAGTAATGGAGTATGAACAAATGTCATCTATGGCATTTGCAGACAAGATTAACATCAGCAGATCGAGTCTTACGCACATATTCAATGGCCGAAACCAGCCCAGTCTGGATGTTGCTAAGAAGATTCTGATTGCCTTCCCGGAGATTAGCACGGAGTGGTTGATTATGGGTATGGGACAGATGTTGCAAAACGTTCCTGTCGTTGACCCCGCACCACAACCGTCAACAAGGCCGGTCGACAATATGCAGCAGACCGACTTGTTTGCCCAGTTTTCGGAACCTGAGGAAGTCGAAGTTTCGGAGCCAACTCCTTCTACTGAACCGCAAGTGGTTGAGAATAAGATCGAAACACCAATTCTAGAGTCTGCTTCTGAGCCTGAAACTACGGTACAAGTTGATCCCGTGGTCAACCATAAGCCCGGTCGTCCGCGCTCAAAATCGCCAGAATCGCATAATGCGGTCGGCAACCCACGACGAGATCGAATTTTGAATTCTCAGGGCGATAAGAAATTGGTGAAAATCGTCCTCTTCTACGAAGACAGGAGCTTTGAGGAGTATCGACCTTGTTAGAGCGAAACAAAAAAAGGCGGCTGAAAAGCCGCCTTTTTTGTTTGGATACGGAATCTACTAGTATTTGTAGAAACCTTCGCCGGTTTTGCGTCCGAGCAGGCCGGCGCGCACCATCTTGCGCAACAGGGGGTGCGGGCGATACTTGGGATCGCCGAACTCGTTATAGAGCACTTCCATAATAGCGAGGTTGACATCGTTGCCGATAAGGTCGGCCAAGGCCAACGGGCCCATCGGATGGTTGGCGCCCAACATCATACACTTGTCGATGTCTTCGGCGGAAGCGATACCGTCGGCCAAGATGCCCACGGCCTCGTTGATCATCGGGATAAGGATACGGTTGACGACAAAGCCAGGCGCTTCGTTCACGAGCACCGGCGTCTTGCCGATGGAGGTAGCCAAGTCGACGATGAGTTTGCAGACCTCTTCGGAGGTCACTTGTCCCTTGATGACTTCCACTAGGGCCATTCTATCGGCCGGATTGAAGAAGTGCATACCGATGAATTGGGCCGGGCGGCTGGTGCAGGCAGCGATCTCGGTAATGGAGAGTGAAGAGGAGTTGGTGGCGAAGATCGTCTCCGGCTTGCAGATCTTGTCCAATTCGGTGAAGACGTCCTTCTTGAGTTGCATATCCTCCACAGCGGCTTCGATCACGAGATCGGCATCTGCGAATGTGTTATAGTCCGTAGTGGTGGTGATATTGGCGAGGATGGCCTTCACGGCGTCTTCTGTGAGTTTGCCCTTCTCGACCAACTTGCCGTAGCCCTTCTCGAAGGAAGCCATTGCCTTGTCCAAAGAGGCTTGGGTTCTGGATTTCATTACTACCGGCATTTTGGCGGCAAAGGCCTTTACGATGCCTTTTGCCATAGTTCCTGTTCCGATTACACAAATTTTCATAACAGTGGTTTTTAATTTATTGGGTTAATTATTGATGTTGATTATTTGTTTTGAAACTTTGGGGCGGCCTTAGTGAGGAAGGCGGTCATACCCTCCTTCTGGTCCTGGGTGGCGAAGCACTTGCCGAACATCTTGTTCTCGAAGGCGATGGCGTCATCGGCCTTGAGGTCGTACTCCTCGTTGATGCACACCTTGGCGTAGCGTACTGCGATAGGGGCGTTGGCGACGATTCGATTAGCGAGGTTCATTGCCTCTTCCATCAATTGTTCGGGCTCATAGATTGCGTTGACGAGGCCGACACGGAGGGCTTCGTCGGCGCGGATGGCCTTGCCCGTATAGATCATCTCCTTGGCGTAGCCCATACCGACCATCTTGGCCAGACGATAGGTGCCTGAGAAGCCGGGGATGATGCCGAGGCCCACTTCCGGTTGGCCGAACTTGGCCTTGTTGGAGGCGATACGGATGTCGCACGCCAGAGCCAACTCGCAGCCGCCGCCGAGGGCGAAGCCGTTCACTGCGGCGATAACGGGGATGGGCAGCGTCTCGATCTTGCGGAACACGGCGGCACCCAACTTGCCGAAGGTCTCGCCCTCGGACTCATTTAGGTTGGCCATCTCCGAGATGTCGGCACCGGCCACGAAGGATTTTTCCCCATCGCCCGTGATGATGAGCACACGCGTTTCGGGAGTGATATGATCAAGAAAATCGTCCAACTCTTTCAGGATATTGGAGTTAAGCGCATTGAGAGATTTAGGGGCGGAAATGGCTAACGTACATACCGCGTCCGTTTGGTTGATTTTCAAAAAGTTGTATTCCATATAGGTGTGTATTTTCTAAAACGATTGCAAAAATACAAATTTATTTCTGTTGCTGAACAAATTTGTCCAGTTCTTTCTTGTTGCGGTCAAACTCAAACAATTGGCAAATCCGGCTGATCTGGTTTACCGTCAGCAGATTATTGGATGCCACCTGCTTAGCGGTGGAAAGCTTGGTATTTTCAAAATCCTCGCTTTTAATCACGGACAAAGCCCGTTGGAAATCAATCTCGTTCATAGCAATGGGCCCGGGTGCGGGTGTTGGAACCGGCATGGGCTGGTGCATATCGTGATTATGAGGATGTTCCCCATGTTGGTGTGGATCAGGTTGGCCATGACGTTGTGTTGGAACAGAAACGGCTCTCTGAAAAGAAACCAATTGTCATAATCAGCAATTCAACCCAGAACTTCTTGGTTTTGAGGATGTTTAAAATATTTTTCATGTTAGAAGACAATTAGTGTTTGAAGTGTTTATTTTTAGCGTGCAAAGAAAGATAGTATTATTTTTCTTGGCCCCTTTTCGTATTTTTGCGTCATTATTGTAAAAACAGGTAAATGCAGGCACAGCAATTCTGGACGAAGGCATATCAGCGCAATATCGGCAAGATGATCGGAATGAACTTCCGCTATGTGGGCGACCGTGCCATTGCCGAAGACCTTGCGCACGACGCTTTTCTCAAGGCCATTGAGAAATCGAAAAACTACCGTCATTTGGGCAGTTTTGAGGGGTGGTTAATGCGTGTGAATCTGAATAACACACTGGATTATATGCGTCGGCAACCGCAATTCCTGTCGTTTGACAATATGGATGTGATGGAGACACCCCAAGAGATAGAAGAGTCACATTATGACAATTTCAGCGAATCCGACATTCTGGATGCCATTGCCCAGCTGCCTAACAAACACCGCATGGTATTCAACTTGCATGTCTTCGAGAACCAGAAGCACACCAAAATTGCCGAAACCCTGCAAATAGGGGAGCGCAGTTCCAAGCGTTATCTTGCAGAAGCAAGGGTTAGGTTGCAGCAGTTATTGAAAGACAAACAACAACATAAAAAATTGGGCATTATGATTCTATTATCTTTGATTTCAATACGGGGGCATGCCGTGGATCGTCTTTGTCGCGCCAAACTGAAGCATTTGTCCTTGACGCCGACGGGATCGTCCCCGCTGACGGCATTCCAATGGACCACCGCGCCACAACCTTCCTCGTGGCTGGTTCTTTCCGCCGCCCAAGGTCCAGTGGCGGCAGGCGTCACGGGTGTTGGCGTAGCCGCCGCTGTGGCTGGGTCTGTGGCTATATGGCAAGCCCAGCCCTCGGAATGCACATCCCCTCATATCCCGGAATCTGCCGTTGACACGATTGGAGCACCCTTGATGGTATCCCCGCAAAACACGGATACCATTGTATGTGTAGAGACAACGCGCATATCGTCCCTACAGGATAAAGAATCCGCTGTTTCCCCTGAACAAAACAATCCGTCCACCGAACAACAAACGCAACGCCCAGCCCCGACTCAGTCCGAAACACGCCAGACCATACATTATGCGCCGAAATCCAATCATGGCCTTACTATATTTTGGCGCAATGGCTACTGTGGTCTGCAAGACGAAGAAGGGAACATTATCGTGTATCCGAAATACTCCGATATCGGACCTTTTGGCAAGTACAGGAGCGGCTGGGCAATGGTGGACCTGTTCGGATTCAAGGGTTTTATCGACAGCAATGGGCGGGAGGTCGTACACCCCCAATACGATGAAATCGGCACATTCGGTTACTATATGGATGGAAGGGCATGGGTGCGCAAAGGGAATTTATACGGTTTGATTGACCTGACCGGACGGGAGGTGGTGCCCGTGACACACAAACTAAAAGAATTGATTCAACATTAACATTCAGCGCTTATTTATGTTTTTAAATCCAACACCAATGAAAAAAATAGTATTAACCTGCATTATCATTTTGGCAATCAGTGTTTTGCATGCACAATCAAACGGCAATTCCGATATGGATGTCACAGCCGTGGATATTGATTTGCCAGGTAATATCATCATAAAGCAATCCACCGGAACTCAAATGTGGAGCGTAAAAGCCAACAACCATAATTACTCACAGTATGTCCACGCTGAAGTCGCCGATGGAAAACTTCTTCTTTATCTGGACGACGCCGCACCGAAAGTGGAAATGGGCATCCAGGTGGAGATACAACTTCCTGTTCTGAAGGAACTTTCTTTGCACGGTACATGCGATGTGCTTATTACCACTCGCAATGAACCACAATTGAGTGTCCGGCATTATGGCACAGGTAATTGTAATTTAGTAGCGTTGAATATTGGAAAATTCTTGGAATTGCATAACAATGGGACAGGCAGTATCAAGATCGTGGAACGGCTTGACATGGAAACTGGTGAAAGTATCCCATTCATCGTTCCCATAATTAGCACCGAATCCCTGCTCCTTCACAATTCTGGTACTGGAAACATCTCCCTTGAATCCTGTTCGGCCAGTTCTGTGGTGATCAATAATCAGGGAACGGGCGATGTGATTGCAAACATGCTGAACTCCGAAACCGAAGTTATGACGTTGGAAAACAAAGGCACGGGCGAACTCAATCTTCTTAACCTGAATGTGAAGCAGTTGGGGTTGAAAAACATAGGGACGGGCAATGTAAAACTAAACGGCAAAGCAGAATCTTTACGGCTGTATTGTGTCGGGATTGGAGATGTAAAAGCTCCTTCGTTAGTAGCTAAGACAGCACACATTACGAATAGCGGAACAGGCTATATCAAAGCCAATGTCACGGACACCGCGTACATTTCCAATCAATGTGATGCAAAGAATGTAGAAATTATTGGAGGTGGCAAGGTGGTAAGGGAGTGTTTTTGAAAAAAAATCAAGTGTGCACACCATTTTTTTTGTATCTTTGCCCGCCTTTATAGCGGGCATTTCGTTTTTAATATTAACTCAAAAAAACATACGATTATGGAAAAAGCTCAAATGAGAGAGGTTATCGCCAAGCGAGTGGCCAAAGAACTCAAAGACGGCGATCTCGTCAACCTGGGTATCGGTCTGCCGACTATGGTACCAAACTATTTGCCTGACAACGTACACGTCATTCTCCAGACCGAGAACGGTATGATTGGTATGGGTCCGACCCCTGAAGAGGGTAAGGAAGATGCCGATTTCATTAATTCCGGTGGCGGTTTCATTACCGCACAGCCGGGAGCCGTATCGTTCAGTTCCGCCGATTCCTTCGCTTTGATCCGTGGTGGTCACGTGGACGCCACCGTCCTCGGCGCTATGCAGGTGGACGAGCACGGCGACATCGCCAACTGGATGATTCCTGGCAAGTTGACCCCAGGTATGGGCGGCGCTATGGACCTGCTCATCGGTGCCAAAACGGTCATCGTGGCTATGGAGCACACTCAGAAGGGCAATCCCAAGATATTGCACAAATGCAACCTGCCCCTTACCGCTAAGGGCGCCGTTGATATGATCGTCACCGAAATGGGTGTCATCAAGGTCACCGACAAGGGACTGGTTTTGACCGAACTGCATCCCGAGTTCACTGTGGAAGATGTGAAGGCAGCCACCGAGGCCGACCTTATCATCTCTCCGGACCTCAAGCCGATGCAACTAGACTAATTCTTTAATCGACAATTAAATCAACAACAGACAATGGATTTTAGCTTAAACAAAAGAGAAGAACTTTTCCTGCAGATGATCCGCAAGTTCGCGGCAGAGGAAGTTCAGCCGTTGGCCGCAGAGATCGACGATCAGGAACGTTATCCTATCGAAACGGTGGAGAAAATGGCAAAGATAGGTATTATGGGCATCCCTATCCCTGTGGAATATGGTGGACAGGGCGGCACCAACCAAATGTACATTATGGCCGTCGAAGAGCTCTCGAAGGCTTGTGCCACCACCGGCGTCATCGTCAGTTCGCACACCTCCCTCTGTATGAATCCCATCTTGGAATTCGGTACTGAGGAGCAGAAGAAGAAATATCTGCCCAAGTTGGCTTCTGGTGAATGGATTGGCGCTTTCGGACTTACCGAGCCCAATGCCGGCACCGACGCCGCTATGCAGCAGACTATGGCCGTCCTCGACGGCGACGAATGGGTCATCAACGGCAGCAAGATCTTCATCACCAACGCCGGCTATGCCCACGTGTATGTGATTATGGCTATGACGGACAAGTCGCTCGGCACCAAGGGTATTTCCGCCTTCATCGTTGAAAAGGACACGCCAGGGTTCACCATCGGCAAGAAGGAGAAGAAGATGGGTATCCGTGGCTCCGCCACCTGCGAGTTGATATTCGAAAACTGCCGTATTCCCAAGGACAACCTGCTTGGCGAGTTAGGCAAGGGTTTCAAGATCGCGATGATGACACTAGACGGCGGTCGTATCGGCATCGCTTCCCAGGCTCTTGGCATCGCCCAAGGCGCTTTGGACGCAACAGTCAAGTACACCAAAGAGAGAAAGCAATTCGGCAAGACCATCGCCCAGTTCCAGAACACCCAGTTCCAGATGGCCAACCTGGAGACCAAGATCCAGGCCGCACGTCTGCTCGTACGCCAAGCCGCTTGGAAGAAAGACATGCACCTTCCGTATTCCGTGGATGCTGCCATGGCCAAGTTGTATTGCGCTGAAACCGCAATGGAAACAACAACCAAATGCGTTCAGTTCCACGGCGGCTACGGCTACACTCGTGAGTACGAAGTGGAGCGCATGATGCGTGACGCCAAGATCACCGAGATCTACGAAGGTACCTCCGAAGTGCAAAGAATGGTAATAGCAGGCAAACTTTTCAAATAAACCAAGAAGTTAAAAGACTATGAATATTATTGTAACGATAAAACAGGTTCCAAACACCAATGTCATCAAGATCAACCCGCAGACGGGTACTTTGATTCGCGAAGGTGTTCCTTCCATTTTGAACCCTGACGACGCTTCCGCCTTGGAGATGGCTTTGCAGTTGAAGGACAAATTCGGCGCGCACGTCACCGTGATCACGATGGGTCCTCCGCAAGCCGACGCCATCTGCCGCGAGGCCTTCGCTATGGGCGCCGACCGTGCCATTCTGCTTTCCGACCGCAAGTTTGCTGGTGCGGACACGCTGGCTACCTCCTACGCCCTGTCCGGCGCAATCAAGACCCTCGACTACGACCTTATCCTTGCAGGACGTCAGGCCATCGATGGCGATACCGCGCAAACGCCGGTGTCCCTGGCCCAACATCTCGACCTGCCGCAGGTGACCTACGCCACCAACCTCGACTTCGACGGCAAGAAGCTTTGCACCGTCACCAAGGAGACCGAAGAGGGCTACCAGATCCTCGAAGTGGAAACGCCTTGCGTGCTCACCGTGCTCTCTTCCGCCATCAAGCCGCGCTATATGACCGTGAAGGGCATTATGGAGGCATACGACAAGGAAGTGGAAGTGTGGGGTGCCGACAAACTCGACGTCGAAGTGGAGCGCCTCGGACTCTCCGGTTCCCCGACCCGCGTCAAGAAGTCTTTCACCAAGCCCCAAAAACAGCCGGGTGAAGTCTTCGAAGTCGACCCCGAAGAGGCCGTGGAGATCATCGTCAAGAAACTGAAAGAAAAACATATTATCTAACCGAGAATTTTAAAGACAATGGAAAAGACTGATTATAAGAACATTTTCGTATTTGTGGAACAACGCGACGGCGTCATCCAATCCGTGGCTTTGGAATTGCTCGGAAAGGCTCACGAGCTCTCCGCCGACTTGAACGAGAAGGTGGTGGCCGTACTCGCCGGACATAACATCAAGGATCAGGCCCAGATGCTGATCGAATATGGCGCCGACCAGGTTATCTGCATGGATGCTCCCGAGTTAAAAGACTATCTCACTGAACAATACACCCAGGCCATCTACCAAATGGTTATGGAATACAAGCCTAGCATTATGCTGATCGGTGCTTCCACCATCGGTCGTGACTTGGCGCCGAGACTGGCCTGCCGTCTCAACACAGGTCTTACCGCCGACTGCACGAAGTTGGAGATCACGGAAGACAAGCAGTTGGCCTCTACGCGTCCCGCCTTCGGCGGCAACCTGATGGCTACCATCTTAAACACCGAACATCGTCCGCAGATGTCTACCGTACGTCCAGGTGTGATGCAGAAGATGGCCCGCGACGCCAACCGCAAGGGTGAAGTCGTCGATTTCGTCCCCACCTTCGACAGCAGCAAGTTCAAGGTTCGCCTCGTCAAAAACGTCAAAGAGAACAAGGGCACTGTGGATATCACGGATGCCAAGATCCTCATCTCCGGCGGTCGTGGTGTGGGCAACAAGGCCGGTTTTGACAAGTTACAGGCCTTGGCAGATGTGCTTCCTGGCGCAGAGGTTTCCTCCTCTCGTGCCATGGTGGACGCCGGCATTATCGACCACAGTCGCCAGGTGGGCCAGACGGGCAAGACCGTGCGCCCCAACCTCTATATGGCTTGTGGTATCAGCGGTGCCATCCAGCACCTGGCCGGTATGGAAGAGTCCGAGTTGATCATTGCCATCAACAAGGACAAATTCGCTCCCATCTTCAGCGTTGCCGACCTCGGCATCGTATGTGACCTCAATAAGGTTGTGCCTTTGCTCACCACTAGACTGGCCAAGGAAATCGAGAAGTAATGATCGAGATTCGCAATGTCGAGAAGAGTTACGGCAACTTGCACGTACTGAAAGACATAAGCCTCAAGATTGAGAACTCCAAGGTGGTCACGATTGTTGGTCCTTCGGGGGCCGGCAAGACTACCTTGTTGCATCTTATCGGCACGTTGGACCGGGCGGACCACGGCGAGATCGTCATTGACGGGGTCAACACGGCTTCGCTCAACGACAACCAATTGTCGGAGTTCCGCAATCGTCACATTGGCTTTGTCTATCAGTTCCATCATCTGTTGCCCGAGTTCTCGGCCATCGAGAACGTGGCCTTGCCTGCCATGATTGCCGGCAAGAGCCGCAAGGAGGCCCTTGCGCATGCCAAAGAACTGCTCGACTTCCTCAAGCTTGCGGACAGGGCGGAACACAAGCCCGGCCAACTCTCCGGCGGCGAGCAACAACGGGTGGCCGTGGCCCGTGCCCTGATGAACAATCCTGAACTCATCTTGGCTGACGAGCCCTCCGGTAACCTCGACACGGACAACGCCAAGAAACTGCATCAACTGTTCTTCGACTTGCGTGACCAGTTTCACCAAACTTTTATCATCGTAACCCACAATGAAGAATTGGCCGCTTTGTCGGACCGCAAGATTGTCTTGCAAGACGGTCGCGTCATTACCGAATAAAAACACTATGAAAAAGAGAATTCTTTACACCATCATCGTGGCCTGTGCCATCGTTTTAGGTGGTTGCGCTATGGCCCAGTTCGCCAATCTGCGACACTGCACCTTTGAGATGGGCAAGATCACCGACATCAAATGGGCAGACATCAACCTGAGCAACGTCAACAGCGTGGCCGACTTGTCCGTGACCAATATGACCAAAGCCCTCACCGCCCTCAAAAACAAAGATTTTGTTGTCAGTTGCACCGTAAACGTGAAAACCAAGAACGCCACGGATCGCTTGGCCCGCCTGATCGGCTACGACTACGAACTCTTCCTTGAGGATAAACTCGTGGCTACCGGCAGCAGCAAAGATACCGAATATGTCATCAACCCGCACACGACCACCACGATTCCAGTGCCCGTGAACATTGACTTAGTCAATGTCATCAAGAAAAAAGAGATCGGTGACATCATCAACTGCATCCGCAACCTGAACGACAAGGGAACCGGCAAGGATTCCAACGTAAAGGTCAAGTTCACTCCGTATGCCAGCACGGGTAAAAAAACCGTTCCATTGGCCCCCATCACTCTCAAGAAAACCATTTCATCCAACTAATAATCAAGTAATTAAATAATCAACAGCAATGATTCAAAGAATACAATCACTGTTTTTGTTTGTGGCAGCCGCCATCGCTATCGCGCTGCTTTTCATCCCGTTCGGCTATATCACTACACCCGACGCCCAGTTTGTTTTCAATGCGGTATCCTTGAAATACAACATCCCCGACGGACACACCGTGGTGCGCGTCTATTACGTGGCCCTGTGCCTCGCCATCTGCGCCGTGTTGTCGCTCATCGCTTTATTCACCTACAAGAACCGCATACGCCAGACCCAAATCATCTCTATCAATATGATCGTATATCTGGTGGCCTTGATGCTGATTCTTTGGTTGTGTCCCGATGTCATCTTCAAGAAATTCTTCGCATCTCGCGGCGTAGAATTCACATTCGAATTCGCGCATAAGGTTCTGTTGCTGATCCTCGTTTTTGTTGAAGCACTTTGCCTCTTCTTGGCCAATCGTTTCATCAAGAAAGATGAAGCGATGGTGCGAGCCGCCGACAGACTACGTTAGTAATCCATTATGCATTTCAGGATTAAAAAAGGTCTTGATCTGAAACTTACAGGCGAGGCGATGGGAAAAATCGTCTCGCCTTACTCTTCCCATACCTTTTTTGTCCATCCTTCCGATTTCCGATGGTTGACGCCCAAGTTGACCGTGCAAGTAGGGGATGCCGTAGATATCGGCTCGCCGTTGTTTTTTGACAAGGAGGACGAACGCATCAAAATCGTCTCGCCCGTCAACGGCACCGTAACGCAAATCGTTCGTGGCGAAAAACGTGTGATACAGACCATCGTCATTGAACGCGATAATGATACCACGAGTCGTGAGGTCCAATTCGATGCGCCGATCAGTGCGGAAGACTACCAAAGCATCCTTTTGCGATTCGGTTTGTGGCCGATGTTGCGACAACGTCCATTCTCCACCATAGCGAATCCTGATACTCTGCCGAAGGCCTTGTTCGTGCCCTGTTTTGACTCGGCCCCGTTGGCGCCCGACTATTCCGTATTGCTGCAGGGCAGGGGAGACGAATTCCTCAGCGGCTTGCGCGTGATGCGCAACTTGCTTCCGGATGTGCCTATGCATCTCTGCATGCGCGAAGGTGCCGACAACGCTTTGTTTGAGGCCGCTGAAGAGGTCGAAAAACACTATTTCAGCGGTCCGCATCCTGCCGGCAACGTGGGAACGCACATCCATCACATCGCCCCCATCAACAAAGGCGAGAGCGTTTGGTACATCGACCCGCAGGATTTGGCCACGATAGGGCACTTGTTCCAGCGCAAGGAACTCTGTTTCGACACGACCGTGGCGCTCACTGGGCCTTGTGTTACCGAGCCCCGCTATGTCCACGTACCACGCTGGGCCGACCTTTCCGAATTGTTGGCGACAAGCACCCCCTCGGACAATGTGCGGATGATCAGCGGCAATGTATTGACAGGCAAACAATTCGATGAATATCCCGCTATCCGATTTTACGACCATCAACTGACGATGATAGCGGAAGGCGGACAACGAGAGTTTCTGGGTTGGCTAAGGCCAAACCTCAAGAAATGGAGTTTTTCGCACACTTTCCTGTCGTGGCTTGCGCCGAAGCGTCCCTTCTCGTTCAACACCTCTCTTTACGGTGGTCGCCGCACATTTATGATGACCGATATATACGACAAAGTGTTCCCCTTCGACATCATCCCCTTGTCGCTGCTCAAGGCCTGTTTGGTCAAGGACATCGAGAATATGGAGGCATTGGGCATCTACGAGGTTGACGATGAGGATTTTGCGCTATGCGAAGTGGTATGTCCGTCCAAAATGGAATGCCAGCAGATTATCCGCGACGGCTTGTTTTTCATTAAGAATGATAAATAAAATTTAGGTATGAGTTTCTTACAACGATTCAGCGAAAAAGCGGGCAAAGCCTTCGAGAAAGGCAAGCCGTTGCATTTTCTGTCGTCGTTGTATGACGCCATAGACACCTTTACGCTTACACCTGCCGACACCACAAGGAGCGGCAGTCATATTCGCGATGCGGTGGATATGAAGCGTATTATGATTACCGTAATGATCGCACTCTGTCCTGCGTTGTTCTTCGGAATGTGGAACGTGGGGCATTTCCATTACATCGCCAATGGCATAGATGCCGGCTTCTGGCAGTCGTTCGGTTACGGTTTCCTGCGTTGGTTGCCTTTGGTTGTGGTGACCTATGTCAGTGGCTTGGCGGTGGAGGTGACCTTTGCGCAGATACGGGGCGAGCAGGTGGCGGAGGGCTTCTTCGTCACGGGCTTCATCATCCCGATGATTATGCCGCCCGATGTACCGTTATGGATTGTTGCCGTGGCCACGGTCTTCTCGGTGTTGTTCGCCAAGGAGGTGTTCGGCGGCACGGGCTACAACTTCCTGAATCCAGCCTTGGTGGCCCGCGCTTTCGTGTTCTTCGCCTATCCGTCGGTTATCTCGGGCGACAGCGTGTGGATCTCCCACGCCCCTGACGCCGTGTCGGGGGCCACGCCTTTGGCTATATTGGTGAATGGGAGCGCACAACAGATGCCTTCCGCTATGGATATGTTCGTGGGCACCATCCCGGGTTGTATCGGGGAGACCTCCAAGATTGCCATCCTCATCGGCGCAGCCATCTTGTTGCTCACGCAAGTCGCCGACTGGCGCATTATGCTGACCGTGATGGCCGGTGGCTATGTCACCGCCGCCTTATTCCACATCACTGGTACCTGTCCCGTGCCCGGATACGAGCAACTGCTGATGGGCGGCTTCCTGTTCGGCGCGGTCTTTATGGCCACCGACCCTGTCACCGCAGCGCACACATCCACGGGCAAGTACATATACGGCGCCCTAATCGGCATCCTGTCTATCGTCATCCGGATGCTCAACAAGGGTTATCCGGAAGGTATGATGCTGGCCATCCTGTTAATGAACATCTTTGCACCCTTAATCGACTACTGCGTGGTGCAACGCAACATACACAAACGTCAAAATAGAACTAAATCCATCCACAACTCCCGATGAAGAATTTCAGCAATAGATACATATTCCTCTACGTCAGCGGTTTAGTTCTACTTATCGCGGTGACGCTCACGTTGGTTTCGCTAGGACTGAAACCCCGTCGCGAGGCCAATGTGGAGAGAGAAAAGATGCGGCAGATCCTAAAGGCGGCTGGCTATGAGTCCAACAAAGATGAAGTACCCAATCTATCCGCCTTGGAGTTCCAGGAACTTGCTCCGGAGCATTATTCCATCCGCTGTGCCGACGGCTCGCTAGGCGAGGTGGTCCGCGTACAAGGCAAAGGCCTATGGGGCCCCATCTGGGGTTATGTGGCATTGTCGTCGGACAGGACCACCATCAAAGGGGTCGCCTTTTCGCACAAGTCTGAGACGCCGGGACTCGGCGCCAAGATCACGGACGATACGTTTGCCAAGCAGTTTGCGGGCAAAAAACTCTATGATGCCGACGGCTTGTTTGTCTCGGTGCGCGTCACGCCGAAGGGCAAAGAGGGCCAATTGAGCAAAGAGAATAGGGTAGACGCCATTTCGGGCGCTACGATCACCTCGCGTGGTGTGGATAAAATGTTATATGACGGATTGAAAGAGAAGTAGATATGAGTTTGAAGAAGTATTTAGGACCTTTGAGCAGCGACAATCCCATCCTGGTGCAGACCTTGGGTGTCTGCTCCGCCTTGGCCGTCACCGCGCAGCTAAAGCCCGCCTTGGTGATGGCACTATCCGTAACCGTCGTCTGCGCCTTCTCCAATCTCATCATCTCGCTGATACGAAATACGATACCACCCAGAATACGTATCATCGTCCAATTGCTCATCGTCTCCTTCTGGGTCATATTGGTGGACCAAGTGTTGCAAGCATACGTCTACGAAATCAGCAAGTTGTTGTCCGTTTTCGTAGGCTTGATCATCACCAACTGCATCATTATGGGCCGTTTGGAGGCCTTTGCGTTGTCGCACAAGCCGTGGCCTTCCTTTATGGACGGATTGATGAACGGTCTAGGCTACGGCCTCGTATTGATTGTGGTCGCCTTTTTCCGCGAGTTGCTCGGATCGGGCACCTTGTGGAACATCCCCGTCGTGCCCCATGCGTGGTACGAGGCGGGTTATCTCAACAACGGCCTGATGATTCTGCCGCCGATGGCGTTGATTCTGGTCGGGACGATTATTTGGATTAAGAACAGCAAGACAAGGAGGGCCAAATGAGAGAGATAGTCGATATTTTCGTGCGTTCGGTCTTTATAGACAATATGGTATTTGCCTATTTCTTGGGTATGTGTTCATATTTGGCCGTGTCCAAGAACGTGAAGACCGCCGCGGGGTTGGGTTTTGCCGTCTGCTTTGTGTTGGCTGTCACCGTGCCCATTAACTACCTTATCGACAAATACTTGCTTCAACCGGGTGCCCTGTCGTGGTTGGGTAGGGGCTTCGCCAATGTAGACTTGTCCTACCTCAGTTTGGTGGTCTTCATCGCCGTGATCGCGGGCATTGTGCAGTTGTTGGAGATGGTGATGGAGCGTCATCTGCCCGCATTGTATGCGGCGTTGGGCATCTTCCTGCCCTTGATCGCTGTCAACTGTGCCATCTTGGGTGGTTCGCTCTTTATGCAGGAGCGCAATTTCCCGACAGTCATCCATAGTTTCTCCTACGCAATAGGTTCAGGCATCGGCTGGCTGCTTGCCATCGTGGCCTTTGCCGCCATCCGCGAACGGTTGAAATACTCCAAGATCCCCGAGCCTTTGCAGGGCAACGGCATCGCATACATCATCACCGGCCTGCTCGGTATGGGTTTTATGGCATTTTTAGGAATTTAGAAAAGAATGGTCAAAACGATAGTAGCGGCAATAGTGATTTTCCTTGTCATCATCTGGTTGTTGGTGGCGTTGTTGCTCTATGCGCGCAAGAAGATGGTGCCGGACGGCAAGGTCAAGATCACTATCAACGGGGAGCGGGAAGTGGAGCACGAGCGCGGTTGTTCGCTGTTGCAAGCCCTCTCCGACGAGCAAGTCTATGTGCCGTCGGCATGCGGCGGCGGGGGCTCCTGCGGCACCTGCAAAGGTAAGGTCCTCAAGGGTGGCGGCGACATCCTGCCCACCGAACTTGCCCACATCTCCCGCAAGATGGCAGATCAACACTACCGACTCTTCTGCCAAGTGAAAGTGCGCGAAGATATGGAAATCGAGATCCCCAAAGAGTTCTTCGGCATTAAGAAATGGAAATGCACCGTGAAATCCAACCACAATGTGGCCACCTTCATCAAGGAGTTGGTGCTGCAACTGCCCGAGGGCGAGACGATGGATTTCAAGTCCGGCGGCTATGTCCAACTCGACATCCCGCGAGGTACCGTCTCCTTCGCAGATATGGAGGTGGATAAGCCGTTCCGTTCAGATTGGGAGCGGATGAACATCTTCAACCTTATGATGAAGAACCCCGCCGACACAGTGCGCGCCTATTCTATGGCCAACTATCCTGCGGAGAACGACATCGTGATGCTCAACGTGCGTATCGCCACACCACCGTTCAATCGCAAAAAAAAGGCCTTCGAACGGGTCAATCCCGGCATCGCATCCTCCTACATCTACAGTCTAAAGCCTGGCGACGAAGTGATGGTTTCCGGCCCATACGGCGAGTTTTTCGTACAAGACACCGACAACGAAATGATGTTCATCGGAGGTGGCGCAGGTATGGCCCCGATGCGTTCCCACATCTTCGACCAGTTCAAGAGCAAACATACCCACCGCAAGACCACCTTCTGGTATGGCGGACGCTCCAGACAAGAACTCTTCTATCTTGATGAATTTCAAGAAATTGAGAACGGAAACGACAACTTCTCCTTCCACGTGGCCCTGTCCGACCCACAACCCGACGACCACTGGGACGGCCCGACCGGATTCATCCATCAAGTCATCTTCGACCAGTATCTCAAAGATCATCCCAATCCCGAAGATATCGAATACTACATTTGCGGCCCGCCTTTGATGCTGCAAGCCGTTCTGAAGATGCTCGATTCATTGGGCGTGCCCCCTACGATGATCCATTACGACGACTTCGGCGGATGATCTACCATCTCGCAATGGAAATAGTCTTTCGCATCCGACGACTTTTGCCTTGCTCATTCCAATATTGTATTAGCGCCACATAGATTCCGGAGGGCAAACGGCACATATTGTCATCCAATCCTTCCCAACGAAAACAGGCATCATTCCCACATAGTTCATTGTTAACCAAGTGGTTGACAAGACAGCCCCGATTGTTGAAAATGTTTATTGTGACTCGGTTTTCAGGGGTGGGGAAATTGAGGCATATCTCAGCATAGTCATTGAAGCCATCGTTGTTGGGAGAGATTACGTCTGGGTAAATGCCCAACTCGGCGTCAGCAATCTCTTCAAGATGTTGTGAATTGGCGTATCCAGGTGTGGCGTATCCAACCGTAAAGGACGCGGAGTACCAATTATCGGCGTCTTGGGTCGGACGATCCGTTGAGAGCCGCTCCAGACTGACCCCTTCGGTGCTCACCAGATGCGGATAGTGCATATCTTCCGTGTATTGCAGTCGGTCTATCGTTCTCAGGGCGATATCCGTAACAAAGACCACGCCTTCCGATGCGGCATAGGCAGGCAGAGAGTCGCACTGTACAAGTTGCCGCCAAGCAGGGCAGTAGTATTGGTCTGTCGTTTGTCGCTTGTTCTTGCACAGGGCGCAAAGGTCGCCGGGCATCAGTTGCATCCCGCTGCTCACGGCGACCACGGCCTTCTGAGGAATGGTATCACCGTGGGAGCCAATCTTAACATCTTTAAGATCAATAATATGTGAAGATTTATTAAAGAGTTCAATAAAGTATGCCTCCGTGCCAGAGAAGGGATGGGTCAAGACTTCGTTGATGAGCAAATCCTTTGGGCCGGGGGGTGAAGGTATGCCGAAGGGTATCGTACTGTTCGTCGGCGTTTCGTTGCCCGCATAGTCGGGCAACGAGCCAGATAGGGCTAGTCTATGGATTCGGCCTGGAATCGGGGATTCAGACAGATGTAGATTAAGAGCGTTGAAGAAAGGTGGCACCTCATTAACAGAAAAGATTGGGATATTGGGATCAATTGAAAACAATTCGGATGGAATGGGCAAATCTGGGCAAACCGGTTCGGAGAAAAACACCCGAAGGGTAACGCTATCGATCATTGTAACCCGTTCCATCTCGGGCGGTATGCCGTCGCCTATGCTCGCGGCCACGGAATTCGGCAGTCCCGGCGTACCGCCGAGTGGGGAGACCGAGGAGGCCCAATTGTCCTGACCAGCGTTCGGCAAGGCCTCGTCAATCATCTCCAACGACCAGCCGCCCTCCTGCTTGACGGGCTCCTCGTGCCAACTCTTTCGATAAGAGACCGTATGAACAACTTCATTATCAGCATTATATAATATCAACGTCTGACCTGCGTCGGTCAATGACAGCGAAGAAATCGTGTACAGGTTTGGAACCGATTCGGCATAATCCTCTCGATACTTTTCGGCAATAACCAAAGCATATCCCATACTATCCAAAGTAATGGCAGGCAAATCTTTGGTGCTATTACCAATCCGGATTGTCCAATTTTGAAGATGACATGGCACGGGCAAGCGGTTGTGCAACTCGAAATATTCGACGGCGTGAAGGCCGATTGGCGGAGTGGGATCAGCCATAATTTCACTGACGACAATATCGTATCTTTCAATTGTAATTGATTGACTATTAACATTATCAATCATTATAATAGAGTAGAGTAGAAGGGCTGTTCCCCAAATGATTTTGCTTTTCATAATTTTATTAGGATTTAATATTTTGTTTGTTGCAAAAATACTACATTTGCAGAATGAAATTGTATTATTGTTAATATTTTTTAAAATAAATTTAAAAATATGAAAATAGCATTGGTCGGAGCCACGGGATTAGTGGGTGGCGTTATGCGTAAAGTATTGGAAGAAAGAGGATTTGGAAATTGCACTTTCTTGCCTGCCGCTTCAGAGCGATCCATTGGGAAGAAGATAGACTTTGCGGGGCGTGAGTACGTGATGATGTCGGTAGAGGATGCCATTGCAGCGGTTCCCGACATTGCCATTTTCTCCGCCGGCAGTGGTCCCTCGTTGAAATACGCACCGATGTTTGCCGAGAAAGGCACGGTGGTGGTGGACAACTCGTCCGCTTGGCGTAGCGATCCGAACATACCGTTGGTTGTGCCCGAAATCAACGGGGACGTGATCAAAGCCACCGACAAAATCATTGCCAACCCCAATTGTTCGACCATCCAGATGGTGATGGCCTTATGTCCGCTGCACAAACGCTATGGTATCAGGCGGTTGGTCATTTCCACCTACCAATCCGTCACGGGCACGGGCATGAAGGCTGTGAACCAGTTGATGAAGGAGCGGGTAGGGGAGCCCTGCGAAAAGGCCTATCCGCATCAAATTGATATGAACTTGTTTCCGCATGGCGGCACTTTTGAGGACAACGGTTACACTACCGAAGAGATCAAGTTGGTCAATGAAACCCGCAAGATATTGCGTGACAATGACATACAAATCACTGCCACTGTGGCACGCGTACCGGTCACGGGTGGTCATTCCGAAGCGGTGAACGTGGAGCTCAACGAAGATTTCACGTTGGAAGAGGTCTACGACCTGTTGAACAGGATGCCCGGCTTGGTCGTGCAAGACGATCCCGAGCACAACATCTATCCAATGCCGATGTGGGCGCAGGGTAGGGACGAGGTGTTTGTGGGTCGTATACGACGCGACTTCTCGCAGCCCAAGACGCTCAACTTATGGGTTGTGGGCGACAATCTGCGTAAGGGTGCGGCCACCAACGCCGTGCAAATTGCCGAATTGGTGCGCGATAGATTTTTGAAATAGTATTTTTTGTATTTTTGCAAATAAAATTTTCCTCGATGAAAAAGACAAGTCTGCTTATATGCCTGTTCCTTAGCATCTTTGCGACATCTTTGTTCGCACAGACGCCCAACAAGGCCATTATCGGGTTCTACAATGTCGAGAATCTTTTCGATACGATCAACGACCCCGAGAAGAACGATGAACAATTCTTGCCGGAAGGCGACTACCAATGGACATCGCAACGCTATTTGGCCAAATTGGACCGGCTGTCTCAGGTCATTGACGATATGGCCAAACTGGAGGGTGGATTGGTCGTGCTTGGTGTTTCGGAAGTCGAAAACGAGCAAGTATTGTTAGATTTGGCCGCCACGGAGCGTCTCAAACCATACGGACTCCGGGTCTGCCACCATGAGTCTCCTGACCGTCGTGGCGTGGACGTATCATTTTTCTATGATCCTAAACGATTCAATATAATTGAAACTCAGGCATTCCCGTTAGTTGTGCCGAACGAACCCGAGTTCATCTCCCGTGACCAATGGCTGATGACGGGCATTTTGGACGGGACGGACACGCTCTATATCTTGGTCAACCATTGGCCGTCGAAAGCGGGTGGCGAGCGTCGCAGCCTTCCGGGCAGAATAGCCGCCGGAGACCTGTCGCACAACATTGCCCACAACATAATGCAGAAGCACCCCGGTGCCAAGTTCATCTTAATGGGCGACTTGAACGACAACCCGAACTCCAAGGCCATTATGGAACACTTGGGAACCAAGACAAACACGAAAAACCTCACGTACAACGATTTATTCAACCCGATGTGGAAAATGTATCGAGACGGCATAGGTTCTTATGCTTATCGTGACTCTTGGGAGATGCTCGACAACATTGTAGTTTCAGGTGGATTGGTTTATCCCATCACAGGCTACAGATTCCAATCGGCCCACGTATTCCAGAAGCAATACATGTTCACGAAGACGGGCTCATTTGCCGGTTATCCGTTCCGTATGTTTGCCGGCGGCGTCTATCAGGGCGGCTACAGCGACCATCTTCCAGTATATATCGTTTTAACTAAATAATCACGCATCACTACTATGGACAAAAGACTGGTAATCATACCTACATATAAGGAAAAAGAGAATATTGAAAACATCATTCGCACGATTTTCGGACTTATAGACGTGCACATACTCGTCATTGACGATGGCAGTCCAGACGGCACGGCAGACATCGTGAAAAGTTTGATACCTGAATTTGAGGGAAAACTGTTCATTGAAGAGCGCAGCGGCAAGTTGGGCTTGGGAACGGCCTACATACATGGTTTCAAGTGGGGTTTAGCCCGCAACTACGACTTTATGTTTGAATGCGACGCCGATTTCTCACACGATCCGCACGACTTGCAACGGTTATACGACGCTTGTGTTGAGCAAAATGCAGATTTGGCCATCGGATCCCGTTATTGTCAAGGTATAAGTGTGGTAAATTGGCCGCTTGGACGCCTTATGATGTCCTATTTCGGCTCTATGTATGTTCGTACAGTTCTTGGCATTCCTGTGCACGATACGACGGCCGGTTTCAAGTGCTATAGAGCTAACGTGCTGAAAGCCATCAATTTCAACGAAATCAAACACGTTGGATACGGATTCCAGATTGAGATGAAGTATACCGCGTACAAGTTAGGCTTCAAGATTGTGGAGGTTCCAATTATTTTCCGTGACCGTACAATGGGAACATCCAAGATGAGCGGGGGAATTTTCAGAGAAGCCATCTTCGGCGTGATAGGGTTGAAGATTCGCAGTTGGACGAAGAAATGGAAGAAGAACATCCGCAACCCTGAATATCAAGGATGATTTTGACGACATAATGGGGGACGCAAAAGTCCCTCATTTTTAGTCTCAAGATATCTTATTTAACATAATATAAATTATGAGACAATTTTATCGATTTTCCTATATTGGTGCAAACCAGCGCCAGTATTAGGATATCGCGTCGAGAATGCGATATTTAGAGTCGTCTTGATATCTTGGGCAGAATCTCGTCTTTCCAGGTCGCAAAAGTACCTTCGAGAATTTTCTTGCGTGCGGTCGTCACGAGATCCAAATAAAAATGAAGATTGTGGATGCTACCGATCATCGGTCCGAGAATCTCGTCAGACACGTACAAATGACGAAGATATGCGCGTGTATATTCCTGGTCGGCGAAAAGTTCACTATGGGCATCGATGGGCGTGAAATCGTTTTTCCATTTTTCGTTTCGCATATTGAGCATACCGTCCCACGTGAAAATCATTCCGTTTCGGCCGTTTCGAGTCGGCATCACGCAGTCGAACATATCGACGCCAAGGGAAATATTTTCGATGATATTGGCGGGAGTTCCAACGCCCATCAGGTATCGGGGCTTGTCTTTGGGCAGCATTTGGCAGCATAGGCCAGCTATCTCGTACATTTCCTCTACGGGCTCCCCTACCGCTACCCCACCGATAGCTATTCCGTCAGGGTTCACGGAGACGCAATAATCCACGGATTTCTTGCGCAGGTCGTGGTGAACGCCGCCTTGGACGATGGGAAACAGCGTCTGTTCGTAGCCGTAGTACGGTTCGGTCTCGTCCAGTCGTTTCACGCAGCGTTTCAGCCATTGGAAAGTCGTTTCCATCGATTTTTTGGCATAATTGTAATCGCAGGGATATGGGATGCACTCATCGAAGGCCATGATAATATCGGCGCCTATGGCCCGTTCGATATCCATAACGCTCTCAGGACTAAACAGATGGCGGGATCCATCAATATGGGATTGAAACCAGACGCCCTCTTCGGGGTTGATTTTGCGCCGATGACTGAGCGAAAAGACCTGGAATCCACCGCTGTCGGTCAGTATGGGACGGTCCCAGCCGTTGAACTTATGCAGTCCGCCAGCATTGCGCAGGACTTCGCAACCGGGACGCAGATAAAGATGATAGGTATTGCCCAGAATGATCTGTGCTTTGATATGTTCCTTAAGATCCTTTATATGGACTGCCTTGACCGTACCAAGAGTGCCTACAGGCATAAAGATCGGTGTCTCTATCTGACCATGAGCAGTCGTTATCACACCCGCACGGGCATGGCTTTTGGGGTCTTCCCCGTCAATTATAAACCTCATTTTGTTGATAAATAGCGGGCAAAAATACATCTTTTATCTAATCAAAAATTTACTTTTGCCAACAAATTATTAACCTACCATTACACCTATGTTGGAAGAGAATCTATCTTTCACTATATTAATTATTTTCGGTGCAATCACCTTCCTCCAGCTGCTATACTATTACGTTGTTTATGCTCGTTTTTCGTTCTCTAAAAAGAAAAAGGCCATAGCTATTCAACAGGTTCCCGTCTCCGTAATTGTCGTAGTAAAAGATTCCGCCAGTGCACTGCTAAAGTTCATGCCTCGCATCATGAGCCAGCAGTATTCTCAATTTGAAGTGGTTATCGTGAACGACCATTCTCATGACATGTCGGAGCTCTTGGTTAAAGAGTATCAAAGTCAATATGACAACATTAAATTAGTAAATCTTGATAGTGCTGTTTCCACCATTCGTGGTAACAAGTTCGCTCTATCCATAGGTATTCGTTGCGCCACGTACGACAACATGCTCTTCACTGATCCAGAGTGCTACCCTACCACGTCGCATTGGCTTGAGAAAATGGCGGAGAATTTTGTTGGTCAGAAACAAATCGTATTGGGCTATAGTTCTTTTGAAAAACGCAACAATCTGTTCAATAGATTACTACATTTCGACAACCTCCAAAATGCCATTCAATATTTCTCCCATGCGATGATTCGTTCCACCTATCGTGGAGATATCAAGAACATTGCATTTACCAAGACTTTGTTTTATGCTCAGCAAGGCTTTGCTTCCCACAACCATCTCAGTTGTGGTGAAGAGGACATCTTTGTCTCTCGGGCCTCCAACAAAAGCAACACTGCCGTTGAATTTTCGCCCGAGTCTTTTGTCTTAGCCCAGCATAAAATACCGTACAGCTATTGGAAAAACCACAAGATGGGGCTCTACTACACCCGAAAGATGAACACGTTGAAGAATCGTTTTTTGCTAAGTTTCTACTCTATTATAAACATTCTGTTTTACGTTTTACTTGTCCTAGCCATCATCGCCACGGTCCACGACATGTTATTCTTGCCGATAACACTTGGAATTGCCGCTTTGCGTATTCTGAGTCAGTATCTGGTCTATGGTGCCGCTGCCCGTAAGCTCAACGAGAAACAAGTCATCCCATTCTTGCTCGTTTACGATATAATATTTGCCTTCATGAACCCGTTATACTATTTTTCAGCACAAATCTATCACCATAAATTTCAGTAATGGAAAATCCGTGCACTACCGAAAAAGCGAAACGCGATTACATTCTCTTGCGTAAGGCGCTGGACGAAAACGACCAGCAGGCCTATGCCGAGTTGATGGAGCTTTATCGCGACAGTATCTATTTCATTTTGGTGAAGATTGTGAAGAATAGCGATGACGCCGAAGATCTGACCTTGGAGACCTTCGGAAAGGCTTTCAAATACTTGAACAAATATTCTCCCCAATACGCTTTCTCCACCTGGTTGTTCCGCATAGCCGTGAACAATAGCATTGATTTTATTCGTCACAAAAATAATGCCCCACAGGTTGTTGACAACGATTCCGAGGACTTCAACCCCGAGGAGCTCATCGAGCATTCACAGTCAGAGGTCACTCGAACGCCTGAAGACCATGTGATGGATAAGCAACGTATCCAAATGTTGCGTTGTGCGGTCAAACAGCTACCTGACAAGTATCGCAAAGTGGTTGAACTGAGATATTACGAAGACCTCTCGTATGAAGAGATTGCCCAACGCCTAAACATCTCACTTTCCAATGTGAAAATACAACTACTGAGAGCCAAGAACATGCTGTCACAGCTCATGGTGAACGTTCGCAACGCCATTTAAAGAAAAGTGTATTTTTGCAGCCTTAACATTTCTTACAAAAATGGAGATAACCAGACTTTTTGATATCCTTGAGCGCGATCTCAAGGAATTCCCTAAAGAAGATGCCTTGTGTGGTAAAGAAAACGGCATCTGGATCAAGCATAGCACGAAAGACTACGTTAATAAAGTAAACTATATCTCATACGGTTTGATGCAGTTGGGCATCAAGCGAGGTGACTGTATTGCCACTATTACCCCCAACCGACCGGAATGGAACTTTTTGGACATGGCCATCATGCAAATCGGAGCCATTCATGTCGCCATCTATCCGACCATCAGCGAAGCCGACTACCGATACATCCTTAACCATGCTGACGTCAAGCTCATCTTTGTATCCGGCTGGGAGTTGCTTAGAAAGATCAACAACATCATCGAGGGTATACCTTCCTTGACCGACAAAGTCTACACATTCCGTAACTTACGTGGATACAGACACTTGAGCGAGCTCATTGAATTAGGCAAGGCCAATCCCAGCCCTGAATATCTTCAGAAAATCAAAGATAGCATCACTCCCGATGATGTAATATCCATTGTATACACTTCCGGAACCACCGGCAATCCCAAAGGCGTGATGTTAACGCACGAGAATTTTCTCACCAACATCAGAGGCGTGTTACCCATTATCCCGGCTAAAGCCAACAGCCGTATCTTGAGTTATCTGCCTTTATGCCACGTCTACGAGCGGATGATGAACTATTCCTGGCAATATCTCGGGCTTCCCATCTACTACAACGAGAACTTAGCCAAGATACAGGAGGATATGGTGGAAGTCAAGCCCGACATCTTCACCACAGTGCCGCGTTTGCTGGAGAAAATGTACGACAAGATCATCGCCCGGGGCCGCAAGCTGGAAGGTGTAAAGCGCAAGATCTTCTTCTGGGCCAACGACATAGCCTTGAATTTCGATTTTAACCAAAGCAAGTCTTATTTCCGCAAGTTGAAACTTGCCCGCAAGCTGGTTCTTAATCAGTGGTACAAAGCGTTGGGTGGCAATCTGGACGTTATAGTAACCGGTGGCGCCGCCATTCAGCCAATGATATCCAAGATTTTTTGGGCCATGGGCGTGCGCGTTGTGGAAGGCTATGGGACTACTGAGTCTGCGCCTGTCATTGCAGTCAGCAACTTTTTCAAGGGTGGCTTGGAATTCGGGACGGCAGGACAAGTGTTGCCTGGCACGCAGGTTCGCATTGCCGACGACGGCGAGATCCTGACCCGCGGCAAACACGTAATGAAGGGTTACTACAAGGCCCCCGAGCTTACCGCCGAAGCCATTGATGCCGATGGATGGCTCCATACCGGCGACCTGGGCAAGCTCACGCCAGAAGGACGCATCAAGATCACGGGCCGAAAGAAAGAGATGTTCAAGACGGCCTTCGGTAAATATGTGGTACCCACCATCATCGAAAACAAGGTGATGGAGGACTCGTTGGTTGACAACATTATGGTGGTTGGCGAGAACAAGCAGTTCGCCGCCGCCCTCATCGTGCCCAACTTCCCGGACTTACGTTCCTGGTGCCAGCGAAAAGGCATAGAATACACCACTAACGAGGAGATGATCGAAAATCCAGACGTCTTGAAGAAATTTAAAAAGATCATCGACTACTATAACACTTTCTTTGGGGATACGGAAAAGATAAAACGCTTTATTCTAATCGGTTACGAATGGTCCGTGCAAACAGGCGAACTCACCCCTACCCTCAAACTCAAACGCAACAAGCTGCTCGAAAAATACAAAGACCAAATCGAAAAACTATTCAGTTAACCACATCCCAATATGACAAGCACCGACAATAAAGGCAAAGTTTTATTATTCAACACTTTATCAAAGAGAAAAGAACTGCTCAACCCCATCGTTCCCGACCATGTGGGCTTGTATGTGTGCGGTCCGACCGTCTATGGCGAACCCCACCTGGGCCATGCGCGTCCGGCGGTGACCTTCGACCTGGTGTTCCGCTATCTCACGCACATCGGCTATAAGGTGCGCTATGTGCGCAACATCACCGATGTGGGTCACCTGGAGCACGATGCCGACGAAGGCGAGGACAAAATCGCCAAAAAAGCCCGTCTGGAGCAATTGGAACCGATGGAAGTGGCCCAATATTACATGGACAGCTACCACAAGGCCATGGATGCCCTCAATGTGAAGAATCCTTCCATTGAACCACGCGCTTCCGGACACATCATCGAGCAGATCGAGATGGTACAGAAAATCCTTGAAAAAGGTTTTGCCTATGTTTCAGACGGTTCCGTCTATTTCGATGTGGAGAAATTCGACAAGACATTCGGTTACGGCAAACTGTCGGGCCGCGTGCTTAGCGAACTGATTGCCAACACGCGTGAGCTGGACGGCCAGAGCGAGAAGCGCAACCCTGCCGACTTCGCCTTGTGGAAGAAAGCCGCGCCGGAGCACATCATGCGCTGGAACTCGCCCTGGGGCGAAGGTTTCCCCGGCTGGCACATTGAGTGTACCGCTATGAGTACCAAGTACTTGGGTGAACAATTCGACATCCATGGCGGCGGCATGGACCTCCTGTTCCCGCACCACGAGTCGGAGGTGTGCCAGAGCACCGTAGCCAACGGCAAAAGCTCCGTGCGCTATTGGATGCACAACAACATGATCACCATCAACGGCCAGAAGATGGGCAAATCATTGGGCAACTTCATCACACTCAACGAGTTCTTTACGGGCTCACACGAGATGCTGACACAGGCCTATTCGCCCATGACCATCCGTTTCTTCGTGCTGCAGGCCCACTACCGCGGCACTGTCGATTTCAGCAACGAGGCGTTGCAATCTGCCGAAAAAGGCATGGAGAAACTATACGCCGCCGAGCGCCATCTTGACAAACTGAAAGCCGGCGCCACCTCCACCGAAGACATCAACGCGTGGGTGGAACGCTGCTACGAGGCCATGAACGACGACTTCAACAGTCCGAAGGTCATCGCCGAGCTCTTCGAGGCCTCCCGTATCATCAACGCCGTGAAAGACGGCCACGCCACCTTGACCGCCGAGGATATCGAGACGCTGAAGAACACCTTCCGCACCTTCTTCTTCGAGATTCTGGGCATGAAGCCTGAAACCGCCAATGTGGCCGACAAGTACAGCGACGCCATGAACAAGGTGATGGACCTCGTATTGGCTATCCGTCAGGATGCCAAGGCCAACAAGAACTGGGCCATCTCGGACAAGATCCGCGACGAACTCAAAGAGGCCGGCATCTCCGTAAAGGACACCAAAGACGGCGCTGAATGGTCGATTGAATAATATATTCCGATAAATCATTGTTGTAGAGACGTGCCATGGCGCGTCTCTACAATTATATTGAATATGTCTGCAGGCAAACATTTTTTACCGATCACCAAAAAGGAACTGGATTATCTGGGGTGGGATTATGTGGATGTCATCCTCGTGAGCGGCGACGCGTATGTGGATCATCCCTCTTTCGCGGCGGCGGTGATCGGACGCGTACTTGAGCGCGAAGGTTTGCGCGTGGCCATCCTGCCGCAACCCAACTGGCAAGACGACTTGCGCGACTTCAAGAAGCTGGGCAAACCACGGCTGTTTTTCGGGGTGACCTCCGGCAACATGGACTCCATGGTGAACCATTACACCGCCAACAAGCGGTTGCGCAGCGACGACGCCTACACCGCCGGAGGCAAGGCCGGGTTCCGTCCCGACTACGCCACTACCGTCTATGCGCGTATTCTCAAGCAACTGTTTCCCGATGTGCCCGTCGTCATCGGCGGCATCGAGGCCTCCATGCGGCGGCTGTCGCACTACGACTACTGGAGCGACAAGCTGATGCCCAGCATTTTGCAAGACAGTCAGGCCGATGTGCTGGTCTATGGTATGGGCGAGCGGCCCATGGTGGCGCTGGCGGAGCTGTTTCGCCAACCCTATTGGCGCGAGCATCTGAAAGATTGCAGACAGATTGCCTATTTCGACCACAACATCAACCAATATGAAGAGCAAAATCCCATTATCTTGCATTCGTATCAGGCGGAATTGAAAGACAAGCGCAAATATGGGGAGAATTTCGTGAAATTCGAGACTGAGTCGAACAAGCGGGAGCAGCGGATGCTGATACAGCCGTATGGCGACCGTTATCTGATTGTGCAGCCCCCCTACCTTGTGCCCACGGAGCAGGAAATGGACAGTTTCGCGCTCTTCGACCGGATGATGAACGCGCCGCACCCGAAGTATTTGAAGCGCGGGGCCATTCCGGCGTTCGAGATGATCAAGAACTCGGTCAACATCCACCGCGGGTGCTTCGGCGGGTGCAGTTTCTGCGCCATCGCCGCGCACCAGGGCAAGCAGATTGCCTCTCGGTCAACCGGTTCCATCATGGCCGAGGTGCAAGATCTGGTGCAGCGTGACTATTTCAAGGGGCACATCAGCGATTTGGGCGGCCCGTCGGCCAACATGTACCGCATGGCGGGCAAGGATTTGGACAAGTGCAAGGGTTGTCCTCGCCCTTCGTGCCTCACCCCGAAAATCTGTCCCAACCTGCAGCTCGACCACAAGCCGCTGATTGAGTTGTACCGTATGGTGGACGGACTCAAGGAGGTGAAACACGTAACCATTGGCAGCGGCATCCGCTATGAGATGTTGCTGCCCAAAGACCGCTCCGAAGACATAAAGTACAACTTGAGTGAATACTTGCATCAGATTGTGAATAAGCATGTTTCAGGACGACTGAAAGTGGCGCCGGAGCATACCGACCCCGAAGTGTTGAAGTTGATGCGCAAGCCCAGTTTCGACCATTTTCTGGAGTTTCTGGAGCGTTTCAATCAGGAGAACAAGCTATGTGGCAAAAACCAGCAGCTCATCCCCTACTTCATCTCCTCGCATCCGGGTTGTACGGTAGAGAAGATGGCCGTCTTGGGCAGTATTGCCCAGAAGTACCGATTGATGACGGACCAGGTGCAGGATTTCACGCCCACGCCGATGACCTTTGCCACGGCGCTTTACTATTTGGGGTACAATCCATACACGGGCGACAAGGTG
>JAIKWD010000034.1 GCA_024685175.1 Bacteroidales bacterium
TGTAGGAGAAGACGGCGCCACCCACCACGGCGTGTTCGACCTGGCATTCCTACGCTCAGTGCCCAACATGATTATCGCCTCGCCGCGTAACGAAATCGAGTTGCGCAACCTGATGTTCACGGCCTACCGCCATCGCGAGCATCCCTTCGCCATCCGCTACCCGCGCGGTCGCGGCGTGCTGACCGACTGGAAAAAGGAGATGTACACACTGGAAATTGGTCGCGCCGAAATGTTACAGGAGGGCGAAAAGGTGCTGTTCCTTTCGTTAGGACCGCTCGCCAACAATGTGCAGAAGGCGATTGCCCAACTGGCAACCGAAGGGCTGCATCCCGCCCATGTGGATATACGCTTCCTTAAGCCGTTGGATGAAAATATGTTACAAGAATTATCCAAACGCTATCCTGTTTGGGTTACGGTGGAGGACGGTGTGAAGAAGGGTGGACTTTATTCGGCCGTGTCCGAATTTCTGGAAGATAACCATTATGCCAATAAGTTGTATGCGGTAGCCATTGGCGACACGTTTGTGGAACATGGTAAAGTATCGAAATTGCACGAACAGTGTGGCTTCGATGCGGAGTCTATCGCCGCGTTGGCACGCCAAGTGGCGGCCTGTTAGACGTCTTTCATCGACAGCGAGATGCGCTTGCGCTCCACTTCCACCTGTAAAACTTTGACCATCACTTTCTGATTGAGTTTGACCACGTCGTTGGGATTGCTGACATAGTGGTTGGCCAAATGGCTGATGTGCACCAGCCCGTCCTGGTGGACGCCAATATCGACAAAGCAGCCGAAATTGGTGATGTTGGTGATAATGCCCGGCACGACCATGCCTGGCGTTAAGTCGTTGATAGTGTTAATGTTCTTGTCGAACTCAAAGACGTCAAATTGGGCTCGCGGGTCGCGGCCAGGCTTGGCCAGTTCCTGCATGATGTCGTTCAAAGTGGGTAAGCCAACCTTGTCATTGACAAACTCCTTGAGGTTGATTTGTTTACGCAGCTCTTCTTTTTGTATCAGGTCGCTGACCGTGCAGTTGAGTCTTTTCGCCATCAGGTTGACAACAGGGTAACTTTCAGGGTGTACGGCACTGTCGTCCAGTGGATTGGCTGCGCCGTGGATGCGGAGGAAGCCAGCCGCCTGTTCGTAGGCTTTGTCGCCCAGTCGTGGCACTTTGCGCAAAGAATCTCTATTGGCAAATGCCCCGTTGGCGTTGCGGTATTCCACAATGTTCTTAGCCAATGAGGGTCCGATGCCCGAGACGTACGACAGCAGTTCCTTGCTGGCGGTGTTAACCTCTACGCCAACATAGTTCACGCAGTGCTCCACGGTCTCTTGCAGACTCTTCTGCAGAAGTGCTTGATTGACATCGTGTTGGTATTGCCCCACACCGATGGATTTAGGGTCTATCTTCACCAGCTCGGCGAGCGGGTCCATCAGTCGGCGACCAATGGAGACGGCGCCACGCACGGTGACATCGTAGTCGGGGAACTCTTCGCGGGCTACGGGCGAGGCGGAATAGACGGAGGCGCCGCTCTCGTTGACAACAATGGCGGTCACATCACGTTCAAAGGGTATCTTGCGGACAAAGTTCTCGGTTTCGCGGCCTGCCGTGCCGTTGCCAATGGCGATGGCTTCTACTTTGTATTGCAGCACCATCCGCTTGAGCTTGTCGGAAGCCAACTTGTATTGCGCATGGGGCGGGTGAGGGTAGATGTTTTCGTTGTGCAACAGCTTGCCTTGCCTGTCCAAGATGACCACCTTGCAGCCCGTGCGGAAGCCTGGGTCGATGGCCATGACCACTTTCTGTCCCAACGGCGGCTCCAAAAGCAGTTGCTGAAGGTTGGCTACGAACACCTTGATGGCCTCTGCATCCGCTTTCTCCTTGAATTGCTTGCGCATTTCAGTCTCCATCTGCGGCTGTAAAAGTCTTTTGTATGAGTCGATGACGGCTTCTTTCACTTGTTGTGAGCAGGGGTTGCCCGACTTGACAAAGAAATCGGTCATCAGGTCAAGGGCGCGCTCTTCATTGGGCGCGATGGTCAGTCGCAGAAACCCTTCATCCTCACCGCGGTACATGGCTAACAGTCGGTGCGAAGGGGCACGGTTCAGTTTTTCGGAACTGTTGAAGTAGATGGCATACTTTTCGCCTTCTTGCGCCTTGTCTTTCACCACTTTGGATGAAATCATCGATTCGCGAACAAAGAGTGAACGCATTTTTCGTCTTAAGGTGACATTCTCGGAGGACCACTCGGCAATGATGTCGCGGGCGCCAGCTAAGGCTTCGTCCACAGAAACAACGCCTTTGTCGGGATTGACATACTTGGCAGCTATCTCTGTCGGCTGCACGTGTCCGGGCTGTTTGAAGATGAGTGCCGCTAGCGGCTCCAGTCCCTTTTCAATGGCCACCGTAGCCCTCGTTTTGCGTTTGGGACGATAGGGCAAGTATAAGTCTTCCAACTCGCTGAGCGTGTTGGCGTTATTGAGGCTCTCTTCCAACTCGGGAGTCATCTTCCCTTGCTCGTTGATGGAGTCGATGATGGCCATACGACGCTTGTCCAGCTCAATCCATTTGGCATAGAGATCGCGGATGGCGCCAATCTGCACTTCATCCAGACTGTCGGTGGCCTCCTTGCGGTAACGGGCGATGAAAGGTATGGTGGCACCTTGGTCCAATAATTCCAGCGTGTTCTTGACTTGCTGTTCGGTAAGGTTTAATTCCTTGGCAATGAGCGCAGGATAGTTGCGTGGAGTCATGTTGTCTATTTTAGATCGAGCCTGTAGGGCACATTGAGTTTGAGATTCTTGATGAAAAGTTCGGGATCGATGGTGGCCCGCAGGGTGGAAAGCGTAGTGTGGAATTTCTGGTCGGTAGAGTATATGTTGATATAGAGTGGTCGTTGGCCTTTTGATTGACTGATGATGGTCTTGAGCTCGTCGGCCAACGTTGTCGATATGTCGGTCAGGTCAAAAGAGAGTTCGACGCTTTTGCACAATTTTTCGTAGCCTTCATGCAAGAAGAAGATCTCTTCGGGCTTGAGGTCATAACTAGTAGGTCCTTGGTAATCCTTGCCTCTATATTGTTCTTTCATAAGCGCTTTGACGAATACCAGTTCGCCCGGATGGAGTTGGTGCTCGTACTTGGTCGCGTCTGTTCCGAAAAATGTCCACACATAGATGCCGTCATAGTCTTCTATTTCGGCACGTGAAAACAGCTTGTCGTTTTTGGTTCGAGCATAGGTGAAACTGTTGACCATGGCCGCAAAGGCTAATGATTTACGACTTAGTTCGCGGTGGTTCTCCGGGTTCTTGATGTCGGCAAGGGTGACGTTGCAGTAGTTTTGGATGATAGGCTTATAGTGGTCCAGCGGATGGCCGGAGATGTAGAACCCGGCAATATCCTTTTCTTTCTTCAACTTTTCCGATGGTGTCATGGGGTCGCAGTCGGGAATGTCGGGATAAGCCATTTCCTGCATTTCGGGCATGTCGTCAAAGATGGAAGTCTGCATGGTCGAGGAAGATTCGTGCGACTTGGCTCCGTAGGTGATGAGCTTGTCAAGGAACGTCTTCCCTTCTTTGTCGGCATGGAAGAACTGCGCCCGATGCATGTCGGTAAAGCAGTCGAAAACACCAGCGTAAGCCATTGACTCAATGGCGCGTTTATTGCAACTGCGCAGGTCCACACGGGTGACAAAGTCGAAGATATTCTTGAAGGGTCCGTTCTCGTTGCGCTCCTTGATGACCGACTCGGCGGCGCCGTTGCCGACGCCTTTCAGCGCGGCCAGACCGAAGCGGATGTTACCGTCCTTGTTGACCGTGAAGAACATTTCCGACTCGTTGACGTCAGGTCCTAACACGGCGATATTCTTCTTTTGCGTGTCATCAATAAACAGACTGATAGTCGCAATGTCGCTCAGTTCGTTGGTCAAGTTGGCCGCCATAAATTCTGCCGGGTAGTGAGCCTTGAGATAGGCGGTCTGGTAGGCCACCCAAGAGTAGCATGCCGCATGCGATTTGTTGAAGGCGTAGCTGGCAAATGCTTCCCAGTCTTTCCAAATCTTTTCCAAGATTTTTGGGTCGTGACCGTTTTTGATACCGCCTTCAATGAACTTGGGCTTCATGGCGTCAACGATTTTCTTCTTCTTCTTACCCATGGCCTTTCTGAGAGCATCGCTTTCGCCTCGTGTGAAGTTGGCCAGCAATCTCGATAGCAGCATGACCTGCTCCTGATAAACCGTGATGCCGTAAGTGTCCTTTAAGTACTTCTCCATCACGGGCAGGTCGTAGCTGATGGGCTCCAGTCCGTGTTTTCGTTTGATGAATTGGGGAATGTAGCTCATAGGACCGGGACGGTAGAGCGCATTCATGGCAATGAGGTCTTCAAACTTGCTGGGCTGCAGCTCTTTAAGATATTTCTGCATACCAGCCGATTCAAATTGGAAGATGGCTACCGTGTCGCCTGCACAGAATAACTCGTATGTCTTGGCGTCATCGATGGGGATGGTATCAATGTCAAGGTCTATACCTTTGGATTTCTTTATGTTACGAATGGTTTCCTTGATGATAGAGAGCGTTTTGAGGCCTAAGAAGTCCATCTTGATCAAGCCGACATCTTCAATGACCGCCCCTTCATATTGGGTGATGACGATGTCTTCGTCCGTCTCTTTATCCACGACGGTGGCCAAAGGAGCGAATTTGGTCAGGTCGTCGGCTCCAATGATGATGCCACAGGCATGAACACCGATCTGGCGGACGGTGCCCTCAACCTGCTGTGCGTACTTGAGCACCCTTTTCTTCTTCTCATCTTCGCGTTTGTCGCTCTCGTTAATTAGTCTCAGTTCAGGTACAAGTGCAATACAGTTTTTGAGGTTAACCTTGGGAGCTTTGTTAGTTTTGGGATCTTCAGGGAACCGGTCGGGAATCATCTTGGCGAGGGCGTTCGAATCGTTCAGGTCCAAATCCAGTACACGGGCAATATCCTTGATACTCGATTTCGTCGCCATCGTGCCGTAAGTGATAATTTGAGCCACACGATCTTTACCGTATTTCTCTGTAATCCAGTCTAGTATCCTGTATCGGCCTTCATTGTCAAAGTCCACGTCAATATCAGGCAGCGAGATTCGGTCGGGGTTGAGGAAACGCTCGAACAG
>JAIKWD010000037.1 GCA_024685175.1 Bacteroidales bacterium
GGTTTGTCATCGTCGAAACGACGGCGCGGACGGTCGTCGCCGAAGCGGCGTTCGCCACGGCTCTCATCGTCGAAACGGCGGCGTGGGCGGTCGCCAAACTTGCGGTCGCCACGATTGTCATCAAATCGGCGTTCACCTCTCGGCTTATCGCCAAACTTTCTCTCTTCTTTTCCTTCTTCGTCACCGTCACGGTGATAAAACTTGAAGGTTCTGCCCTGTTGGAAATCGTCTGAGAAGTCAACAGGCTTTCTGGTGCGCGGACGCTTACCAGATCTTTCGTTCTCTGTCATTAAAGTATGTATTAGGTGTTTAATTTGGGGCGGCAAAGATACAAAGATTCCTTCACATGGAAAGGAAAAAACGAAAAGTTTACTTTGAGGCCCTATTCTTTCACCACCTTATCCACGAACGTCTTGCCGTCTTCGAGGGTGACGCGCATCATGTAGGCGCCGGCAGGCAGGCGGCTCATGTCGACGCTTCCCGGTCCGTTGCGTTGCATGCCAACGAGGCGGCCCTGCAGGTCGTAAAGTTCGATTTGCACGGGCTGCACATCGGGCGAAAACTCCATGTATAGCCGGTCCTTGACGGGGTTGGGGGCAAACGTGTAGGGTCTGTGACCTGCACCTATGATTTCCTTAGTGCCCAGTGTTCCGTCTGGGTTGACCTTGCAGGCAAACAGGTCTGCTTCATCCTCATAAATGTCGTAAAACACGCGGCCCACAATCATGCAGCCGCCGTCGCGGGTGGCAAACATGTATCTCGGCTCATAGTGCTCCACGCCGAGGACGAGAGACTTCTCCCAAATGATGTCCAAGTCGCCATTCACCTTCTTGAGAAAGATTGTATTTCCCATAACCAAAGGGCCAGTAGAAGAATTCTCACGGCTTTGGTAGCCGCACAAATAGATCGTGTCGGGGTCAACATAGTCGATTGCCTGGAAATAGGGTATCTGGTTATAGATATCTCTTGTTCCTTCCAAGATGTATTTTTGTATGGACCCATCCGTCTTACGCTTGAAGAAAGCCACTTGGAAGTAATTATGGCCGCTCGGGTAACCACTGTGATCATGCCAATTTTCATCGGCTCCTTCAGCGAACAGCATGGAGGAATCGGGCAGGGCGACAGCTGTTGGACAAATAGCATAACTAATACTAATAAAATACGTACCTGTCTCAATAGGTTCTTCATGGAGTATGCTGAACCTCTGAACCTGCTCAAGGCGCAAGCTGTCGTCGAAACGCGACAGCACTCCCATATTGTAACACCATCGGCTCCCATCTGGGTGCATAAACGGACATCCAATTTCCATTGGTGTTCTATATTCGATCGAGTGTTGTTCTATTGTCCCGTCAAAGGCGAAGAGAAGGTAATATCGATGACAATCCGGTCCCGGACCAGGCATCGGTATTATTGTCGTGACTGCAAGAACCAACTTGTTGTCGTGGCCAAGCATGGATCTCCAAAACTCACAATAGGTGGTGCTCCCGTTGGTATAGCCTTCGGGCAGTTCCACATAATTATGGTTAATGTTGTTCAAACCATCGTCAAAGCTGACGATGCAAGGCGTGGAGTCGTCGCCCCTGAGGCAAATGGCATGGAAAAGGTGTGCATCATCAGGATCGCCATACAGCCCCGCTATCTCCAGCTTGCTGTCAAGGGAAGCCGTTGCCAACAGTTCGCCGTCAGACGATATTTTCATCAGCATGGCTTCCGTAAGCCCTGGAAACTCAGAAGACGGATATGTTTCAGACAAGATGAAGCATCCATCAAGGGTCTCAACGGCGTATTTCCCGTTTTTTGAGAACGTATCCGGATCCTTGTCGATAAACAAGCCTTCCTGCTGCTGGGAAAAAGCGATTGGGGCCGAAAACAGGATCGCAAGTGACAATAGAAATTTACGCATGGTGTCTTGTTATTTTTTTATATTGCTGGCAAAAAAGCCTAAGTTAGTTTAGATCAAAAGCACAAAAGATTCCTAGTTTCCCTGAAGCAGCTGGAACACTATT
>JAIKWD010000038.1 GCA_024685175.1 Bacteroidales bacterium
CTATGGCAAACTGCTCAAGAGCGAGAAGGTGGACGGCAACACCGCCGCCATCGACCTCGCGGACCTCGCCAGCGGCATGTACTTGGTGCGCATCGTCTCCAACGAAGGTGCCGTGATCACCAAGAGCGTCGTGAAACGGTACAGATAAGCGCTTCGCACCTTTCTTGCAAGACCACAGACCAAAAAACAAAGAACAAAGTGTATCGCCGCCGTAGGGCGGCGATACTTTTTTGTCCGCAACTGTTGGGGATTCCGAAACTCGCTTCGCTCGTTTTCGGAATGGGGGGACGAGCAGCGCGTTGGAAAAGATAGAGGCGGAAGAACAAAGACCAAAGAGCAAAGTTTACTGTTATCCGTTAAAATCACTATCTTTGCGGCCTAAAATCGCGAGTTTTGAACCGGGAGATCCTACGATTGGCGTTGCCGAGCATCATCACGAACATCACCGTGCCTTTGTTGGGGATGGTGGATGTGGCCATTGTGGGGCACATCGGCGATGCGGGTTACATCGGGGCCATAGCGTTGGCCACGATGGTGTTCAACCTGATATACTGGAACTTCGGGTTCCTGCGTATGGGCACGAGCGGGCTCACGGCGCAGGCGTTTGGCGCGGGCGACAAGGAGGAGTACTTGCACGTGTTGGTGCGCGGGATGGCTATCGCGCTGGGCGCGGCCCTGCTGCTCATCGTCCTGCAAGGGCCCATCGCCTATTTGTGCAAACGGTGGATCCACAGCAGCAAGGAGACCATCGCCCTGATGCTCACCTATTTCAGCATCCGCATCTGGGCCGCGCCCGCTAACCTCGCACTCTACGTGCTCAAGGGCTGGTTCATCGGAATGCAGAACGCCAAGACGCCGATGTGGATCGCCATCATCCTCAACATTGTCAACATCATCTGCTCACTCATCTTCGTGTTCGCCTTGCACGCGGGTATTGCAGGAGTGGCTTGGGGCACCGTCATCGCCCAATACAGCGGCCTCGCCATCGCCGTGACTATGTGGTTCGTCAAATACGGCCATCTGCGCCACGACATCCACGTCCGCGAGAGTCTGAGACTCCGCGAGATGGTCCGCTTCTTCCAAGTCAACGCCGACATCTTCCTGCGCACGCTCTGCCTCATCGCCGTGTTCACCTTCATCCCCTACATCTCGGCCGAAATGGGCGACGAGATTCTGGCCGCCAACACCCTGCTGATGCAACTCTTCACGCTGCTTTCGTACATAATGGACGGCTTCGCCTACGCGGGCGAGTCGCTCGTGGGCCGGTTCGTCGGCGCTGAAGACTACAAGTCGCTCAAGATATGCGTGCGTAATCTGCTTTACTGGGGCGTGGGACTGTCCACCGTTTTCACAGCACTCTACGCCACCTGCGGGCACGGACTGCTGAGCATCCTCACCAACGACAAGACGGTGATAGACACAGCCATGCACTATATGCTTTGGACGATTCTTGTGCCCTTCACGGGCTTCGCGGCCTTCATCTACGACGGCATCTACATCGGCGCCACGGCCTCAAAGGCGATGCGCAACGTGATGTTCGTGGCCACAGGCGCCTTCTTTATCGCGTACTACCTCTTGCGGCAACCCGCGGGCAATGACGGTCTCTGGATCGCCTTCCTGCTGTTCCTCACGCTGCGAGGACTGTTGATGTTCCTAGGACAGAAAAAATGGGTGATGTCCCCTACTCCACGCTAACCTTTTCCTTCTTCGGGACAATCAAGGACAACACAACCGAAACCACCAAGATTCCCAAGATGACGAACAACGACACCACGGTAGAGACATTGAGGTGGAAGAACTCGTGGCCGATCATCTTGAAACCTATGAAGCACAACAGCGCGCCAAGGCCATATTTGAGCATCCAGAACTTGTCCGTGACATTGTTGAGCAGGAAGAACAAAGACCGTAATCCCATAATGGCAAAGATGTTGGAAAAGAATACGATGAAGGGATCCGTGGTCACGGAAAACACGGCGGGAATGGAGTCGACGGCAAAGATGATGTCGGAGAACTCGATCACCAACAAGACCAGAAACAGTGGAGTGATGAAGTTTTTTCCTTCTTGCTTCACGAAGAAGTCGTGGCTATGCACTTCGGGGGTGACGCGGAAATGTTTGGAGGCGAACTTGACAATGGGATGGTTGGCAGTATCAATTTTCTCGTCTCCCTTGTCTCGGAACATCTTGATACCGGAATAGATGAGGATAACGCCGAAGATGGCGAGCACCCACGAGAATTTGGCCACCACCGCGCCCAACAGGAAGATGAAGGCAAATCGGAGCACAATCGCGCCCAAGATGCCCCAGAACAGCACTCTGTGGTAATATTTCTTTTCAATACCGAAACTCGTGAAGATCATAATCATCACGAAGATATTGTCGATGGACAGAGACTCTTCGAGGAAATAGCCAGCAAGATATTGGTTGGTTATCTCCTTGCGGTATATGTTGAGGGCCTCGCCAAAGTCCATACCCGGCTGTATCAGCGACTGCAGTCCGGTACCGCTGACGTATGCCAGCAAGTCTTCCATAGAGGAGATGCCGTGCACCCATTCGGCCTTGAATCGCAGCAACAGGGCCATACCCATAGCCAAAAGCACCCAGACACAAGTCCAGCCCAAGGCCTCTTTGCTGCTAATCTCGTGATCTTTCTTGTGGAAGACGCCTAGGTCCATCGCCAGCATCACCACGATGAAGATCATAAAACAGACGAAAAATAGAATTCTACTCATATTTTTTCTTTTTTATTTCCTTGTAATAATATGCAAACAACAGAGAAAAAAAATACTCATAGAGCTGCCAAAAGCAACATCTATGAGTCTTATTGCTAAGGAACGATACCAAGTCTTCAACGACTGGGTCTGTTGATATCGCTCACGACGTCGGGTCGCCAATTACTCCCCCATTGATTACGGCCGCAAAGATAACATTTTTTTGTACTTTTGTCGCCCTCGAAGATATAATTAATGGTTTTTAGCAGCACACTCTTTCTATTCGGTTTTTTGGCGTTGTTTCTGGTCGTGTACCACGTAACGCCTGCACGCGGGAAGAACCTTGTGCTGCTCATCGGAAGTCTCGCCTTCTACGCCTGGGGGGCGCCCAAGTTCATCTTCCTTCTGCTGGGCTCCCTGATCATCAACTACTACATCGTTCGGGCTATGGACACGGCGCAGCGCCACCGCAAATGGCTGCTCGCCCTCTCTCTGGTCCTCAATTTGGGGTTATTGGCCTACTTCAAGTACGCCAACTTCTTCGTGGACAACCTGAACCACTTCCTAACCGTGATAGGCACCTCGCCGGTGCAATGGACGAAGGTGGCCCTGCCCATCGGCATCTCCTTCTTCACCTTCCAGTCGCTGACGTATACCATTGACGTCTATCGCAAGGTCCACGCCCCGCTGAGGAGGTTGCACGACTATCTGCTCTACATCCTGATGTTCCCGCAACTGGTAGCCGGCCCCATCGTGCGATTCAACACCATAGCGGACGACATCGTGGACCGTCGGCACAACGACACCATCGACAACAAGCTTTACGGCATCTATCGTTTTGCTTTAGGTATTGCCAAAAAAGTACTCATTGCCAATGTATTAGGAGCACAAGTGGACCAAATTTACGCCTTGCCGCACGAAGAGGTCACGGGCACGATGGCGCGCCTGGCCGCCTTGGCCTACACCTTCCAGATCTACTTCGACTTCAGCGGCTATTCCGATATGGCCATCGGCTTGGGCTATCTGTTAGGCTTCAAGTTCCCCGAGAACTTCAACGACCCATACACCTCCCGAAACGTGAGCGAGTTCTGGCGGCGTTGGCACATGACGCTCGGCGCGTGGTTCAAGGACTATCTCTACATCCCGCTCGGCGGCAACCGCGTGAGTCCCTATCGTATGTACCTTAACTTGGGCATCGTGTTCGCCGTGTGCGGTATCTGGCACGGCGCCGGCTGGAACTTCCTCGTGTGGGGCCTCTGGCACGGCCTGTTCATCATCAGCGACAAGCTGTTCTTGAACAAGATCCTGTCCAAATTCCCTGACATCGTGCGCGTGGTGTTGACCTTCCTCGTCGTCCTCATCGGCTGGGTCTTCTTCCGCATCGACGCCATCGGCGACGCCTTCTTCTACATCGGCAAGTTGTTTGACTTCCACCACGTGGCCGCCGGCGTCTCCGCCGAGTTCGTCACGGTGCTCTGCATATCAATCTTCTTCTCATTCTTCACGCTCACCAAGGTCGGCCAAAAGGTCGAGGCCTGGTGTTATGCCAAGGAGCGTCCCGAGTGGCAACATTATGTCACTTTCGCCGCCGCCATTGTCTTGATTCTCGCCTCCGCCGCCTACCTGTCGGCTTCCGGCTTCAACCCATTCATTTACTTTAAATTCTAAGCGATGAGAGGCAGAAAAAGAGCACTATATATTGTTTTCGTAATTGCATTGCTGCTACCCTTGCTGCAGATGTGGACCCGTTGGATACCACAACCTACGCTCAAAGGAGCATACGAAAGACACGCACGACCTGAGCTCACCGCCAAGAGTTGGTTCAATGGCGAGTTCCAAGAGGCCTACGAATTGTATTTCAACGACAGTGTAGGATTCCATCCCCAACTAACGCGACTCAACAATATGGTGCGTTTCAAGTTGTTCCACGAGTCCAACGCCCAGAACGTGGTGTTCGGCATCAACGACTATCTCTACGAGCAAGACTACATCGACGCACACTATGGCACCGACTACATTGGTCTTGATTCCATCCGGGCGCAGGTGATACGTACCAAACGTCTTCAAGACTCCTTGGCAGCGGAAGGCAAGACGCTCATCGTGTTTCTTGCGCCGAGCAAGGCAGACTATCTACCCGAATACATCCCAGAGAACCAACGCAAAAACGTCACAGACAGCACCAACCACAAGCAATTCAGTCGCTTACTGCGCCAATACGGGGTCAATGTCATCGATTACAACACCTACTACCAGTCGCTAAAAGGCAAGGCCCCCTACCCGCTTTATCCGCAGTATGGCATCCATTGGAGCCACTACGGGATGTTGCAGGCCTCCGACAGTCTGATACGATACATCGAACAAAAAAGAGATTGCAAATTGCCTCATATCGTCATCGACCAATATAAGGTCAGTCATAAGCCGCAATTCTCCGACTACGATTTGGGCCAAGTGTTGAATATGGCGGGTCGGCCGTTGCACAGTTTCCCGCTATGTTATCCGGACTGGCACTGGAGCGAGGAACGTGCGCCGGAGCCACTCAAGATGATTGCCGTGGCCGACAGCTACTTCTGGGCCCCGTTCGACATCGGACTGGAACAACGTTGCCTCGACGGCAGCTTCTGGTACTACAACAGTTCCGTCTATCCGGCCAGCTTCGACAAGAAAACAATGGTCTCAGACTTGAATATAGCCGATGAGATAGAGAAAGCCGACATCATCCTCATCATGAGCACCACACCCGGGCTGAGGTCGTTCTCGTGGGGATTTATTGGGAATTAGAATTATAGCCTCATTCCGCAAGCACCATAGGTGCGCAGCGGAATCCCAACCTTTTGGCTATTGCATTTGAAAAAGCGTTATTTTTGCAGGGAGACAAAACCATTCCTTAAACACCACTACTATGCAACGATTTGCCATCATAATCTGCTGTCTATTTGCAGGTTCCACAATTTTTTCGGCGTGTCGTCAACACGTTCCCTTCGCGACTTATCGCATAGAGGGAAAGCATTGTTTAATGGTCAAGACCGACGACATCTATGTGCCCGACAATTTCAACCCTTATGGCGTGGAAAACGAGTACTCGCTGGACTGGCCCGCCAAGGGCTCCATGAGCAAGGAGGCGGAACAAGAACTGATCCTGCGGGTGTTCGGCGACAGCATTTCCACCACGGTGGACGATGCCGTGCAACGCTGGAAGAACAACCTATGGCTTTATGAAGACACCAAAGCGTTGGAGATAAAGCCCGTAGACAGCATATCGAAGGAAGATTCCTATACCTACGCTGTACTGAAGAGCAGCATCGAGGATGAGAACGGCGACCTGGTCACCATCCTAACCACCTGCGAGACCTATCTCGTAGGCGCGGCACACGGGCTGTTTCACGTGGAATATTTGACTTATGACAAAAAAAAGAAGCATATCGTGCATCTGAACGACCTCGTGGACACCGCTATGCTGAGCAAGGTTATCTTGCAAGCCATACGGGACATTCCTGACAATCGGGGCATTTACGACTGTATGTTCGAGGAGTTCAAGACTGCAGACAAGATAGCCGTTCCCGACAACTTCATCATCGACAGCACCCGTAGCACCATTTACGTACTATACCAGCAATACGACATCACCCCTTACGCCTGCGGGATACAGGAAGTGAAATTGCCCATATCATGGCTTGCCAAACACCTGGAGTTCACACCCTACGCGAAAAAAATCTTCAGAAAAGATAAAATTAAGAAGTAAAAGTAACATTCTAATTAGATAATACGGGCCAGTACAGGATATCGTAAAACTGTACGAAAAAAAACATCCACCCAAAATAGACATACTTTTTTTTACTATTTTAGCGGCTTGATTTTTGAAGGGGTTGGGCACGCACGAAGGAGACTATTCCCGAAGTATCAAATGTAAAATCAACTATATATGCAATCCATTAATCCTCAGCAAAATTACGACGCGAGCCGCAAAGCCATTGGCTATGTGGACCGCAAGGATGCCACTCAGGCCGACTATGACCGCATCGGTTTCATGTCGGGACTGGAGGTACACCAACAGTTGGCCACCAAGGAGAAGCTCTTCTGCCGCTGTCCGGCCGGCATCTTCCAGAAACCCAACGAGTTCGACGCGGAGCTGCTCCGCCACATGCGCCCCACCCTCTCCGAGATGGGCGAGTATGACGGCACCGCCTTGATGGAGTTCAAGACCCGCAAGAATATCATCTACCGCATCGCAAACCGCACAGCGTGCACCTACGAGGTGGACGACACGCCGCCGTTCCCCATCAACCCCGAGGCGCTGCAATACGCCCTTGAGATTGCCCTGGCTTCCAAGTTGAAGATCGTGGGCGAGGTGCACATCACCCGTAAACAATATCTGGACGGCTCCATCCCCACCGGATTCCAACGTACCGCCATCCTCGGCATCGATGGCGAGATCCAACTCCGCCACAAGAAGGTGCGCCTCATCCAACTCAGCGTGGAAGAGGACGCCTGTCGCGAGGTTTCCGACATCGGTCACACGCGTATCTACCGCACCGACCGCCTCGGCATGCCGCTCATTGAGACCGTCACCTACCCCGATATGATCAACCCCAACGAGGTCAAGGAGGCGTGCGACTGCATCCGCTTCATCAACCGCAGTACGGGACGCGTGCGCACGGGCATCGGCGCCGGCCGCGAGGACGTGAACGTAAGCTGCACTGGCGGTACCCGCATCGAGGTCAAGGGCGTGGCCCACACCAAGTGGATCCCGGAGGTCACCCACGTGGAGTGCTTCCGCCAATGGGCACTGCTCGCCATCCGCGAACAACTCAAGTCCCGTATCCGCAAGGAGGACTGGAAGATGAGCTATGTGGAACTCGACCCCAAACACACCCATTTTTACTTCGACCCCATCACCGACGCCATCAAGCGTGGCGAGAAGGTCTATGCCGTCAACCTGCCTCAGTTTGCAGGACTGCTCTCCCATTTCACCCAACCCGGACATCCATTCTATTGCGAGTTCGCCGACCGCCTGAAGGTCATCGCCTGCTTGGAACGCCCCAATATGGCCACTAGCGAAGACCTGGAAGATGTGGTCAGCCGCAGCGTCTTCGAGAAGACCGCCGAGCAACTCAACGCCGGCGAGAACGACGCGCAGATCATCTTCTGGGCACCTGAGGCAGATGTAAAGACCGCTCTGGAGACTATCGAAGAGCGTGCCCTTATGGCCTTTGACGGCGTGCCGCAAGAGACCCGCAAGGCCCTACCCGACGGCACCACCATCTTCGAGCGTGTCCTGCCCGGCGCCGACCGTATGTACCCCGATACCGACTCCGCACCCATCCCGTTGTCCGCCGACTACATCGACCAACTGGCCCAAAACATCCCCGACTCCGTCGCCGACCGCTATGCCCAACTCGACCAGTGGCAAGTGCCCGCCGATTGCTACAATTACATATTCACCTACAACTACTTCCCGTTCATCAAGAAGATCGTCGAAGAGCTGGACTATTGTCCCAAATACATCGGGACCTTCTTCGGTCAACGACTCAAGCACCTGCACGGCCAGTGCGGCTGCATCCCGTTCAGTGCCGAGCGTCTCTATGATATGTTCGCCTTCGTCAAGCAACAAGGCCTTGACAAGTCCATCGCTCCGACCTTGTTAAAGCTGATGTTCGAGCACCCGACCGCCACTTTTGAAGAACTATTGAAACTGAGCGGTTATGAAAAGAAGACTAAAGAGGAAATCGTGGCCGCAATAAACGCCGCCGGCAAAGACTTCAAGCCCCGACGCAAACGCACCAACGAGCAGGACAAGAGAAACAGCCTCCTCGGCAGTGTGCGTCCGTTAGCGACCGGCAACGTACCATTCGCCGATCTTTCCCATACCATCTAACATCATACATCTATAGTCTAACGTCTAAAATCTAAAGTCACAAAAAAATGAACGACGATAAAACAACATTCCAAGGATATAAAGGAAGAGCATTGGAGATGCTCAAGAAATATGACGTACACGTATGGGACAAAGCCGAAGTGGAAACTACACGTGGACACTTTTCCGGCAAGATTCTGCCGCGTGCGGAGAACACCGACGACATCCACATCGTGTTGAAGGTGAGCACGGGCTACAACATCGGCATCGACATTGAAACGATCACCGACATGAAGGGCGAACGCGACCCACAGCCGGTGTTCAAGATTCCGGAGAAGGAGTTTCCTTACACACCGGGCCTGCCGCACGTGAAGCTCTTAGGCACGGGTGGCACGATCGCCTCGCGCTTGGACTACCGCACCGGAGCCGTGATCCCGGCCTTCTCGCCGGGCGAGCTCTACGGCGCCGTGCCTGAGTTGGCCGACATCTGCAATCTAGACACAGAGAAGGTGTTCGCCGTCTTCTCGGAGAATATGTCGCCGAAGGAATATATGGCCTTGGCGCGCAAGATCGGCGACGAGGTCAAGGCCGGCATCGAGGGCATCGTCATCGGCCATGGCACCGACACGTTAGCTCACACCGCCACCGCGCTGACCTATATGTGCCAGAACCTGCCGATGCCAGTGGTATTGGTGGGCTCGCAGCGAAGCTCCGACCGCCCGAGTTCCGACGCTGCTTTGAACCTGATGCACGCCATGACCGCCGCCGGCCACGGCGACATCGCCGAGGTGATGGTCTGTATGTTCGGACCTACCAGCGACGACTACGGTTTCCTGCACCGCGGCACGCGCGTGCGCAAGATGCACAGCTCCTACCGCTCCACCTTCCGCACCATCGGCGACACCCCGCTGGCCACTGTCAGCCGCAAGGACGGCGTGCAGCCCATCAAGGAGGTCTACAACCACCGCCGCAAGGGTCATCGCCAAGTGGAGGTCATCACCAACTACGAGGACTACAAGCGCAGCATTGCGATCAATGACCCCAACATCACCCGTATCGTGCCCACCTTCGACGACCGTGTGGCCATCCTCTACTATTACCCGGGTATGAAGCCCGACGTGCTGGACGCCCTCATCGACAACGGCTACAAGGGCATCGTGTGGGACGGCACCGGCCTCGGCCACGTCAACAAGCACATGTTCGACGCCATCCAACGCGCCACCGACGCCGGCGTACACCAGTATATGAGCGTGCAGACCATCTGGGGCTACACCCACATGTTCGTCTACGACACCGGCCGCGATATGATGGCGCGCGGCATCATCCCCGCCGACAATATGCTGGCGGAGAGCTCCTACATCAAACTCGGCTGGGCTCTCGGCCTCACCAAGGAGAGCGGCCAGAAGCGCGAGGACGTCAAGAAGCTGATGCTCACCCCCATCAACGACGAAATCACCCGACGCGAGCCATACGATGGGTACCTGGTCTACCAAGGCGGTGTCCCCGAAGTCGAGGAGTTCGTGAAGAAAGTGCGGAAATAACCCCACAGAAATATCATAGTGTAGTTTGTGGCAAAGATGGCTTAAACGTCCGTCACGGTTAGGGACGGTAAAAGAAAACCACAGTCGTGCTGGTTGACTGTGGTTTTCTTTGCCTTGTTGATGCGACAACGATAGGAATGGTTATGAGCGGCCTGGCACGCAGTTTGAACGGAAAGCGTGCCCGGTCGCCCAAAAGAGTTTATTTGACCTTTTTCAATGTGGCGCGGTGCTTTTGGCCGAAGGTTTGCGCCCAAGTGTCGGAATAAATGAGCGAATGCCAAGCCAAACTTGTTTGGCATTGGCTGAGCGAAGAGGAGGAAACCGAGCGAAGCGAGGTAACTGAAAAGCCGGTTTCGGTGTCCTTCTCTTTTGCGGAGAAGGTGAAAGCTCGGGTGGGAGATTTGGGGTTATAAATATTGATGACAGACATGGATTTTGATGAGGATATAATACAGAATTAAAGAAGTTGTATTGATATCAAATTATTGGAAGTATATAACTGTATTTAATTACTTTTAAAGACAGGTTCTACATATGTGGTATCACCTATAGGAAGAGGTATCACATACTTTGTATAAATGCCGTACTTGGGTTCACGGTATTCTGGAAGCGGATCTAAATTCGTATGATAATACTTTTCAAGGACAGCTTCAGAAATCAATAATACTAGAAATCGTTTGCATAAAAGGTCATAATAAATCAAATTCTTAAACTTGTGTTTTTTTCCATGCAATTCAATATTGATTGATAATTGATGGTATCCTTCTGGCGTGATTTGATCCAAAAGAACCCTTTTCTCAATCGAGTCTGTCATTTGTGGAACCACTATTTTTTTTATGAAATCTGCATTTTCTAAAACACAGTAAGAGTTTGGTTGAAAGGCCCATCTTTGAGTGTAATAATCATCATCCATTTCAGCGTCTTCCGATAAATTATTTTTTTCTATAATAACGCAACTTCTTGATTTTCTTTCATGTACCAAAACAGGTTCTTTAAAATATCGAACCCCGATGACAAAAATTCTTTCGTGATCATTATAACTAATTGGAGACTGTCCACACACTAATGTAGAAAATAAAAGAAAAAAACAAAAAAAGCAAAAAGATCCTTTCATATTTACTTCATTTTCGTTTGGTTACAACGCCTAATCCTTTTGGCGTATTTCCTCTAACTGAAACTTTACAAGGGCTTGTCGGAAATGTTATATCTTGTGGCCCTTGGCAATTAAATCCCGCATATTTGAGAGATGATGCAATATAATTTGCTTTAACATCAAGGCTGTTTCCGCCAGACTCCATTAAACCACCATCACGTTGGTCTCCAATACCAATAGCGTGCCCTGGTTCGTGAGAAGCGGCTCTGAAAAGGTCATCAGCAGAAAATGCGCTTGAAACTTCAATAGCACCATTATCATATTTGCCTCGATAACTGCTCTGTCCATCAGCGATAAAATCTACAATCATAAATTGATTACCACATGCATTTTGCTCGCTTTTTGATTTAACTTCTTCTGTTGAGTTACATGAAACAGCATTTAGTTCAAAAAAAACTTGATATGTTTTTGCGTCAGCCCCATCTCCTACAGTGTATGAATAATCACCACTTTTATCATTCCATTGTTGGAGTCCTTCTTTTAAAATAGGATATTCAGAATTTAACGCATAAAAATCAGCTCGAATAGTAATCGTTTTAGCTTTTTCGTCAACAACTACCTCATAATCCTCCCCCTTCGGATCCACCAACTTAATCGGGTTATTCGCACAGTAAGCATACGGAGATAAAGACGGGTATTTCGAGGCTTGCGGATCCACGCTCAGCCAGATGGACAAATCGCTGCTGTAATAGCGTGAACCAAAGTAAGAAAAGCCGGTTTCGGTGTCCTTCTCTTTTGCGGAGAAGGTGAAACGGGATGATGGCGTGTCAAAATGCTGATTTTCAACACTTTCTGATAAATCAAAAGATGCGCTCCCAAAACTGCAAAAAGAGGTTCCTTTGCAGACCATTTCTGGGTAATATGCCACATATATACCATTATTCATGCGACAAAACTACGAAATATTCGAATATGGTTCAATTGTTTAACTGATCAGAAGTGATAATTATACAACAACAGGAATGTGTTGACATTTATTAGAGAAAAAACTTAATTCATTTTAAGTGGAATCAGGAGTTTTACAAAAACTGCTCCTTTCTTTGATTCTTCAGGAAATAAGTATTTTGGAGGTTGAAATATCCTATTGTACTCCAGATTGAACATATCTGTTTTAACAAATACAGAAAGGAAGTGATGTGCGTTATATGTGTAAGCAACATAACGGTACTTTTTCCCTTTTTTATACTCTTTTTCCGATATGACAACACAATCCCAGTCATCGTTATTATAAGATTGGTTAAGGAGTTGTAGCAAAGTGGTGTCTGTGACTTCAGGAATGATAACCTTATTTACAAAGGTCGTACTAGCTAACAGATAAAAAGAGCGAGGGCTTAAGAGATTCTTTGCAAATTTTTTCTTTGAAACATGTTTTGGAAAAAATAATGAATCTGTTTTAAAACCAAAACAAGCCTGATTCTCAAGAACATGCCGCTCCATATACCTATAGCTTATTCGCGGATTTGAAATCCAATAAATTGTATCAATGTGTTGAATATTCGAGATGATTACATTTCGGTTCTCAAGAGTGTCACAATCTCTTTTATAAATTAAAGAAGTATTTTGTGCGAACATAATTTTGTATGTAAACAATAGTAAGCACAAACATAATATCTGTAATTTATTAACACTCATTTTCATTTTAATTTCCCAATAAAAGGATCAAAAGATCTCTCCGCTTTAGCATGTGGGCTCGTGATTTGTGTCCCACCGGAAAACGATCCTGTGCATTTAATCCCCGCATTATCTAAAATACCTTTAATATGTGTTTTATTAATGTTGGCGTTATCGCCACCTTGAGTCATAACATTGTCACCGGAAAATTCTCCTAATCCTAATGTGTGTCCAATTTCATGTATGGTAGTTCTAAGAGGTGAATCTGATTTCACATAACACACATGACCATTGCGTGTTGTTCCTCTATCACCATTTTCATATCCAGAATAATTATCACTAACAAGGAAAGCATTACTTTCGGGACCTCTACTTTCATTTGATTCCCTTGAGGCATCTTTGAATTTATCAGCATCTAAAACGCCTGTCAATTCAATGTTAATTGTGTATTGCTCACCGTCTTGCGTTAAAGAATATTTTCCAGATTGACTATTCCATGCATTGAGGCCTTTTTGCAGTTGTTTAAAGTCGTTTTTATTTCCTGCATAATATGTAGCACGAATGGTAATAGTGTGTTTCTCATCATCTTTAACAACTTCATAATCCTCCCCATTCGGGTCCACCAATTTAATCGGGTTATCCGCGCAGTAAACATACGGGCTCAAAGAGGGGTATTTGTCACTCATCGGATCCACGCTCAACCAGATGCTCAAATCGGAGTTGTAATACCTTGAGCCAAACCGACGAATGAGCGAATGCCAAGCCAAACTTGTTTGGCATTGGCTGAGCGAAGAGGAGGAAACCGAGCGAAGCGAGGTAACTGAAAAGCCAGTTTCTTGGTCTTTCTCCTTTGCGGAGAAGGTGAAAGTGGTTGATATGGTGTTAAAATATTGATATACAATACTTTCCATTATACCAAAAGATACACTCCAACATCTGCAAGAGGAACTCCCTCTACAGAACGTTGCTGGGTAATATGACATAAGCGAATCAGACTTCATGTGGCAAAGTTACGAAAAATTCAAAAGAAATCTTTGGCAACATCAAAAACAACTGATGAGATGACTGTATTTTTTAGAAGATCGGCAGAGAATTATGTTAATTATTCTTTTCTTGATTTCATTTTACAACTTTCCAATTCCATGCAAATAATATTTTGTTCATCGAAAACCAACTCCAGCTCAAGATCATCGTATCTTTCTTCCTTTCCTTCAAAGTCAAACGGTGTTGGGGGATAAGTAAAGCTTTGTTCTTTGTTTTTTTCCCTCATAAGAAAGTTACTATTC
>JAIKWD010000015.1 GCA_024685175.1 Bacteroidales bacterium
CGCTCGCGGTGTATGCTGGAGTACTTCGCAGAACCCTACTGTGAGCGAAAGCTACACCACCGATGGCAGCGGTACGGGCAGTTTTACCAGTAATATTACAGGTCTGACTACTGGCACTACTTATTATGTGCGGGCGTATGCCACCAATAGTGCAGGTACGAGCTATGGGGAACAACGAAGTTTTACTGCTGTTGTTGATGCTGGATATTCTTGCCCAGGTGCTGCCACAGTGACAGACTATGACAACAATACTTACAACACGGTGCAGATTGGCAACCAGTGCTGGATGAAGGAGAATTTACGCACCACACACTACAGCGATGGCACAAGCATACCTTTGGGCAGCAGTACAAGTAATACAACCGCATATTATTATGTTGGCGATAACGTTTCCAATGTGAGCACTTACGGCTATCTTTACAACTGGCCTGCGGTAATGGGTAACTCATCTTCCAGCAGTGCTAATCCCAGTGGTGTTCAGGGTATATGTCCAACAGGATGGCATGTTCCGAGTGATGCGGAGTGGATACAGCTGAGTGACTATGTGGGCAGCCAGACGCAGTATCAGTGTAGCGCTAATAGCGCCTATATAGCCAAGGCGTTGGCGTCAACATCAGGATGGGCCATTATTATGTCCAATTTATGTGCTGTGGGTCTTGAGCCTAGTTCAAATAATTCCACGGGCTTTTCGGCTCTTCCTGCTGGTTGCTACGGCAGCAACTTAAGCTCTTTTGGCAGCGACGCCTACTTCTGGAGTGCTACGCAGATCTATGGCAACTTCGTTTACTACCGGCAGATTACATACAGTGGAGCCTACTTGTATAGGAACAGCAACGACAAGTCCTACGGATATTCGGTCCGTTGTCTTCGGGATTAGAGCAGATCGTAAAAGCACGAATCGCCAAAGCGGTCTGAAAGAAAAATTCCGCCCTAAGGCGGGCGAAAAATCGAAATAATAAATATGAGAAAAAATGTTTTGATAATCTTTGCCTTGATAATGCTATCAGCTTGTCATGGCAGGCAAATGCAGGCAGAAAGTGCTGGCGCAGCCGTTGCTGATTCAACGGAGGTGATGGCACCGCAAGAAACGGACTCGATGGCAAGTCATTCCCAAAGCTACAGTCTGACGGGCACCATTGGTGAAGACAAAGCCAGCATAGTGCTTGATAAGAACGGCAACGATGTGACGGGTGTGGTCATGCGATGTGACTATTGCGTGCCTATCAATGTGGAAGGCACTTGGCAGGGTGACAACATCACAGTGGCTGGAGTGAGTCAAGCCGGCTCACATATCGAATATAAATTGACTGTCACTGGCAACGCGGTTCAAGGGGCAGAGATATTGTCTGCCGAAGGAGAAGTCGAAAAGCAAACCGTCACCATGACGATAGAACACTAGGTGGAGGTGAAACCATCTTATTCGGACACTTCAATTAAATCCAATATGATTGTGGAATCGTCAATGTTCACGTATTCAAACCTGACGAATCCATAGGTCTTATGAAAAAAGAACGTGGCTTCAGTTGCTCCTATGCGACTGCGAGCGAAGGCTTTGACCACTGCACACGACAATTCACCGAAGGCGGTTTGCAACTTATAATCAGTATCAATAATGCCATATTTGTATTTGTTGACAATGTCACCGTCCCATTCTTTCCATAACGGATTTCCCCACTGAGGACCAATTGTCAGTTGCCATCTCCATTTTCTTCCTTTAACAACTGGGAATTTGATGTATGGGAATGGATTTAATTTCAACACTTGAAAAAGAAACTCTCTGGGAGGGTGCATCCAAATGTTTTTTTCGTTTTCAACCAGCCCGGTAAATCCTTGTATTGGAAGTCGCCTCTGCATCGCATTGAAATAGGAAAAATGCAGTCGACTTTGTCCTTCGTTGCCCAAAGGAAGATTGGGATACATTGAAGTGTTATTTAAAATCTCAAAAACAATGGTTTGAGCTACAGAATCTGTTGCAAGACTTTTTTCAATCAACTTCCAATTTTTTTCGCCAGTACTTTGAAAACAATAGTTGTCTCCGTTTTTTACATATTGGTAAACGCATTTGAATTTTTGAAATATGTTTTTCCCGTGTTGTAGCCGATCTCAAAGAGCTCGTTCACGGCTTTGAAGTCGGAGAGCCAGTATTTGCCAGGGTCTATGTTGATGAGATCCGTGAATTGGCTGGCAGTCAGGTGATAGTTGCTGAAAGAGCAGTACAGAAAGGCGTGGATCCAGAGTTGCGACAGCTTCTTCTTGCCAGGCTTCTCGACCAATAGGTTGGAGCCGATGCGGATGTCGCACTTCTCGTCCAACAGCGGCTTCACTGGCAGATGGTCGTGGATGCCTCCGTCTACGAGATTGACGCCATTGACCTTGACCGGCGAAAACACTCCGGGCATAGCCGCCGAAGCCATCACGTATTCCACCAGATTGTCGCCTTGTCCGTGGTACTCGGCCTGCAACGTCTCCATATTGCTGGTGCAACAGTAGAACTTGGTCTGCATCTTGTCGAAACTATTGTCGGGAACGTATTTTTTCAGGATCCTTTGTATGCGGATCGTGCTGACAAACCCACCGGGCTTCGGAACGTTGGGGAAGGCAATGCGGATGGCGCTGTCCATCTTCTCGTCTTTGATGATCTTCTTGATTTCCAATGGCTTGTAGCCTGCGGCGTACATCATCCCCATAATGGCGCCCATCGAGGTTCCCACCACGCAATCCGGTTTGTAGCCGGCCTCTTCCACCGCCTGCAATAGTCCCAGATGCGCGTAGCCCATCGCGGACCCGCCCGACAAAGAGATTCCGATCTTCTGTTTTTTCGTTGACATGACCCTTTTGTTTAGTTGTTTGTCCGCAAAAGTAAGAAAAATACAGAGACGTGAACGGAAATTAGGAATTAGGAATTATTTATTGCGTATGTTATTTTTTTTATTTTTGCCAATTATTAAGCAAGTTTCACAAATCAATAAAGCAAAAATGTTACACAGTTTTACCAGAAATCACACAGACTTGTCCACCGACGCGGGATTCCAATACGAATTCTACTGCGATTGTTGTGGCAATGGATTCAAATCCACTTTCAAACCCTCGTCCACTTACAACAAGCGTAAGCGTACCGAAGGCTTCGGCAGGGGCGTTGGCATCCTCAACAACCTGCTTGGGGGTCGGTTGGGCAATCTTACCGGTGCCTTGGAGTCGGGAGCTCAAGTGTTGCAAGACAAGTTAAACGACAAGAGTCCGCAATGGCGTAAAGAACAGGAGCAGTCGTTCGACGAGGCCCAAGAGGAGGTCCGTCCACAGTTCGTAAAGTGTCCGTCCTGCAACAAGTGGGTATGTTCCGATTGTTGGAACGAGGAGGAGAGTCTGTGCATAGAGTGTGCTCCTCGCGAAAGTTCATACGTGGCCAAGGCCCGCAATGAGGCGATGCGTCGTAACATCGATGAAGCCGCCGAGGCTGCCACGGTATGGCACGGAAAAATTGAGACGCGCACCACCGTTTGTCCGCACTGCGGGAAGCCGGCCGGCAACGGCAACTTCTGCAACAGCTGCGGCCAGCCGCTGAAAATGCTCAAATGCCCCAAGTGCGGGGCCGAGTTGCAACCCAATATGAAGTTCTGCAGCGAGTGCGGCACGCCCGTCGGCGGAAAGATCGCCTGTCCGCAATGCGGCACGGAAAACGAGCCCGGCACTAAGTTCTGCGGCGAATGCGGCGCTAAACTGTAGTTATGGAAGCTGTTATGAAACTTGAATGCGAAGTCTCCGTGAAGGGGCGCACCTTTACGGCAGAGACAGCCATCACCGGCGAGTCCATCGTGGTCCAAGAACCGTCGTCTGCGCTATGTGTCATCGACTTTGCCTCTGTGGAGGACTTTCGCCTGCTCGACTATCAGGTGATTGTCCACACTGCGCAAGGCGAATGGCGTTTCTCGAAACTGGGTCGCGAGACCGAGAACTTCTTCGAACAGTTGTGGCAGGCCTACAACCATCGTTGCGAAGAGGCCCTTTTCGTGCGTGGCAACGCCTCCTTCGAGGGAGAAGGTCGATGTGCCATCGACGAGCAAGGCCTCCAGTTGCAAGGCACCGCAAAGGTGGTCCTGTACGACGACTGTCTATGCCTCTATCCCCACGACGACAAGGCGCGGCGTATTCCTTTGTGCTTCGCTTCACCTGCTCGTTTGGACGACTACCGTCTGACCCTTCGCCTCGATACGGGCGATGAGTATCAGATCGAGAAGTTGGGCTTGCACACCCAAGATGTGTTCGAGATATTCTGTCATCGGCGTGACGACATCGTCAAACGTTGGGAGCAGGCGCAGCGCGACTTGACCGCGCATCTTGTCGAGCGATTGGGCGATGCCGCCGGACAATATAAGACAATGCAAGGCCTGTCGTGCAAGATGATTGCGGGCATCTTCTCTCTCGATACCGAGGGCTTTTGGTTTGCCGGGCTCCGCGACGGCAAGGCAGCCGTGGAGCTGGTTACCAACGAGCAGACCGCCACCTATCTGTACCAATATGACGTGGACGATCAGGTGTTTGAGTACCGCCTGCGCCACGCCATGGAAAGTGTGGCCCTGCACCGCGAGGTGATCCTCACCGATATTGCCGAACACCCGCTGTATCAGATGTCCGTGCACCGCAACTATCACCTGCAATACCTCCGCGCCCACCACGCGGGTCGTGTCATCCACACCGCCTCCTGGGAGAAACAACTGGGAGAATTTATGCCCAACCCCTAACCCCTCATTCCTAACTCCTGCTAGCGCTATGCGAACTGACTAATCCCCCAAAGAATCACCTTTTCGCGCTGGGCTTTAGGGTGCTTATGGCGTTTTTTCTGCTGACAGCCGTGGTCTCTTGTGACCCCATCAACCCTGAACCTGAAGGTGAGCAGGAATGGCTTTTGCCCAACAACAGAACCGGTTATGTGGTTACTTCCATCACTTGGTACGAATCGCCCACCAACCATCCCGAGTACAAGTTTACATATCGGAAAGTGAAGTAGACACGGGATTCAAACTGTTATCGATTATCGATTACCGATTATAGATTATCGATCATCGATTATCTATAATCTATTTCCCGATGCAGAACTTACCGAAGATAGTGTCGAGCAGTTCGTCGGTGGAGACGGTGCCGGTGAGGACGCCGATGTCGTGCAGGGCGACGCGCACCTCCTCGGCCAGCAGGTCGGTGGGAAGGTGGCTCTCCAGTCCGTCACGGATGCGCCCGATGGCGGCCGCGATGTCGCATAGCAAGGCATAATGCCGTTCGTTGGTCAGCAGCGAGAGGTCTTGGATCTTGTGTCTCTGTACGAACTGGGCCAGTCGCTCTTCAATGTCGCCGATGTTGACTTTCCGCTTGGCCGATACGAACAGGATGTCCATATCGTGCCAGGCCTTGTAGTCGGCAGGCATACTCTCCAACTCGTCAATCTTGTTGGCGATGACCACCAGCTCTTTGTCGGCGAGGTCCGCCTGGCTATGGAATTCGTCCACCTGTTCTCGGATGCCGTCCAGTCCGTCGCGGGTCACGTCCACCACATACAATACGATGGATGCTTTTGAGATGGCTTGGTGTGTGCGTTCGATGCCGATGCTCTCAATGGTGTCGTCCGACTGTCGCAATCCTGCGGTGTCGATGAAACGGAACAGCGTGCCGTCGATGGTGAAGGTGTCCTCCACGGTGTCGCGCGTGGTGCCGGGGATGGGCGACACAATGGCGCGGTCGTGTTGCAATATGGCGTTGAGCAGCGTGGACTTGCCCACGTTGGGATGTCCCACGATGGCTACGGGAATGCCGGTTTTCAGCACATTGCCGACCTTGAAGGACTGCACCAACCGCCCGACTTCCGTATCCAACTCATCCAAAAGATGTTGCAACTCTGTCCTGTCGGCGAACTCTACCTCTTCCTCGCTGAAGTCCAACTCAAGTTCCAGGAGTGAGGCCAAGTGCACAAACTGTTCGCGCAGTTGGCGCATACGATTGGAGAAATCGCCTCGCAGTTGGTTGATGGCCAGGTGATGGGTCGTCTCCGACTGTGAGTTGATAAGGTCGGCCACGGCTTCGGCTTGTGGCAGGTCGAGTTTGCCGTTGAGGAAGGCGCGTTGCGTGAACTCGCCCGGTCCGGCGAGTCGGCAGCCTCCCTCTACCAGCAGCTCCAGAATGCGCTTTTGGATGTAAACGGAGCCATGGCAGGAGATCTCCACCATATCTTCGCCCGTGTAGGAGTGGGGTTTCGCGAACTTGGTGACCACCACCTGGTCGAGAATATGGTCGCCGTCGTAAAATTGGGCGAACTGGGCGGTTTGCGGGGCCAGCGCGGCCAACTTCAGGGTGGGGAAGAGGTGGGATGCGATGTCGAAGGCCTCCTCGCCTGAAGCGCGCACGATGGCGATGGCTCCGATGCCCGGAGGCGTGGATATGGCGCAGATAGTGTCTCTCATAGCAATCTTTTTTGGATTGCAAAATTAGTTTTTTATTGTGATTTTTAAGAAAAATAATTTGATGAAAAAATTGTATGTTTGCATTTTAATTCAGCAAATATTAGCATCAATATGAAGAGATTATCGTTTTTTTATGTCCTTTTAATTATATCATGCTCATTAATAATGAGTTCATGCGGCAATGACGAGATTAATTATGGTTCTTGTCATTTCGAAGTGAAAGGGGATACGGTTTGGGATATTGAAGGAAATGCTTATTCCGTCGTGAGAATAGGAGATCAGGCGTGGCTAGGTGAAAATCTGAAAACGGTGCATTATGCGAATGGTGCCGTTATTGACAATTCGGATGATATACTTGGCGCGCGTTGCTATAATCCTTGCGGGCATCCCGACAGTGCCAAAGTGTATGGCAAGCTGTACAATTGGGCCGCAGCCAGAGGCATCCCCGATACAGCCACAAGTAAATCTCAAGTGCAGGGTATCTGTCCCGATGGTTTTCACCTTCCCTCTGATGTAGAATGGCAAGAGTTGGTTGACTATACGACCAACTGTTCCACCTCCAAGGCGCGCACTTCCGTGGCTAAAAGATTGGCCATCAACGATTCTTGCTGGCGTCCTTCCACGATTCCCAATACTCCTGGTAATGTTCCAGACTCCAACAACATATCCCATTTTGGGGCTATCCCGTCTGGCCATTGCTTCGTTATCAATGGGGTGAACAAGTTTATTAACTTTCATGGAGGCGCTCATTTCTGGAGCTCCACACCCTACGGACATAGGGAAGATGAAGCTTCTTTATCCAATTCGCATGCGTATGGCCGCTATATTGGTCATAACGATGTCTTGGCCAACAAGAGCGTAAGCAACAAGAAGGCCTGCTTCTCCGTGCGATGTATTAAAGACTAAGCAGATTGTAAGACAAAAAAAACGGATGATGCTTCATCATCCGCTTTTTTTTTGCAGAGCGGAAAACGAGACTCGAACTCGCGACCCCAACCTTGGCAAGGTTGTGCTCTACCAACTGAGCTACTTCCGCATGGGTACCGAAGGTGGGACTTGAACCCACACGCTCGCAATGAGCAAGGGATTTTAAGTCCCTCGTGTCTACCATTCCACCACTTCGGCTCGTCAAAGAACGTGTTCTTTTTTGAGGCCGCAAAAATAACAAAAAAAAACGGAAATAGGTCAACCATTACGGAAATTTTAATGTGACGCTCAAAAATACTATCGAGAATTCTCACTTCTCACCAAGAGACGCGACATGTCGCGTCTCTACTAGCGGCTGATCAAAAAAATGCACGGCCGTTTGTCCAACGCGTGGTCTTCGCTCTCGAAATACTTGCGCCATTTGGACACGGACTGTGTTTTGAGCAGGGCGTTGGGTGTGGTCAGTCCGGCGGCGATGCAGACGCGCGTGGCGGGTTGGCACACGTTACAGATGGAGTCGGCCATACGGCGGTTGCGATAGGGCGTCTCGATGAAGATCTGCGTCTGTCCAGTCTTGATAGCAACGGATTCAATGGAGCGCAAGCGTTTCTCGCGCTCGAATTGGTCCACGGGCAGATAGCCGTGGAAGGTGAAGTTCTGCCCATTCATCCCGCTACCCATCAGTGCCAGGATAATGGAACTGGGGCCGATGAGCGGTACCACCTCGATGCCGAGTTGGTGGGCCTTGGCCACGGCGATGTTGCCGGGGTCGGCCACGCAGGGCACTCCTGCCTCCGACATCAAACCCACGTTTTGGCCGTCCAGACAGGGCTGCAAGTACTCGTTGAGCTCCACCCCTTGCGTGTGTTCGTTCAACTCGAAAAACTGCAACTCGTCAATACGCTTGTTGATGCCCGCATAACGCAGGAAACGGCGCGCAGTGCGCAACTCCTCCACGATGTACGTGTCGATGTGGTTGATGATCTCGGCGTTGAAGGCGGGGAAGAAGTCCTCGAATGCGCCTTCGCCGATAGGGGTGGGAATGAGATAGAGTTTGCCGGTCATTGTTTTGGGAGATTTAAGACGTTAGACATAAGACTTGAGTGAGTATGAGATTATTTGGCGTGTTATGAGTTCTTGTCGATTTTTTGGGGGCTAATTGATTGAGTTTGTGAAATCGAAGTCCATTGAGCAATCTGAGGACAATGTCGATTTCTTGGTTGCATTGACATAATTGATTCTTGTTGATATATTCCAAAAAGCTCTGGATCTTTTCCAAACTTCAAGGTTCTCAAAAGAAAATGTTTTGTTAAAAATGGTTAAAAAGGGTTGTTCGCGGTAAAACTTGCATCGAGACTCTCATTTTTTTTATTGCTAATTCCACATCCTAATTCTAAAATCTCACGTCTTAAATCTCACATCTCACATCTAATAATCAATGCGTTCGTCGAAAGACTTCCAGCGGTCGAAGGTGACCTTTGCCATTTCGCGGTCGTGTTGTTCGGTGGGGATGGAGTAATCTGCGATGTCTTTTTTCAACTCTTCGTAGATGAAGGAATCGTCGAAGCCGGCGTCGGCGGCGTCATCGCACGAGGCGCCGAAGTAGATGCGGTCTGGGTGGGCCCAGTAGATGGCACCCATGCACATCGGGCAGGGCTCGCTGCTGGCGTACAACTCACAGCCCGTCAGTTGGAACGTGCCTAGGTTTTGGCAAGCCTCGCGGATGGCCATCACTTCGGCGTGCGCTGTGGGGTCGTTGTGCACGGTGACCATATTGTGGCCCCTGCCCACGACAATGCCGTCCTTCACCACCACTGCGCCGAAAGGACCGCCCTGGCCGCTCTCAAAGCACTTGTTCGCCAGAGCCACGGCCTCTTCCATAAATTTCTTGTCGTACATACTACAAGGATTCAACCCAAGCTTTAATGTCGGCTTCGGATGCGTTGTTCAACACTTTGCCGTCCTTCCAGTTCAACTTGGGATATTGCTCGCGGAACTGCTGGTTGGCCTTGTCCAATGTGCTGCCACCGGACGTGCCGAAGAAAATGACCGTCTTGCCCGTGAAATCATAGGTGTCAAGGAAACTGTTGATGATGGTCGGGGCAGTGTACCACCAAACGGGGAATCCGATGTAGACGATATCGTAGTCGCCGGCGTTCTCCAAGTCCTTCACGAAGGCGGGACGGGAGTTCTTGTCGGCCATCTCCACGGAACTGCGGGATTTCTTGTCCTGCCAGTTCAGGTCGGCATCGGTGTAGGGCACTTCGGGCTTGATTTCGTACAAGGTGGCGTCGGTCACCTTGGCGAGTTTCTCTGCAATGCCACGGGTGGTTCCCGTAGCGGAAAAATAGGCTACTAAGGTTTTCATTTGCTTTTCGTTTTGATTGTTGGAAGTCTGGTTCTCGTTGCTTTTCTGTCCGCAGGAGGTCAAAATCAATGCCATTACTGCGAGTGTGAAGAATGTTTTTTTCATTGTATTATATCTTTCTTTTTATAATGGTGCAAAAATACAAAATGTCCTTGAATACGAAGAGTATGTGGCCCCGTTTTTTTATTTTTGCATTTTCAAAAGATCACTTTAAATGACAATGCTTAAACGCTATACAATCTTTGGCTTTTATGTCTTCTTGGCTTTCCTTATGTTTTTCACAGGATGTCAGCGTAAGGACAAGGCCAAGAATATAGTGCCGATTCCTGTCATCGATATAGTCACTGATGTCCAGATCTCATGGGAGAATCCTGGCCCTTGCTACGTGGATTATCAAAAAGAGGGAGACTCGGTGCGATGGACGGGAACGGTCAAGTTCCGGGGCGGCATCTCTTCCAAATATGGCAAGCACTCGTATTCCCTCAAGCTTTCCGATTCTCGCTCCCTGTGCGATTTGCCGATGAGCAAGAATTGGGTCATCAACGCTTCGTATATCGACAAGACCTTTATGCGTCATAAACTCTGCTACGACTTGTTCCGGCAGATGGGCGGCTACAACCTTGCCCCGATGTGTGGCTATGCCCTTGTACGCGAGAACGGCCACCCGCAAGGGCTCTATGTGGTGATGCAGCGACTCAATAAATCATCATTGAAGATCAACAAGGAGGATTCTTCGGCCGTGGTCTTCAAAGAACCCAAAATTTTCTATCCTGAAAAGGATTTCGTCTCGTTTGACGCTTCTGAGAAGAATTTCCACGAGCAAAAGTATCCCGATTTCGATGTTGTCAACCGCAATGACGAAATGGACGCACTTCGGCATTTCTTCCTCCATTCCACCGATGAAGAGTTTGAGCGCGAAATAGGCAACATAATGGATATGCAGAATGTCGTGGACTGGCATTTGATGATTCTGTTCACCAACAATGGCGACGGCGTGCTCAAGAACTTCTACCTCTACAAAGTCGACGCTTCCACCCCGTATCGCATTGCCCTGTGGGACTGTGACCATAGTTTCGGACGCGACGGTGATAACGAGATGAATATGCTGGAGCGGTTGACCCACGACAACCGCAACTTGATGCTTGCCCGTTTGATGAAGATGCCCGAGTATCAAAAGAGATTGGCCTTAAGGTGGGCCGAACTGCGGAAAAGCGGCATCTTCACAGTCGACAATATCGCCAGGATGATGAAGGTGAACGATGCCTATATCCAATCGGGATTGGAAGAGAACACGCGACTCTGGCCCAACCATTCCGAGTTCTATTTCGACGATAACGACTACGAGGCTGAAAAGGCGATCATCCTACGTTTCGTCCCGCTCAGTCTGCAGCGCTTGGATAGGCAGTTCGGATATACGACGGAATAAAAATCAAGATTCAAAATTCAAAATTGCACGGTGATTAGCGAGAACGTCTCGCGTCTAAAATCCCACATCTCAATATTTTTCCTACTTTTGCCAAAATTTTCCGACTATGGCCAGAACGAAGAAAGAGCTGGGTGGCGTGACGCTGCTCGGCAACCAAAATACGAAATACCAGTACGATTACGACCCGAAGGTGTTGGAGGCGTTTGTCAACAAACACCCCGAAAACGAATACGTGGTTACGCTCGACTGCCCCGAATTCACGTCGCTTTGTCCCAAGACAGGTCAACCCGACTTTGGACATATCATTATCAACTACATCCCCAGAACGTTGATGGTGGAGAGCAAGAGTCTCAAACTCTACCTGTTCAGTTTCCGCAACCACGGCGATTTTCATGAGGACTGCGTCAATATCATCATGAAGGATCTGGTGAAACTGATGGACCCGAAGTATCTTGAGGTAATCGGGCTCTTCAATCCTCGTGGCGGCATCTCCATCAAGCCGTTCGCTAACTATGGCGACGCCGACCATCAGGATATGGTGAAGCAACGGATGTTGGACAATATGCACAACGACTGATATGGCAAAGGACGCAGTCATCATATACTCCGGTGGGATGGACTCCACCACAATGCTTTACGAGTTCCAGAGCGAAATCGCACTGGCTGTCACCTTCGACTATGATTCCACGCAGAACGCCCGTGAGCGCGAGTTCGCCGTTATGCATTGCAAACGATTGGGAATCAAGCATTTGATTATCCCTCTCGATTTTATGCACCAGTATTTCAAGAGTTCATTGTTGGGCAATCCTGAGGATATCCCCGAGGGCAACTACGACGACGAGAATATGAAGTCGACGGTGGTGCCTTTCCGCAACGGCATTATGTTGTCCATCGCGTGTGGCCTCGCTGAGAGCAATGGTCTGAAACGGGTGATGATAGCCAACCATAGTGGCGACCACGCCATCTATCCCGACTGCCGCCCTGACTTTGTGCAAGCGATGTCGGAGGCGATGTCGGCCGGCACCTATGAGAATGTGACGGTCTTTGCCCCCTATACGCTGCTGAGCAAGAAGGACATAGCGCTGCATGGCAAGGCGTTGGGACTCGACTATAGCGAGACCTACTCCTGCTACAAAGGTGGTGCCCATCATTGCGGCAAGTGCGGTACCTGCCGCGAACGCCGCGAGGCCTTACAGGAAGCTGGCGTTGAAGACAAGACGGTATATGATTGTTAATTAATAACTTGATATATAATGTATTACGTAAGAAAAACCCTGGAGATATCCTCCTGTCACCAACTCTACCTCGACTATGATAGCAAGTGTGAGAACCTGCACGGCCACAACTGGCGTATTGACGTGTATTGTCGCGCCAAGGAGTTGGACGGCAACGGGATGGTGTGCGATTTCACCGAGATCAAGCGATTGGTCCACGGCAAGATAGACCATCGGAACCTGAACGAGGTGCTCGATTTCAACCCCACGGCTGAGAACTTGGCGAAGTGGGTCGTGGACACCGTGCCTCAATGCTATCGCGCCGACGTGTGGGAGTCGCGCGACAACAAGGCCTCCTACATTGCCGATGACGCACCGCAAAACTTCTAGTCGTGTACCGCATCAACGAGATATTCTACTCCTTGCAGGGCGAGGGTTTCCATACCGGCACGCCCGTTGTGTTTGTGCGCTTCAGCGGATGCAATCTGCATTGTGCCTTCTGCGATACGGACCATCGGGAGTCTAAACCCATGACCTCAAGCGAAATTATAGATAATATCGCACAATATCCTAATGCACAGCTGATTGTGCTAACGGGTGGGGAGCCGTCGTTGTTTGCCGATGATGAATTTGTGTGTGCGTTGAAAGCGGGAACTGGCCTGTCGGTGGCTATTGAGACCAACGGCACGCGTATGCTGCCCGCCAATCTGGATTGGGTGACGTTTTCGCCCAAGACCGCTTTCCCGGGTGGCGATGGCGAGCCCTGTGTGCTTACCCGCTGCGATGAACTCAAAGTGGTGTATTGCGGGCAAGATCTGGCGCAGTATGACCATATCGAGGCCAAGCATCGCTTCTTGCAGCCCTGCTACAGCGACGACCCGCTCCAACGACAGGCCAACATGGAGGCGTGCGTGCAGGCGGTACTGAACCACAAAGGGTGGCGGCTGTCGTTGCAGACGCACCGGCTGTTGGGAATACGGTGACCAAGGGTGGAAACGAAGAACCAAAAACAAAGTTGAACCTCTTATAATGAGAGAATTGCAATTCGTCAACAAGCTGGTGATGAATTAGCGATGCCCTAAATTTTGGCAGAGCGCCGAGTTCGTCGCTACGATCTGGTGCGATGCAGTAAATTTGACAAAGTACAATACCGCCGACAGGAAAAACCTCCTGGCCGTCCTCTTCGCCACAGCGTTTGCCGTATGCCATCTGGTTTTCGCGGTTGTGAATTTTGTGTAGAAAAACGGAATAAGTGGTAATTTTTACGTTTTTAAAGATGGAATAAGTGACAAAATACAATAATGATTTTATGGAATAAGTGATTTTTTTTATTGTATTTCACAGAATTATAGTATCTTTGCAGCCGTAAAAATATCACGGCTATGTTGAAACGCAAATTCACCCAATATCTTGAGCACTTCCTGAAAGAAGAGCAGGACAAAATCTTATTAGTGAACGGTGCCCGTCAGATTGGGAAATCGTATCTGATTCGCTATGTGGGGAC
>JAIKWD010000022.1 GCA_024685175.1 Bacteroidales bacterium
ACCTTCTTCAGCTTGCCGTTTTTGAGGTCCTCGATAACTTGGGCGGAGCGGCCCTCCGACTCGCCGAGGAAGATGGAGTCGGCGTGCTGCAGGGTCTCCTCGGCGTGCAGCATCGTGGAGATGCCGCCGAACATCACGGGAATGCCCTTGGCGCGGTAGGCGTCGGCAATGGCCCAGCCGCGCTTTACTTGAGTGGTCAACATCATGCTGATGGCCACCACGTCGCACTCTTCGTCCATATCCAGGTCCTCCACGTTCTCATCGGTGAAGGAAACCTCCACCTCTTCGGGCAAGGTGGCGGCGAACACCACGGGACCGTGGGGAGGCAGGTTAAAGGTGGTCTGCCCAGGCAGCTTCTTCCATCTTGGATAAATCAATTTTAGTTTCATATTGTATGTTTTTCTTGAAAATTCTTATGGTTTGCTTCCCTCGATTTCGTCGATGATCTTATTCAGCCCCATAAATTCCGCGCAAGTCAGGGCGGCGCCGATGGTGACGCCCAGGATACCGTGCGAGTTGATGTTCTGTCCCGTCATAAAAAGGTTCGGGATCTTGGTGCGTTGCGAAACGAGGGTTTGGGTCGGGAAGTTCTTGTCGCGGATGATGCCGTACATCGAGCCGTCCTTAGTGGCCGTATAGTCGCGGTACGTCAGCGGCGAGGAGGTCTCATAGTATTCGATATGATTACGGATGCCCGGGAAGGAGCGTTCGAGCACATCGAGGTAGTGCTCGGCGGTGGCTTGCTTGAAGGCCTTGTAGTCTTCGCCGCGATGCCCCACGCGCGTGTCCGCCCACCGCTGCACTTCGCTGAACCGCATATAGCCGATCATCTCTGCGCTCTGTGCCCACTGTTGGCCCTCTTCGGCGCTCTGGTGCATAAAGAGATAACTGCGCAACGGATCGCCATCTCGGCGGTCGTTGGCCGACCAGACATCGTCGTTCTCATAGTAATAATAGTTGTAGTTGAGATATGGCGTGGCCTTTTCCTTGAACTTGATGTAGACCGTAAAGTTGGCGATGGTGTTGTCCAAATCGTTGATGCGGGTGCGGTAGGCCTTTCGGATCAGATGCGACTGGATCATCGCGATGGTGGCTTGGGGATGGATATTGGAGATGATGGAGTTGGCCTCCACGAACTCGCCGTCGGCGAGACGCACGCCCACGGCGCGAGTGTCGTCGCATACGATCTCTGTGATCTCTGCATGGGTGCGAATCTCGCCACCGAAGGAATGGATGGAGTTGGCCAACGACTGCGCTATGGCATCGCTACCCCCGATGATGCGCCACGCACTCTGGATGTAGAAATTGTTGATCAAGGCGTGAATGTAGGTCGGCGTCTTGTCCTTGACACCGGCGTACAAGGGCAGGTTGCCGGCCAACACGTTCTGTAATTCGTAGTTGTCCGTAACCGAGGCGATGAAGTCGTTGATGCTGGTCTTGATGTAGTCGGCATCGATGAAGACATTGTCCTCGACCTTGCGCAGATTGTACAAAGGCGATGCGTCGGCGATGTCTTTCAGCCGGCGCACATACTTCTCTAAGTCTTTGCGATGTTTGGGGAAAGCTTGGTGTAACGTGTCCACGAACTGCTCGTAACCGGAAGCATACCGATACTGTTTGCCGCCAATGGAGAACACGTCGTAGCCCGACTCGTCCAGTCGACTCAACTTCACATCTTCCAACAGGTGTAGATAGTTGAACAGGCGGTGCAGGATCTGGCCATCCAGCATACTGCCGATGTAGTGCATACCGGTATCGAACTTCACACCGAAGCGCTTGAAGGTCTGCAGACAGCCGCCGATCTGGGGGTTCTTCTCCAACAACAGCACCTTGAATCCGTTTTTGCTGAGCATATAGCCGCACACCAGTCCGCCGAGACCGGTACCGAGAATGGCAATATCGTATTTGGAGTTGGACATATTGTGGGCTATTGTGTGTTTTTAGGGATCATTATCTCTTTTTCATCTATGACGAAGTCGAAAGTGCCATCCGGCAACTCGTGCGAATAGGTCAGATTGGCGGGCACTGCGTTGCAGTGTCCCGCGATGGCAATGGCATCCTCCTCGGGATCGTACGCCGTAATGGTCAAGTCGCGACGATACAAGGCACTCAGAAGCGACAACTCACCGTTGCCGCAGTTCTTGTATAGCAGATGGCTTCCGCGTGGAACGCTTTGCAAGGCATCGGACAACGGTTGCAATCGGCGCAGTTTCTGCCGGCAGGATTTAGCCACCTCTTTGCCCTTGTATATGTAATTCTGCTTGACGAGGTCGGAAAGGTATTCCGGAGTCTCGTATATGTCGCGCATCTGCTCGTAGGCCTCTTGGTAGTAGCGACGGAACGCGTGCGCCATCTCCAGGTGGTTCTTGCCTTGGCGGTATTGTTTGTCTCCGACAGGGATGCGCTCTCTTATGGAGATGGTGACATCGCCTTTGTGGATAAAGAAGTCTTTCTTAGGGAACATATCGCCGATGCCGTGGGTGACGATGGGCAGGATATCAATGCCGAGTTTTTCGGCCAAATAAAAGGCGCCCTTGTGGAACCGCAAAATGGAGAGGTCGACCGATCGAGTGCCTTCGGGGAAGATAAGGATGGAATAGCCTTTGTCCACCATCGCCTGCAACTTCGGGAAGTTGGCGTCCATACCATAGGAGGCGGGAAGGTAGTCACTATTGCGCAAGATACGTTTGTACAGTGGCATATTCCACGCCCAATCGTTGGTGAGCGCGATGATCTTTGGGGTCAGCGTGAGCAGATACAACAAGTCGAAATGCGACTGGTGGTTGCAAATGACGATGGCCGGCTTGTCGAAAGTCTCCCCGTTGGGATTAAGAACCTTGAATTTGGAGTTGGGGATGATCTTGGCCGTGGCGTACAGCAGCTTTTGCATCACCGTGTGATACTGCAACTTGTGTTTGTCGGTGCCTCCTCCGATCCGCAACAGGAAGAAGCCGCAGACAGACAAGGCCACCACACCGAGGAAGAAAAACGGGAATCCTATGACATTGCTGAGGATATTCATCAAGGTGACAGGACGTTTTCGAGGCTTCTTGCCGTCGTGCGTGAGCCAACGGAAGATGATAGGCGGCAGGATATAGGCCATCAGCACCACGGAGAGCATACCGATAATGGTGACTTCGGCCAAGGATCGCATCGCGGGATGCTTGGCGAAAATCAGCATTCCGATGCCGATGAACATTATCGAAGACGACAAGATGATGGAATTCTTGAATTGCGACAACATCTTCCGGCCATAGGCATATTCGTAAATCAAGCCTTCGGTCACGAAGATGGAGTAGTCGTCGCCCATACCGAAGATGAAGGTGGCGAGGATGATGTTGACGATATTGAAACGGATGTCGGCCATACCCATAATGCCCAGAATCCATATCCACGCCACGACCAGCGGCAGGAAGGCCATAATGCTGATTTCTATTCTTCCGAAGGAAAACAACAGGAAGGCAAACACGATGAACCCGCAGATGTACAGCACGTAGTCGAAGTCGTGCGACAGGGCGTCCACCAGTCTGGAAGCAATGGAGCTGTCCGTAAAGGCGAACACCTTGGAATCTACATTGTTGAGTTCCTTCTCAACGGACTGGCGTTGTTTTTTATCTACTTGCAGGATGTTATAGACCAAGACTTTGCCATCTTCTTCCACCACGTAGTTGCTGGCAAGTTGCTGACGGATGGGGTCGAAGAAATCCGGCTCTTGCAGCACGTAGTTGGCTTGGACGATGTCTTTGCACGGCTGGAATGCTTCGGGCACAAACCCGTTCTGTTGGGCGGCTTGGTCGAGCGCATTGCAGAAGGGCTCGCGGCGGTCTTGCCAGAACTGGTTCCAGCGGTCGATGCGTTCCTGCTGCATTTGCTTGGAGGGCAGGAATCGCCCAATGCCGCTGACATTCCGCACGCCTTTCCCTTGCAGCTTCCGAAGTGTCGTGGCGGCGTCTTCCTGATGGCTCAACGCCTCTTCCAAGGTATGTCCTTCGGCGATGCAGTAGACGGTACAGACGGAGGTGTCGGCTTCGGCGCGCAACTTGTCAAACTGGGCGCGCTGCTCCTTCGTCATATAGTTGATGTTGTGCATGTTGGTGTCGAAGGTGGTGCGCGTGCTGAAGACATAGAAGACGATGGTGAGCGCCAAGACCACCCAAAAGAGGCCTTTGATGTTTTCCGGGCGGAATTCCGCCACCGGACGGAAAGCCAGGCCGCGTTCCTTGCCCGGATAGTGCTCACCCATTAGATGCGGCAGGAAGATGAGTACGAAAAGGATGGTGCCGACGAGTAGCAAAGCCGCGAAAAGCCCAAGGTCTTTCATTGCGTCGGAGCTGATGAAAAGCAGACTCAGGAAAGCGCCCACTGTGGTGATGTTGCCGATCAGTAACGGCGTCACGATGTCTTTGATGATCTGACGTTTGTCATCCGTGCGCTTGAAGTGCGACAGGAAATGTATGGGATAGTTGATGGCAATGCCGAAGATGATGGAGGCCATGCCGACTGCGATGAGCGATACGGGGTTCTTGATCCAGGCCAACAGTCCGAGGGCGAGCATGCCGCCGAAGGTGATGGAGACCAAGATGAGCAAGATGCTTCGCACATTGCGATAGTAGTATATGAGCAACGCTATGATGAGCACCAGGGCCAACACGATGGCGGTAAAGCTGTCCTTCTTGATCTGGGATGCGTTGGTGATCGACACCTGTGAGGCACCGAAACTGGTAATACGTACTTGGCCTTGCATCTCTTTCTCCACCTCGGCGGCTGCCCTGTCGATGTTCTTTACGAGAATCTTGTTGTTTTGGGTCTCGCTGAGTGGATATCGGGAGCTGACCACGACGATGGCCTCATCGCCCGATTTGTCGAAGATATGGTCGTCAATGGTCTGGTAGGTGTCGTCGAGGCGGAAGGCGTTGAGGGCTTGCAATGCGCCGGAGGAGAAGAACAGCGGGTCTTGCTGGATGAGAGAGCGCATCATCGGTACGGGCGAGGCGAGCAGCTGCTTGTCGTTGGCCAACTGCCGACCGATGCGTTCGGGCGTGAGCAGCGTGTCCAGACGGGCATAGTCCTCTTCCGTGAGGAAATAGGGCATATTGCCCACGACGAAGTCCATCACCTCGGTCACCTGCTGCTCGTCCACCTCACTGAGGACACTCTTGACGAGTCCTGTGTCGGCGGAGAGCTTCTCGGCCACACGGTCGGCGGCGTCGGACAACAGGGCGTGATCCATCTCAGTCGCCGTGTCCGCCATCGCGATGTTCACGACAATCCGGTTGTCGCCCCCTAGGTGCTGGTAGGCGTCGTTGACACGGGCGTTCTGTTTGCTGCTGGGGAGGAAACTGCCGATGTCTTCCACGAAATCAAGACGCAAGACACTCAAGGCGCAGAGGAGAACCGTCCCGATCAGGAAGACCCACATAAGCCACTGTCGCTTGTGCAGAAAATCGTAGATGTTGATAAACAATTTCTTCATTATTTCCGTAAGAAAACGGCAAAAATACGAAAAAAATACAATTCTTGCCAAGTGAATATTTTTGTATTTTTGCCCGCTTTACTCTCAATTGCTATGATGGATTCAATCAATGTTTTGGACAAGACTTTCGTGAAATTCATCCCGGAAGCCGAAATCGACGCGGCTGTGCAACGGGTGGCCGATCAAATCAACGAGGACTACAAGGATGACGACGCTGTACTCTTGGTCACCCTCAACGGGGCCATCGTGTTCGCCGTTGACCTGCTCAAGAGACTGAACATCAAGTGCAAGATATCTTGCGTGAAACTCTCCTCCTACAGCGGAACCCAATCCACGAATAATGTCAAGAATCTCATCGGGCTCAACGACGACCTTCACGGCAAGCGTGTTATTATCGTCGAGGACATCATCGATACGGGACGCACCTACCAGCACCTCGTCGATATGCTCAAGCCCATGGGCCTCAAGGACCTGCGCATCGCCACGATGACCTACAAGCCGGACGCATACAAGCTCGACCTGCCTATCCACTATTTCGGCTTCTCCATCCCTAACAAGTTCGTCATCGGGCGAGGTCTCGACTACGACGGCTATGGCCGTAACCTCAACGACATCTATCAATTGAAGATTGATTGATTTTAAAAAATATCATTAAAAAAACATAAAAAAACAGCAGAATTATGCAGACCAACATCGTTCTTTTCGGCGCCCCGGGCAGTGGCAAGGGCACTCAAGCAAAACTGATTGCCGAGAAATTCGGCTTCGACCATGTTTCCACGGGCGACTTGTTCCGTTACGAGATTTCCCACGAGACCCCGCTGGGACTCAAGGCCAAGGAGATCATCAACCGTGGCGACCTTTGTCCTGACGACATCACGCTAGGTATGCTCAACAACCACATCCAGAAGCACGCCGACAGCAAGGGCTTTATCTTCGACGGTGTGCCCCGCACCATCAAGCAAGCCGAAATGTTGGACGACAAGAACCTCTTCAAGAATCTCGACATCACGATGGTGCTATATCTCTATGTGGAGATGGAAGAGGTGGAGAGAAGAATCCTCAAGCGCGCCCAGATCGAGAACCGCGCCGACGACACGCCCGAGACCGTCAAGGCCCGCGTGTCCAACTTCTTTGACCAGACTATGCCGTTGGTGGACTACTACACCAAACAAGGCAAACTCATCAAACTCAACGGTATGCAGGACATCGAGCACGTGTTTGCCGACATCTGCGACACCATAGAAAAGCATCGCTAATGGACCAACAAGGGCACAAACGCAGGATTGCCCTGCTGGGTTCCACCGGCTCGATGGGCTTACAGGCCCTCGACGTCATCGCCCGCTATCCCGACCTCTTACAGTTGGAGGTGATAGCGGCTAACTCCAGCGCCGACCTGCTCATCCAACAAGCTCGCACCTTCAAGCCCAACATCGTGGTGGTGGTGCAGGAAGAGGCCTACCTCAAGGTGAAAGAGGCCCTCATCGACGAAGATATCAAAATCTTCTGCGGCGAACAGTCGCTTTGCGACGTGTGCGAGATGGAATGCGTCGATATGGTGCTCTCCTGCATCGTGGGTGTGGCTGGACTCAGGCCCATCTATCACGCCATCGACTGCGGCAAACTCATCGCCCTGGCCAACAAGGAGACGCTTGTGGTCGCCGGCGAACTGATAACCCGCAAGGCCAAGGAGCGCAACATTGCCATCTATCCCGTCGACTCGGAACACTCCGCCATCTTCCAGTCGCTGGTCGGCGAGCATTTCAACCCCATAGAGAAGCTCATCATCACCGCCTCCGGCGGCCCGTTCCGCGGTTGGACCAAGGAACAGCTGCAAAACGTAACCCTTGCCGACGCGCTCAAGCATCCCAACTGGAATATGGGCCCGAAGGTCACCATTGACAGCTCCACCCTGATGAACAAAGGCCTGGAGGTCATTGAGGCCAAATGGCTCTTCAACGTCGACCTTGACCGCATCGAGGTGGTCGTGCACCCCCAGTCCATTGTCCACTCGCTCGTGCAGTTCAAGGACGGCTCCATCAAGGCGCAGCTCGGCTGCCCTGATATGCGTTTGCCCATCCAATACGCCATCACTTATCCGTTGCGGCTTGAGAACGAGTTGCCGCGCCTCGACTTTGCGGACTATCCTGCTCTGACCTTCGAGAAGCCCGATCGGGAGACCTTCCCCTGTCTCAATATTGCCTACGAGGCCTCGCGCCAGGGCGGTTGTATGCCTTGCGTGATGAATGCCGCCAACGAAATCGCGGTGCAATGGTTCCTGCAAGAGCGTATCCGTTACGTGGACATCCCACACATCATAGAAAACGCCCTGCAGCACGCCGACCCTGTTAAGCCGCAGACGGTGGACGAATACTTGGCCGTGGACCAAGAGACCAAGGCAAGACTTCTGAAGTTCGGACCGCCCAGACATTAAGATTCAGCGAGGATGAAAGGATTGGTGGTAAAATCTACAGGCAGTTGGTACGATGTCCGTCTTAACGACGGGCAATCCGTGCAATGCCGCCTGCGCGGCCAGTTCCGCATCAAGGGCATCAAGATCACCAACCCTGTGGTGGTGGGCGACATCGTCGATTTTGAAGAAGAGGCCGACGGCACCGGCACCATCACGAATATCGAGCCGAGACGCAATTTCATCGAGCGCAAGTCCACCAACCTGTCCAAGATCAGCCACGTCATCGCGGCCAACATCGACGTCTGCTTCTTGTTGGTCACCTTGCGCGAGCCCCGCACCTCGCTGGGGTTCATCGACCGTTTTCTCGTCTCCGCCGAAGGATTCCGCATCCCGGTTTGTTTGGTCTTCAACAAGATGGACCTTTATAACGGCAAAGAAAAGGAGATGGTGCGCCATCTCTCTGACCTCTACGCGGGCGTTGGCTACGACGCGGTGTGCACCTCTGCCCTCACGGGCGAGGGCGTGGACACGTTGCGCACGCGAATGGACGGCAAGACAGCCCTGTTCAGCGGACACTCCGGCACGGGCAAGTCAGCCCTCATTTCGCGCCTCGATCCATCGCTTGAACTTAAAACGGGCGAGATTTCCGAACGCCATCTCAAGGGCCGCCATACGACCACCTTCGCAGAGATGTTCCCCTTCGCCGGCGGCTGGATGATGGACACCCCGGGCATCAAGGAGTTTGGATTGATCAAATATTCGAAAGAGGAAATCCGGGACTACTTTCCGGAGATTCGCGCTTATAACAACAAGTGCAAGTTCGACGACTGTTCGCACACGCACGAGCCCGGTTGCGCCGTGCAAGAGGCAGTCAAGAACGGTCGGATAGCCCAATCCCGCTATATGAACTACCTCTCCATATTGCTGGACGACGATATGAAAATGGCCGACTGGCAGTTGGAGTAAAGGGAGAGGGCGGCAATTCTTTTAGGATTGCTCCCTTACTTTTTCCTCTCCTTGTAGTTCTCCAAGGTGATACCGAAATCGGTGATGCCCTTGACGGGGTTCTCACGCATAGCTTGCGTTATGGTGAATGTGTAGGTGCCGTTGAAGGGGAAGCGGACCTTGGGCTGGAACAAGAACTTGTTGTCCTTGATGCGCCCTTGTCCCTTGCCGGTCCACTTGCCGAACTTGTCGCACAAGATAAACCCCAGGGTGTCTTGCTCATTATGCCCGTCGGGATAGCAGGTGTTCATAAATACATAGAAGTTCTGCGTCTCAAAGTCTGTAGTGTTGCGCACATGAATGTACATATCGAAATATTGGGTCGAATCGGTGATGTCCATCGTGAAGGTCAGCGGAGCTTTGATGTCCCATTTCTCATTTGGAATGGGTTGTATATCACTGTAATAGACATGGTGGTTGCAACTCGTGCAAAACAACATCGTACCCAATAGTATCACAATCAAATTCTTCATAGCGCCTATTTTTCGTCGGAGATGTGTTTCAACTCATCCATACTGTAGTTGTTGCCTTCGTCAACTTTCTTCTGGTTTACGCTGGCAAACTCTTCAAGGGTATCGGGATACTTGCCGGCCTCGTTCATCTTGATGATTTGTTTCACCTTTTCCAACGGTAGGGCGAAAATGGTGGAAGTGTCGTCGGCGTAAGAGTACCAGATGATCTTCTTGAAAATATCGATTTTGTTGTAAACGCCTTTGCCTTTCTTGGTTTTCAGGGTGATATGCGGAGACGGGAACTCTTTGATTTCCTGCTGGTAGGTGTCTTGCTCGAAATTGAGACAGCACTTCAGCTTGCCGCACATGCCGGCCAACTTCTGCGGGTTGAGAGAGAGTTGCTGGGTGCGGGCGGTATTGGTGGACACGGACTGAAAGTTGGTGAGCCACGAGGCGCAACAGAGTTCTCGACCGCAGGAGCCGATACCTCCCAGACGGGCGGCTTCCTGGCGTACGCCGATTTGGCGCATCTCGATACGGATATGGAACTGCTCCGCCAAAATCTTGATCAACTCACGAAAATCCACGCGCTCCTCAGCAGAGTAGTAGAAGATGGCCTTGGTGCCGTCGCCTTGATACTCCACATCGTTGACCTTCATCTTGAGGTCTAGGTCCCAAGCCGTGTAGCGCGACTTGAGCATCGTGTCGTGCTCCAACCCGACCGTTGCAATCCACTCCTCGATGTCGGCGTAGCGAGCCGTTCGGTAGAGCTTCTTGGTGACATTGGCCGGCTGCACGTGTTTATGCTCCAGCTGTCGCTTCACCTGAAGTCCCAACATCGAGATGATGCCGATGTCGTGTCCGGGATTGGCTTCCACGGCGACGATATCGCCTACGTGGAACACACCCTCCTTGGGCAGAAGGAAAAAGTCCTTGTGGCTGTTCTTGAAACGTACCTCCGCAATGGGGAACTCTATGTAGTCCAACGAGATGTCCAAGTTGGAAATCCAATCGTATGTGGGCAACTTGCAGGCGTTGTAGTTGTATTGTTTGCAGCGGATATGTTCGGGGTCCGGGGTATCTGACAAGCCACGCGTCAGGAATATGTTTTCCGCAATTTTGGTCGATTCTGGCGAAAGGCCCGTGCGAATGTCCATATCTAGATATTTCTCCCAGTCCTCCGCCTGAGTATGATCCTTGTCATCCTCGTGTGGACGCTTCACCGTTTTACGAGGACCAATGTCGGACACTTGGCCTATATCCGTGGGATCATTGTCTTCCGCAAAGGAATCAACTTCGTTTACGGATTGAGTTTTTACTTCTTCGGTGTCGTTTTCAACCTCTGGCTGGTCGGATTCTTCTGGAATAGGATTACGGTTGTCGGTTTGTCCTTGTGAATTGAGGGAGCGATGGTGGCGATGACGGTGATTTCTGTTATGTTTATTATCTTTAGAATTGATTTCCATGTATTCAAAATAATTGTGGCTGCAAAAATACAAAAATTAATTGGAGTAGGTTGTTGTTCCGAAAGGGTATGCAATGAATAGGCGAAAACTACGTTGAGATTTTTGTATATTTGCGCTTTCAAAAACTATCGATTATGAAAATACCAGCATCTGAATTACCCGAACAAAACGACGGAGCTATTTATCACCTCAATCTGCATGCTGACGAGTTGGCGGACAATGTGTTGTTGGTCGGCGACCCGGGTCGTGTCGCCATGATATCCAGTTTGTTCGACACTATAGAAGTGAAAAAACAGAATAGAGAATTGATCACGCATACCGGCCTTTATAAGGGCAAGCATGTTTCCGTTATCTCTACGGGCATGGGCACCGACAATATCGACATCGTGTTGACAGAACTTGATGCCGTGGCGAATATTGACCTTCCTACTCGCGAGATCAAGGCTGAGCACCGAACGCTCAATCTCATTCGTATTGGCACATCCGGCGCTCTACAACCTGATATCGAAGTGGGGGACATCGTGGCTTCGGCGCACGGCATAGGCATTGATGGCGTACTGCAGTTCTACGACTATGGTAATCTCAACGAGGAGGACATTGTAGAAGCCTTCGTGAAACAAACCGAGTGGGCCCCTAAGTTGCCGTATCCCTATTGCACGGCAGCAAGTCCCGAACTGCTCGGACGCATCGCCGTTGACATGCACCACGGAGTTACCATCAGCGCTCCTGGATTCTTCGGCCCGCAGGGCCGTCAGGTGCGCGCCAATCTCATGTATCCTGAACTGAACCGTAAAATCGAAGCTTTCAGGTATAATGACTTGTCCGTAACCAATATGGAAATGGAGTGCTCGGCCATATACGGCCTGGGCAATGTGTTGGGACATCGTGTGCTCACCGTCTGTCTCATCATCGCAAACCGCCTGACGGGTAGATTCCTGGACGACTATCATGACAAGATGAGAGAACTTGCCCGTACGGTACTGGATAGAATCTAAATGAAATGAATACAAAAAAAGAGACGCTTTTGCGTCTCTTTTTTTTGGTCGGGGTGAGAAGACTCGAACTTCCGGCCTCTACGTCCCGAACGTAGCGCGCTACCAACTGCGCTACACCCCGCCGTTGTTTCAGGCCGCAAAAATACATTTTTTTTGATTATATAAAGCTCTTTTATTTTTTTTTGACTTTGCCAAGTATATCCAGATATTTTTCTTACTTTTGCAACTGCTTCCGTATTTAGGCTCGGAATATTAAGTTTGTGATAATTAGTAACATAAATATTTTATACGTATGAAAAAAATTACCAACAACGCCTTGTGGAGCCGATTGACTCTGTTGCTCAATATTTTATTATTGATTCTGTTCGTGGTCTCCATGCTCTTCTTGATGAAGTTTGACAAAACGAATCTGAAAGTGGTAGAAGCCAGACCCGCTTACGAAAAAGCTTACGAGAACTTCGTGATGGCTCAACACCCGCTTAAACAAGATAGCGCGGAAGTCGATTACTACCAATATAAATTGGATACGTTGCAACAAAAGCTCCCCAAAGCCGACAAAGCTTCTCGCAAGACCTTGGAAGAAAGTATCTCTGTAACCAAGACTACTTTGGCTGAAAAGCAAAAGACTATGAAAGAACATCAAGATGATGTCGCTGCTAAGGAAGCTGAATATACGCCGATTAAGACTCAATGGGATAACCTTAATAATGATAATGCCAAGACGAAGTCTGCGTTTATTGCCTTGGCTGTCATTACATTTGTTGTTTTCTTGTGCAAGATTTTCACCTTCGCTACGTGGAACTTCAAGAACTCCAAGAACCTTCACAATATCGCCCATTGGATGAAAGATGGCATGCCCGCTTGGATGTCTTATGTCTCCTGGCTGATTCCAGTCTATAACCTGATTAAGCCCGTTTCGTTCTTTAAAGAAATCTGGGAAGAGACAGACTATGCGTTGGAAAATAAAGGTATCGTGAACATCCCCGAAGACAAGAAGGATTCCTTTGTCGACAATAGTGGTATTCATTTGTCTATTTGGTGGATTCTTACTCTCTGTAGCGTGCTTTTGATGAACTTTGTGCTTTATAAGACGTTCTTTACCGAAGGACCTCTCTTCATTAAAGCCAATCATGGCAACATGACAATTGCTGCCATCGTCTTGTTGGTGCTTTGCCTCGCAGAGGAATTTTACTTGTTGATTTCCTACAACAAGAAGAACAAAATGTTAGTGGATAATGCCGACAAGTTCTAATCGCTTTTGATTATTTTATCTCTGGATAAAAAAGAGGGCACAACCGATTTGGCTGTGCCCTCTTTTTTGGATGTCTTTTTAGCGAGCGAACGAAGCTTCTATCTGATTGGCCTTCTCTGTATCGCCCATGTTAATGTATAGGCTATGCAGGTTGTGTTTTACGTTCTCATTGTTGGGAACCAGTTTCAGGGCGTGAAGAAGACATTTTTCAGCATGGACAAAGTCACGCTTGATGGCATAAGCAATGCCCATGTTCTCCCATGCGCTTGCAAAGGAGGAATCTCTCTTGATGATTTGTTCGTAAATGTCGATAGCCTTGTCGAGCTGCCCGAAACCACGGCCGAGGATGTTCCCCTTGATGTTAAGGCCGATAAGACTTTCAGGATGCTCGGCAAGATATTTCTCGATTTGGTTGTATGCGGATTGTATCTTGGCCATATCACGCGTGCTCATGCCTTCGTCGAGGAGCTTGGAAATAGGATTGATTTGTGAGTCCTCGCGCTTGAAAGCCAGCTTGCTCAGATTTTCTTGAGCAATCGCATTCGAAGGATCGATGAGCGAGGCATTATGATATGCAGTGTAAGCCTCTTGGTAATGCCCGTTCAGGAATTCCAACTCTCCTAATAATAAATGCGCGTTTAAGGAGTGATCGTCTAACCTCAGCGCTTTGTTGAGGTACTTGTAGGCCTGTTGCTTGTTATACTCTTTATGGTCTGCCTTCCACATTTGAAGATAGCTTCCACCGGCGGAGATGTTGCACTTGATGCTGTTATTGGAAGTCTTGACATCGGTCAAGAAAAGGGTGTAATCGTCGTGCCAGGCGAAATTCCGCGTGAAGGTCTTTGCTCCGTACAAGATGCCGATGCAAGCCAACAGGGCAAGCGATAGGTTCTGCATCAATCCGGCTTTGGCGGTGGCGAGCAGATATATCCAATAGCCGAGGATGAGCGTGAATCCGAGCGATGCCATAAAGACAAAACGCTCATTCATAAAGGTGCCTACGTTGAAAAGCAAGTTCGATGTGATGGAAAAAGTAATCACAAAAAAGGCAATACCATAGGCAATCACGCTCTTTTTCTTGAGGTTTAGAGCGGCATAGACCAAAAGGGCCGCCACTCCTACGATGATAATCCAAACCAAAGGATTGGAGAAATCAGTGATTTCAATTTGGTTGGGATAGTAGTCGTGCGTGAGCGGGTGGGGGAAGAAGAGCAACTTGGCATAGATGCCCCACGTGATTATCACGGTTGCAATCTCTTGGGCTTTGCTGGAATGAAGGAATGGATTGTTCAGGATGTTGGTGACTCCTTCTTCCGGCATCATTCCGCCCAGGGCGTTGGCGCGAAAGACCAGGAATAAAATGCTGGCCAATACGACAGGAACGAGTGTAACCAGAAAGTCCAATTTCTTCTTGCTGTCGCAATCGTAGTAATAGAGCGTGAGCGGGATGACAGCCAAATAGGTGATAGCGTTCTCCTTGGAAAACAGAGCAAATGCAAAAGCCAAAAGACTCAGCAGCAGAAACCACCATTTGCGGGTGTCTACGTATTTCAAACTGCACCATAGCGTGGCAGTGGCTCCCAACATCGCAAAGATCTCGTCACGACCCTTGACGTTGGCTACGGCTTCCGTATGGATGGGATGCAAAGCGAACAACAGGGCGGCGATAAAGGCCAACGATTGGAACCATCGACTGCCGTTGTAGCGGGCGAAAACCTTGTTTAGCACCTGATATATAAGCAGGCATAACAAGGTGAAGTAGATGATGTTGAAAAGATGACAGACGAAGGGTAGGGGAGAATCGTTGAAGAATTGCTCGTGGGCGGAGTCGTGCAGGTTGTTGAAATCGGAGGTGTCTCCAATCTGTTTCTTTACCTTCTGTCCAAAAATCTGCATTTCAAGCATGAAGGTGAGCTGGGAAATAGGACGGTATCGTCCGCCGGCTACGATGGAGCTCTCGTTGCCAAAATACCCATTGAACGAGTCTTCTGTAAAGATGCTCTTGACGCTATCCCATCCTCCATCGATGGTGTACTTGCTCTCCAGGATGACCATTCGGTCGTCGAGGGCGAATTTTAAAGAAAGGGTGTTGCAATAGCAGATGGCTATCAGAAGGATGATAATCAGTTGGTGGAGGCGGCTATTTTTCATAATATGGCGCTTCGAATTTTCAATAACTTGATTAACAACGGCTTGAGTTGGTCCAGCGGGAGCATGTTCGCTCCGTCGGATAAGGCATGTTGTGGGTCGGGATGGGTCTCCATAAATAGTCCGTCGAATCCCACGGCGACGCCTGCCTTGGCAATGGTCTCAATCAGGTCTGGACGTCCGCCGGTGACGCCAGCGGACTGGTTGGGCTGCTGCAAGGAGTGTGTGCAGTCCAATACCACTGGGCAGTGGTTCTCTTTCAGGGCCTTGATGCCCCGAAAGTCGACCACGAGATCTTGGTACCCGAAGGTGGTGCCGCGTTCGGTGACCATAACAGTGGTGTTGCCGGCCTCGCGCACCTTCTCAACGGCGAAATGCATCGCCTCGGGCGAGAGGAATTGCCCCTTCTTGATGTTGATGTAACGACCCGTCTGCGCGGCTGCGACCAAGAGGTCGGTCTGGCGACATAGGAAGGCCGGGATTTGGATGACATCGGCCACGCGCGCAGCCCACGCTGCCTCTTCTTCCGTATGGATGTCGGTGACAATGGGCACGTCAAGGGTGCTCTTCACCTTCTCCAATATAACAAGCGCCGCTTCATCCCCTATGCCTGTGAAGGAATGAAGCGACGAACGATTGGCTTTCTTGTAGGATGCCTTGAAAAGAAACGGAATCTCCAATTCGGCGCAAACGGCTTTGATCTCGCTGGCAATGCGCAGGGTGATCTCTTCGCCTTCCACCACGCAGGGACCTGCTATGAGGAAGAAGTTCCGTTGGTTCTCCAAGTCAATCATAACACTATTTTCTGTGACGTTTCTTGCGGTCCAATTCGGAGGGCTCTATGGCCATCTGGTCGCCGTGCAACAACGATGCCACGCCTTCGGTCTTGTGCTCCTCGGGATGACAGTCGCAAGTGCCCTCTACATAGTCCGTAGGTTGCGTGTAGGTGGTGATGACACCTTCGAAGTTACGCAAGATGACCTTGCTGGGACTTTGTGAGATGAGGTATTGGGGCATAACGGGAATCTTTCCGCCACCGCCGGGAGCGTCAACCACGAAGGTGGGCACGCAGAAGCCGGAAGTGTGGCCACGCAGGTTCTCCATAATCTCGATGCCCTTGGAAACGGTCGTGCGGAAATGCTCCAACCCCATAGACAAGTCACATTGGTAGATGTAGTAAGGACGTACGCGCATCTTGACCAGGTTGTGGACGAGGTCCAACATAATCTTGGAGTCGTCGTTCACACCGCGCAACAACACGGATTGATTGCCCAAAGGAATACCGGCATCGGCCAGTTTGGCGCAAGCGGCAGCCGACTCTGGAGTCACTTCGTTGGAGTGGTTGAAGTGCGTGTTGATCCAGATGGGATGGTATTTCTTCAACATGTTGACCAGGTCGTCTGTGATACGCTGCGGGCAAACCACAGGGGTGCGGGTGCCCAAGCGGATGATCTCTACATGAGGGATAGCGCGCAGACGTTGGATGATGGACTCCAGCATCTTGTCGCTTACCATCAGGGCGTCACCGCCGGAGAGCAACACGTCGCGCACTTGCGGCGTACGTGCAATGTAGTCGATGCCCGCTTGAATGCGGTCGGATGTGGACTCGCAGTCGTGTTGGCCGGCAAATCTACGACGGGTGCAATGACGACAATACATGGAGCACATGTCCGTGATGAGGAAAAGAACACGATCCGGATAACGATGCGTCAAGCCAGGAACGGGAGAGTCTTCATCCTCGTGCAACGGGTCCAACAAGTCGGCCGAAGATTGATGAATTTCAGCGGCCGTGGGAATGGCTTGACGACGAATCGGACATTTCGGATTGTTGGGATCAATCAAACTCAAGTAATAAGGGGTGATGGCCATACGCAAAGTTTGCAAGGACTTGGCAACACCTTCCTCCTCTTCGGGCGTCAAGGCGATGTATTTCTTCAACTCGTCTAAGGTCTCAACTCTGTTTCTGACTTGCCATTTCCAATCGTTCCATTCAGCATCGGTGACGTTTGGAAACAATTCTTTTCTTCTGCTAGGCATATTGTAGTATTTTTGATTTTATTTGTTGAAAATAATAGGGTTAACGGCTTCATTTAGAAGCCTGCAAAGATACAAAACTTTATGGATATAAAAGATACTTTTCCCGTATCGTCATAAATTGAGCAAGGTCTTCCTGCCACGTGGCTCGAATTTCCTCTTCCGATTTGCCGTTGGTCACTTGCATTCTCAACTGGTCGTTTCCAGCCAACTTGTCGAAGAAGGTGTTGCCGAGGAAAAAGTGTGACTTGTCTTCGAATAATAGGTAGGCCTTGAGTAAGTATTCAAGGTTGAATGTATTACCGATGGCAATATTGGCAGTTGCGATGTCTTTAAGGTAAAATCCCGTGCACACCTTGCCGTTGTGGGGCGGATTCTCCGAAACGCCGGATATGGGCTTCGGCGTGAAATGACAGTCGCCATCGCGCATTTGAGGGGCTCCATATACCAAAAACGGCATGTTGGTTCCGCGGCCGACGCTGACATTTGTGCCTTCGAACAAGCATAAGGATGGATAGAGATAGATGGCTTCGTCCGTCGATAGGTTGGGCGACGGCGCGACAGGCAGGTGGTAACGCGTTTGGTGGGTGTAACCCTCCAAGGTCACCACCTCAAGGTTGCACTGTGCCTTGTTGGCCAACCATCCCTCACCATTGATCATCAACGCATACTCGCCAATGGTCATTCCATAAACGACAGGCACGGGATGCATCCCTACGAAGGATTTGAATGCAGGTTTCAAGACGGGCCCATCCACAAAGTAGCCGTTGGGATTCGGCCTGTCAAGCACGATAACCTTGACATGGCTCTCGGCGGCCGCTTCCATCACATAGTGAAGCGTCGAAATATAGGTGTAAAAACGACAACCCACATCTTGGAGATCGAACAAGATGATGTCCACATCCTTGAGTTGCTCTGGCGTCGGCTTTTTGTTCTTGCCGTACAGCGAAACGATGGGAATGCCGGTCTTGACATCAACGGAGGATGCGATGTGCGCTCCTGCCTCTGCATTACCCCTGAAACCATGCTCAGGACAGAAAATCTTGACGATTTTCACGTTGTAGGCTAACAAGGTGTCCACCAAGTGACGCTCCCCAACCATTGAGGTCTGGTTGCCGCATACGGCGACGGATTTACCTCTTAAGGTGGGCAAATAGTCGTCGAGGCGCTCAGCCCCGGTGCGTATGGTGGACTGTGCCGACAGACCCAATACCAGCCATAATAATGATAATATTAATCCTGCTCTTTTTATCATTTCTTTAGGATCTAAAAAAAAACTATCCGATGTGACTCGGATAGTTTCAATATGTTAAAAAGACAATTATCGTTGGATAACCATCTTCTTGGTTATGACTACGTCTTTATATTTCAATGAGTAGAAATAGAGGCCGTCAGCCAATGAGGAAGTGTTGACGTCATAGTAGTTGTCCCCGTCAAGGGCTTCTTGTGTGTCGGTGTAGAGCAACTGTCCCGTGGTGGAGTAGATGCTCAGGACGGTCTTGCCCGCTTGAGGCAGCGTATAGCTGATACGTGTGGCGTTTGAAGCCGGGTTGGGCTCGTTCTGCATCAAGATGACATTGTCTTTGTCCAAATCATCGATAGCATAGTTGGTACAGGTCTGGACATGACGTTTGTTGTCTCTGATGCTGATTATGGTATCTGCAATACGTTCGTTGTCAATGTGTATCAAACAAGTGAAGTCCAAATGCTCGGTAGGGAACTGAAGATCAAATCCTTGCTGTGTCTCGTAGTCGAAATATTCACCAGCATGCAAAGCATGATGGATAGTGTCATGCAACGTAACGATGTCGGGACCGACGCTCATGGTGTAGGTCAAATCGTATGTGTAAATGGGAGATAGACCCGTGTTGCGAATACGAACGATAGGATGGATGATATCGCCTATCGTCAAACAAGAGACCGTGTCAGGATACAGGATCGAATCCAAAGCGATACTAGGAGCACCTACGATGATACCGATGTCATCAAGGCTGGGATCTACTTTTCCGGTGGATTGGGTTACTTTGAATCTCAATTGTGCCACTTCGTCAATGCCGTTCAAGGCAAGCGTGTCTCCAGTCCATGGAGATGTAGCTGAGTTTTGGCCGCCATCGGATTTGTGGAGTGTCTTGATGGTTTGGAAGTTGGTACCCGAACCAACCTCTATGGTCATCGTGAAGTTTGCCGTGCTCTTGCCATGGAAATGTTTGAAGTAGGAGAGCTCGACAGGATACTCATAATTATAGTGCATATTGATGCATCGTGTCGTCAAGGTGGCCCAGTTGTTAGTGCTGTTAGCCGGTCCAGGCAGCGTGGCATACAAAAAGACAATGTTCTGAGTATGATCGGTAGAAGGACCTGCATCAGGGTTGTTGGGCGATGCACCATGTTGAACGACCCATGAGTAAGACAGATTGTTCTGATCTGTGATCCATTCATCCGGGAAGAACAAGTCGCTGAAGGACGAACTTGCGATGGAGTCGAAGTTCTCGAAGAACGGCAAGGACAAAACATTTCTCAAGGAGTCCGTGGAAGCCCGGGTGGTTAAGGTGTCGTTGTGTGCGTACTGGTCAGGAGCATAAGTGAGTCTGGAGAGGATGGTGTAAGAACCAATAGCGCTGAGGTTGACGGGCTTGATCAGCACCAGTATGGAGTCGCCAGGAAGCACGCTTCCTTCGTTTACGATTGCATTGTAGTTATTACTGTATGCACCATTCGTCACTGTTGAGGTTACCGTCATAGGACTGGTGCCGAAATTCTGTGTTTGAGCACCATAGTTCTTGGCCCAAATTCTTATGGTAGCTGCAGTATCGGGACAGATGTCTCCAATAGGATGTACGTATGTGCACAAGCCCATATCGTTGTTGTAAGGAGGCAAGATGTTGATAGCGTAGTCCTCGGTTTCACCTTCTGCATTGTAATAACCCGTAGGCGATCCGATTACGCTCTTTGAACAAATGATTCTCATACGGGTGAGGCCGGTTTCTGCCGTGTCGGGGATGGTGATGTACCTGAAGATAAGAGAATCGGAAGAGGGAGTTACTTGTCCGTTATTGGGCGTGATGCGTTCGTTGGTTTCAAATTCACCATTGCGGTTGTAATCAATGTATACGGCCGTGTAAGCTTGCTTGGGTGAGTTGTCCGTGAAAGCGTGATACACCCACAACGGATACATCTGGCCTTGAACGACTTCACCACGCAAGTTGTTGTCGAGGGTGAAGTTGGAGTAGGTTTCGTCGCCAACTCGAGCGTGTCCCAAGTATGGAGCCGCTGTGCCATTATTGATGGTAGAGAAGGTTACGTTAGTAATATGCAGTTTGTTTGAGTTTGCGGTAGGCTCTGAAGTAGGCGTCGGCTTTTCAAGGATGGTGTGAACCGTATCGTTGGCGCGATACTGATCGCTTGATAAGTCGGTGTAGACCTTGAAAGGAGTGGCAAAATAGACATCGGTGAGATCCAAGCGTTGAGTGAATGTTATGGTAGCTGAGGCACCAGATGCGAGAGAACCGCTGAAGTTCTGAGATACTGGTGTCTGGTTATCCAATTGGTACTTGACAGGGAAGTTGGACTCGGTGTTCTTGCCATGGTTGGTGATGCGCACCTGTACTTGCTCGTTGTTCGCATAGGCATTGTTAGGCGTGGAGGGCGCAAGAATGGCTTCCAGTTGCAAATCGTGTGTGCGTTGAACTGTGTTGATTTGCAAAATGCCCTTAGGTGACTCGCAAGTGTAATTGAATTTGAATCGGGTGTTCCAACGAGAACTGGCCCATTGCTCGTTGCCTGTTCCTTTGGTGAGAACACGTCTGGAGATGCTGGTACTGGAGAAGGTGATGTTGGAGGCAATGCCATTGTTGACAATACAGCTTCCTCCATTACAATCGTGTTTAGTGTAAAGGTAGATAGCTCTGCCATCGTAGTCGAAGCCGCCCTTCAATGGAATAGCATACCAATCGGTCTGGTCGAAAGCAAGATCACCATCAAAAACTAACTTGGCATTAGCGATCTCGGCATCCCAATCGATGTGAGGAGCAGTTCCAGTATAGAGTGTGTCGTCAACATTGACCATCCACATTTTTACAGGAACGGACGTGCCATCATTGGTGTTCGCGTTTTTGATCTTGATAAACAAGGTGTCGATGTGACCGGCAACACCACCGAGTTCAGTACTCAGATACTGTATTCTTCCATAAGAAGTGCCGGTGGTGAAGGTAAACGGAGCATTGGTAGAGGACGTTCCTGTTCCTACAGTGATAAGACTGTCGAATCCCGGACTGATAATACGACCACTATAATAATATATAGTAGTATCATAGAGCGGATCCGTTACAAAGCCAAGACCTTGCGCAAATGGAGTCTCATCAGTGCTGTTTTGGTAGAAATAATAATAGTTGTATGGAGAATTGGTGAAGTTGCTCGTGTTCACCGTGTAGGGTTGGCCGTAGTTGGCATTGGTGAATGTACGGGTAGCGGGCACGTCGGTCGGATAGGCCGGCACATATAATCTGCCCCGGATGGTATCGTTTAGCGTGTACACGTATGCGTTCGGGTTGGTGGATTGGCTGAAGATTGTGTAGTCGTAAATATTATTCTGAGTCTTTGAGCCAATGTTAACACCATTGCCAAATGTGACGACGATGTTGTCCAATGAGGAAACTGGAGCGTTGACGATAGTTTGTCCTGTGACGTTTTGCGTTCCCGTGAACTGGGCAGTCAGGCTGAAGGTGCCGGCAGGAACCACAGAAGTGGAAGTGGTATCTGTATTGGTGACTTGAACCTGAATAGGATAGCTCTCCGATACACCGCATTGATACATCTTGGGCATGACAAGAGCGTCCGTCATGATGTCATATTGAGGCACGGGTACGTTGATGTAGATGGGAACTCGACGTGTGGTACAACCAGAGGTTTTGGTCTTGGCCTCCACATAGTAAACTACAGAGTCATAAAGATTGGGGGTGAGGTAATACGGAAGGGTATTCGTGCCTACACGATTGCTGTCGCTATCAAAGAAATAATAAGTCTGGACATTGTTCTGGAGACGGTTTCTGTCATTGAGCTGTAAGATTTCGATCTTCTCCGTGTAGTTTGCCAAATAATGGTAAGCGGTGTCCAAACCGGCAGTGTAGTTGGAAGTAAAGGAGCCCGTGATGGTGTCGTTGCCACTGTAAACTACGGATTCATTGTTCAAAGTGGTGTAGATGACATAGTCAAACAATATGTTGGCCGTAGGAGCGGAGAAATCGAAGGTGTTGTCAAAGGTGACATGTTTGATTTCTTCAGGTGCAAATTCTTCGTTGATCGTGTGGGTTACCTCATTGCCGTTGAAGACGGCATGAACAACCACCTTGCCTGCAGGAATGGCAATGTTCAACATGTTTTGCAAGGTGACTTCAACTTGCTCATCGTACAATGCACATTTCGTAATAGGCCAGTCCATGGAGATTGTTTGGACATCGTAGGTCGGGATGTCGGGGACGTGAACATGGATGGGTATTTTTGCGCTACCGCACTCAAGGTCAGCAAATCTGAACGCCGTGGTTAGACGCTTGCTGTGGTTGCTGTATGCGCCAGTCAGCGGCAATGTGTTGCCATCCTTGTACTGTACAAATCCATTGGTGATATTAGTCTGACGGAACGTCGGGAATGTTGTGCCACCGGAAACATAGTTGCCGCAGGTGGTACACTGGTTGCCGGTGCCAGTACAGTAGTCAGCACAGTTGGTTTCCGTAAGGATGATGAGGTTTCCACTATCGTAGTTGAATGGCATGTTGATGTTGAGATAGTACCAACCTGTTTGGTTGAAATAGACTCGACCATCATATACCAAGGTGGCGTCCAAGATCTCGTTGTCCCAGTCGATGTTTTCGGAGGATGGGAATGATGAGATGGTGGTCGTCTTCATATATAGTTTAATAGGAATACCATCTTCACCATTGGCTGCAACATTTACATATACGCCTATGGCTGAGATAGGACCATGTTGACCAATCTCATTCTCGGTGTAAAGAATACGGCCTCTTGAATAACCTTTGGAGAAATTGAACGGCTGAGCACCATTGCTGATGTTGCCCGTAAGTTCGCCGACAATAGTGTCGTGGATATATCCTGGATTGGCATTAGCATAGAATACGGTATCATAGAAAATGACCGGAGTTCTGAAGGTGGAATCGGAAAATCCAAGAGACTCCCAACTCTCATATCCTGTGCTCGCAAACCAACCGATAACACCCTGTGAGATGTTGCTGGGCAAATGAGCGGTGAGTACGCCACTGGTATAGTATGGGATGGGGATGGTGTCGGGAGCGATAGGCATGGAGGCCTTGCCTCTGGAAGTGATGACCAAAGCCAGAGAGTCATTGTACTGCAGACGATCCAAGGCGTCTTTTGTCACCCATACGTTAATGGCGTAGTCGGAATCGATGTCTATTAAGTTATTGGTGAAGTCAAAGACTGTGTTGAAGATGAATGTCGTGGTCTCATGACTGTGCAACGTGTCGGTCATGGCTTCACTTACGGCAGGAAGACCATTGACGGAGTAATGGAACATGGTGCCCGGCATGAGATCCTGAGAACCGTTGTTGGTAATGGTTAGCGTGATGTGCTCGTGACCCAGGTCGCAACGAGTCGTGGGATTGTCAAGACTCAAGATGGCGATGTCATGAACGTATGGCGAGTCGACCAAGGCGCCAATCATGAAACGGCCGGTGGTTTGCGGGGTGTAGGTGCCGTTGTTCTCCAAATAATAGAATGCGGAGTCGCGGAGAGGAGTCTCGATTTGTGCGCAGAGATAGTCGCCCTTGGCCAACATCTCAATACCTACATAGAACTCATTGTTCATGTTGGTCAAAGCAAAGTTGTTGATGGGGATGATGTTCCAATCTCCCTGTTGTAAGTTGGCGAACTCAATAATGTCGGAAGTGGCAACGATTTCACCGTTGCTGTTGGATACAAATGCACGGAACCCGCTCTCGGGATTGGCAATGTAGTTCATGTCATAATAATACTTCACGGCAGTGATGGTCAACTCTTCATCCATGGTGTAACGAACGCAAGGACGAATGATGTTGGAGTAGTCGCCAATCTTCATGTCAGCAGGTATGGTGTCTGCATAATTGACGGTGTTGGGGTTGGTGATCATTTGCCAGCTCATGGCGTTGTTGCTGTTGACCTGGTCATCGCGAGAACGTACTTCAACATTCTTCACCTCTTGGACATTATAATGATGGTCGGGGAACGTGACAACAGTCTCTTCGCCGAATGCCAGTGAAGTGACAGTCAGAGAATCATGGTACTGTTCAGCAGCACCCGTGACGTTGAGGTATACCTTGATGTCGTTTTGAGTGTCACGACCATCGTTTCTCAAACGAGCGCTAACGACATTGCTCATGGCAAAGTTGTTGGGCGTCTCACTTTGGGAATAGAGCTGCGTGACCGCGATATCATTGTCCACCAGATTTCTCAAACGGATACGGTCAATGTTGATATTCGCTCCGGCTTGAGACTCGGCATCGAAGGCGATATAGATACATCCGGCATTGGAATAAGCACTTAGGTCATAAGTGTATAAGCGCCATTCAGGAGTGGTGGCATCTGCCTGGTAACGTTTCAATAATGCAACGGTCTGCTCCTCTGGAATCAGATCGGTGAAAGTGGCAAGATTGTCGGTGGACACCTTTACGGTTACACCTTCCAATGTCTTGTTGCTTGTGGTCTTGTCATGAGCGAACCAGACCTCCAATATCGGGTTGATGGAACCGTTCATGTCAATAACCGGCATGATGGCTCTGGACTTTGTGCCAGAGGCGAAAGTCTTGGAGTTGAAGTGCAACATGCCCGTACCATACACAGGGGCGATGCTTGGGGTGGCATCGGCACCCTCCATGAAGGTCCAGTTACCAATCTTGGAACCTGTGGAGAGTTGCTCAATATTCCAAGTCTGATGTGTCCCATTGCTGAAGTCTTCCTCATAATCGGGCTTGGCAGCTTCCATGATGAAGTTGAGACGCAATGTGTCATTGCTATGATTGGCATCGCCAGTAGTGTTGATGATGAATGTCAAGTCTATGTTTTGATTGGTGGGGATGACCACGTTGGATGCAACTACCTGATTCGTGCTTCCAAGCAAAGCGATGGTGCCGGTGTTTACGTTGGTGGTCTGCGTGAGATTCAAGGAATCCGAATGTACGGATATCGTAGCTGCATTGTTGGAGAAATTCAATACTTGAGAACCCTTGTTGGTTAACGTTACAGTTAGGTCGTAGGAGTCTTCAGGACAGCTGCCAATCGCAGGCGTAGTCATGGCTGTGACGGATACATCCACAGCAGGGATGGCGTTGGCGTATGCACCCATGTATGTGATTTCTGTACGCTGAACGCCTCTGATATCCGTAGAAATACTATTGTGCTTCGGACACTCTAATCCGTTGAAGTCGGTCGGCAACAGACTGGCAGTAGCATCGGCGATCGGCGGAAGGATGCTCGTGTTGGAACTGGTCGTCGTGATGTTGTTCTCCATCTCGTTGATGCTGTTCAGGGCAATGCCGTTCTTGCTTACGATAACGCCGGAAGGTGAGAAAAGGTTGTTATAAGTGCCGCTGAAGGTCGTGGAGCTGCCATCCAAGTACAAGGGGTAGTTGGTGGCGTTGCCCATGCCGATGTTGCATTCGTTGATTAAGATATTGTAATAAAGAACGGCATTGTTCTTCAACATCAGTGCGGCCGTGTTTTCATACGGAGCGTCGGATTTGATGTATAAACTATTGTTCAGGATGTTGATGTTGGCCGAAGAAACAGAATACATGGCGTAGGAGTTGTTCGCCGTGACAGGGTAGAGGATCACCTCATTGTTATAAACATAACCGGTGGTAGTGGCGGACGACGCACTACCGGTTACATATACGCCATACAACGAGTTGCCAACTTTCACGTGGTTGTTGCGAATGAAGAAATCAGCGCCACTGGCACTGCCCAAGTAAATACCATATTCAGCATCATAGGTGTTGTCGATAGTGTTGCCGTCGATGTTGGGACCAGTAGTGTTCTCAACATAGATACCCGAGAAGTTTTGGTGGGAACCCATGTTGTATTGAGTGATGTGGTTGCCTTGGATGTCTACGTTGCAATACTTGGTGTAAATGCCTCTGTAGCAAGATGATATATTGTTGTTGGTGAAAGTAATGATGTTTCGTTTGTTGTTGACGCCGATGTAGTAGACGCCGAAGTTGCCGCCGCTCAGGATACAATTGTTGAAAGAGATATTGTCATCAGCGATCTGGGCTGAGGAGGCGCCCACAGTACGACCAACGGCAAAGCAGTTTTCAGAGGTGGTATTGGTGGTGTTGGCAATGATTTTACAGTTGTCGAAGAGGATGTTGGTGCTACCATTGCCGCGGAACAAGACGCCCTTTGAAGTGTTGGAGTTGTTTCCTTGCAGGGTGAGATCCTTGAAGATGTAGTTTTTGACGTCGATCAAGGTGACTGCACCGAAAAGATTGGTGCCATTGTCTGTTTGGTTGTTGTTGACAATGACTTGGTCGCGACTGTCACCTTGGAAAGTTATGGTGTTGACTTCGGATTGTCCTACAAAATTCTGGGTAAAGACGAAATCTTGATAAGTGCCGGGACGGAAATGGAAAGTGGTCGGTCCGTTGATACCGCAGAATTCAAGGGCGGTGAGGACTTCTTGCATGTTAGCGAAGTCGGGGTTGGAGCCACCTACCGTGTAATCGCCGTTCAGGATGCTATCGCAGGCGAAGCCGACATAACGGATGGTGTCGTTGCCATGGTAGCCATCAACCTGACCGTTACGGGTGGTGATGTAAGCGGTTATGTAGTTGTAACCTTTTGTAGGAATGAACGAACCTAACGACAATGTGTCACTGATGTCCATACAGATAGAACCCGACCAGTTGTGTGTCGAGTTGTGGGTCACCTGATGGTTCTCATTCTCCACTTTCAAGGTGACAGACAAATCTGTCTGATAGGGGGAACTGGTTGAATGGGGCGCATCGCTCTTGTTGGTGAAGTAGAACTTGACGGGTTGAGCCTCGCCTGTGATGAAACAGTGTGGCATCTCACTCACATTGATACTATCGGCGCGGCAGTCGTTGTTCTGGATGTTGGTCTGGTTGTGCCATGCTATAAGGAATGTGTCCAACCGATAATTGTTTCCGTGCACGTCTTCTACGAAGATGTGGTACCGGATGGTGTCATAGTAGCAAATGCTGGGCAAAGTCCATGAAGCAGCGTGTATGGTATGGCCGGAATTGTTAAATGTTCCAGGGTTGGCGCTGGGAGTAGGAATTGTGTCAATGGGGCTGTTGTTGATTTGATAGGTGAACAGAATCTTGCTCTGATCGATGGTGTCATTGTCCTTGAGGTCGGCTTGGATGAGGTAAGGACCCGTGTTGTTTCTGAGGTTGGTGTTCAACGCTCCGCAGTTGGCATCGCCACCAGCGTAAATTAGAGGCAGGAAATAGATACGCGGAATCTCCAATTCGCAGTTGGAGAAAAGGAAAGTCAGGTTGTCGATATGCCAACCATTGCAGTTCTCGGTACCGGAAGACTCTGGGGAGCTTTTGTTGATACGGAATTGCAATTGGAAGTGGGTGACGCCAGGAGCAATAATGAATCTGGAAATTTCAAGGATCTCATGTCTCCACCAACTGTTGGTTGGCTGCTGGGTGATGCTGTTCGGCTTCCAAAGACCGTTAGCACCATCACCGTAGGCTTTATCGTTGAACTTACCGGCAGTGTATGTGCCAAAATGACCATTCGGACCCGTTGGTCTGGGAGTGATGTAGGGATCTACGGTGCCATCACCATAATAGAAATCACTGTTGGTGTTGAAACTCAAAGGACGCCAAGAGCCCCAGTTGGGAGTGCCGTCATCGTTGAGTCCCGTGGCCGTATGATAATAGATCTGGGCGTTATCCAAGTCGTTGATCTTACAAATCTGATCAAAACTCAGATAAATGTACCGGATACTATCGTCAATCTCGCTTGAAGCCAACTCGATAGTGTTGGTAGTCATGTTTAAGTTGGTCGATTGGTGGAGTCTTCCTCGAATGGAGGCAGGCGAAGAGACAAATAGCGTGGAGTCTAATATCCAGTCGCCATCAGTGAAATGCGCATGGGTGGATGTGACTTGCATGGTGGCACCGTCGAAATTTTCACGATAGACAGTGGCGGAATCCAAGTGTTGGGCAATCAGCATCATGGGCATCCAACAGAATGCAACCAATAGACAAAGGACCTTTTTCATTGTAGTCATATTATAGTTTTTTTTTTTATTTCCAAAAATTTTTCCAAAGTATAAATAATACACTATATATAAAGCTGACAAAAATACATTTTTTTTCTTTAGCACCCTTCTTTTTTTTAGTAATTATATTGAACTGAAAGAGAGGTGTTTAAGAAAAAAAAGAAGATGGAAGGATTGTTGGACTCTGATTTTACCGATTTTGTCAAGCGTTGAAGTCGGATGGTTTATCAGGAGAATAAAGTGCCATTATGCGTTGGCATTCTTCCATGGTGTCGGCCTTCATCAGCTGCATACGAATGCTTTTGAAATTGTACAGTCCCTTGAAATAGCCGGCATACATGGCCCGCATCTCAAGCACCGCCCTGCGCTCGCCTTTCTCTTCGATGGCAACTTGCAGATGCCCGAGCGCGGTTCTCACCCGCTCTTCGTATGTCGGAGCTTTTATGGGCAAGCCTGACAACCTGTCTTTGATGTCTTGGAAGATCCAAGGGTTGCCGATGGCCGCGCGTCCGATCATGATGCCGTCCACGCCGTAGCGCTTTTGATATGCAATGGCTTTGTCCGCCGAATCGATATCGCCGTTGCCAATGACGGGAATGTTCATGCGAGGGTTCTCTTTGACTTGACCGATCAAGGTCCAGTCGGCCTCGCCACCATACATCTGTGCCCGTGTCCGGCCATGGATGGTGATGCCTTCGATGCCTACGTCTTGCAACCGTTCGGCCACCTCCACAATAGGCTTGTTCGACTGCTCCCATCCCAGACGGGTCTTTACGGTGACAGGCAACTTGACGGCTTGAACCACCGCCGAAGTGAGTGCAACCATCTTGGGGATGTCTTGCAAAATGCCCGCTCCTGCCCCTTTGGTCACCACCTTGCGCACCGGACAACCCCAGTTGATGTCGATGAAGTCGGGCCCCGCCTCTTCGGCCATCTGGGCAGCCGCGATCAACGACGCTTCATTATGCCCGAAAATCTGTATGCCGAACGGACGCTCACGCTCCTCAAAACCCATTTTGCGGATGCTCTTGTCTACTTCCCGAGACAATGCGTCCGAAGAAATGAACTCTGAAATAAGAATGTCTGCTCCTTTCTCCTTGCAAACCATCCGGAAAGAGTGATCAGTGACTCCTTCCATAGGAGCCAAGTAGACAGGAAAGGCAAAACGATCGAGTAGATTTTTAATGCGCATATTGACGCGCAAAGATAATTTTTTTATTTTTGCAGTCAAGAACAAAAATTAATCACCAAAACACATTAATATGAAGAAGTTATTTATTTTAGTTGCAGTGGTTTGTGCCGCTTTTGCCCTTTCGGCACAAGATGTGAAATCTTCTATGATTGATTTCGGAAAAGCTCAATATTCAGGTTACTTGATGAATATGAAGAACGCTTCTGTGGATGTGGTCGAGTCCACAATGCGTGACTTGCTTGAAAACAAGTACAACTTGAAAGCCAAAAAAGAAAATGGTTTCAATGCTTACCTCAATCAACCGTTCTTACCGTTCGGCTCCCAAAATTACGACATATACTTCAAGGTAGGTGAGTTCGGCAAAAAGAAGAACAAAACTACCCAATTGTCTATGATCGTTTGCACGGGTAACATGAACGCTGTCACAGCCTCTAACAATCCCGATGTCGACAACGCTATCCGCCATTTCCTCAACGATTTTGCTCCCAAAATTACGCAGTTTCAAAACCAACAAGAGATAGACGCACTCAAGGAACAACTCAAGAAGCTGGAAAGCGAAAAGAAATCTTTGGAGAAAGATTTGAACAAGACCGATAAGCAAATCGAAAAGTTGCAAAAGTCCAAAGAAGAGACTAACCAAAAGATCAAAGAGACCGAGAAGAAGATCGATAAGGTTCAACAAGACCTTAAAGATGCAGAGAGAAAAATGAGATAACTGGAATAGTTGTTTCATAAAAAAAACGGGGCAATCGCCCCGTTTTTTTTACATCTTGTCTGGCACGTCAATGCCCAGCAACTTCATCGCGTTGCGGATGGTGATGGCCACCCATTGCGAGAGTTGAAGCCGCAGCAAACGCTTGCTCTTGTCGGCCTCCTTCATGATGGGCGTGTCTTGGTAGAAGTGGTTGAACTGCTTGGCCAGGTCGTATGCGTAGTTGGCGATGACAGCCGGACTGTAGTTGTCGCCGGCGACGAGCACCGTCTGCGGGTATTTGTACAGTATCTTGACCAACAACTTCTCTTCCGTGTCGAGTGTGACCGCGTCGGAGAGGGTGTCGTCGATATGGACGCCTTGTTCGGCGGCTTTGCGCAGCAGCGACTGGATGCGGGCGTGCGTGTATTGGATGAACGGAGCCGTGTTGCCGTTGAAGTCGATAGACTCGGCCGGGTTGAAGAGCATATTCTTGGTGGGATCCACCTTGAGGATGAAGTACTTGAGCGCGCCCAAGCCGACCATCTCGTACAGCTTGGCCGCTTCTTCGCCCTGGAAGTCAAACTTGCCCAGCGCCTCCGTGCCGGACTTGGCCTCTTGGAACATATCGTCCATCAGGTCGTCGGCGTCCACCACGGTGCCCTCGCGCGACTTCATCTTGCCGCTGGGCAACTCCACCATACCGTAGGAGAGATGGTGTATCCGCTCGCCGAAGGCCTTGCCCAGTTTCTTGCCCAACACCAACTTGAGCACGTCGAAGTGGTAGTTCTGCTCGTTGCCCACCACGTAGATCATCGTTTGAGGCTTGTATTCCTCGTAGCGAAGTTGCGCAGTGCCGAGGTCTTGGGTCATATAGACGGAGGTGCCGTCTTTGCGCAGCAACACCTTCTCGTCCAGCCCTTCGGCGGTCAGGTCCACCCGAACGCTTCCGTCCTCGTGCTTGTAGAAGACGCCCTTGTCGAGGCCTTCCTGCACCAGACTTTTGCCCAACAGGTAGGTGTTTGACTCGTAGTAGGTCTTGTCGAAGTGGATGCCCAAGCGCTCGTAGGTGGCGTCGAAGCCGGCGTACACCCATTGGTTCATCTGTTGCCAAAGGGCGCGAACCGTCTCGTCGCCCGCCTCCCACTTGCGGAGCATCTCACGGGCCTCCAACATAATGGGCGCTTGTTGCGCCGCGTCCTCTTCCGTGTGTCCTTGCGCCACGAGCTCCCGCTGTTCCTCCTTGTAGTGTTGGTCGAACACCACGTAGTACTTGCCCACGAGGTGGTCGCCCTTCATCCCCGAAGTCTCGGGCGTCTCGCCGTTGCCGTAACGCAACCAAGCCACCATCGACTTGCAGATGTGGATGCCGCGGTCGTTGACCAGGTTGACTTGCACGACGGGATGGCCGCATGCCTTCAGGATCTGCGACACGGAGTGGCCGAGCAGGTTGTTGCGCACGTGCCCGAGGTGCAGGGGCTTGTTCGTGTTGGGCGACGAGTACTCGATGAGCACGGGCGCCTCGTCGATGGTCTCGTTGAGACCGTAGCGCACGTTTGCGTGGTTGTCGCGCAAACAGTGCCGCCAAAAATCGTCGGAGATGCTGAGGTTGAGGTATCCCTTGACGACATTGTAGCTGCTTAGCATCTCGACCTTTGCGCTCAACGCCTTGCCTATCTCGTCGGCCACGGCGTCCGGGGCCTTGCGGGCTAGCTTGACGTATGGAAACACGACGATGGTGAAATCCCCCTCGAATTCCTTGCGGGTGGGCTGTACCAAGGCGGTGTCGGCGGCGATGTCGATGCCGTATATTTCATTTAGGGTCTCTTTCAACCCCTCTGCGATGATTTTTTCGGGTGACATTGTGTGTTTTTGTATTATAAATGTAGAGACAAGGCGTGCCTTGTCTCTACATTTAGGGTTTTATATTTTCAATTTCGATTAATCCTTGACGCAACGCACGCTGTAACCCATACCGGGCGTGGTGTCGTTGACCTGGAACATATAGCAGTGGCAGTCGGCCCAGAATACCTTGGGTTGGCTGGGTTGTGCCGGATCGATGCACCAGAAATAGCTGTGGCTCAACATATTGTCGAAACGGTCGGCATCGACGTTATAGTAACCGCCGGGCAGCAGGGAGAGACCTGTGCTGTTGTTGCCGCCGCCGTCCAGCCAGAGCCCGTTGGCGCGCAAGTCGTCAATCTCGGTAGATGTGTTGAGACCGGCAGCAGCGTATACTTCCGTGACGGTCGGGATGTGCCAGCCGGTAGGGCAGATGCCTTGGACGTTGCCATTGTCATCGGGAGTGGCACCCGCACCTATTGCGGTGTTCCAATCGTAAAGGTAACCGTAGGTGTCGAGGTTGGCTTCCTCGTCATTGTGCATATCGCTCTTGTAAACCATAGCATTGTCGGCGGGGAGTACCAAGTTCGTGGTGGTCCAGCAACTTCCTGCAATATTGACAGAGGTGTAGGCGTTGCCTTCGGCATCGCTGACGGCGGAACATTCACCTACCGCGATGAAGTTGGCCTCGACATGCGTATCTTCGTTCAATGTCAACTGCAACGGATTGGTGGTGCTTGCTAATTCATCGTTGATGCTCCAGAATGAGAACTGATAGCCGTCTTCAGGTATGGCGGTAAGCGTAATGGTGACATTGGAAGGATAGTAGCCGTCGCCGTAGTCAAAAGGATCAATGTTTACTGTGCCGGCATTTTCAGGCGCAACGGAGACGAAAAGCTGGTATAAACAAATTAGATTAGTGGTATAGGTAGTGACTTCGTCTTCCGTCTTGGAGTAGACAGCGTAGAGGGTCAGGTTGTCTGTCGGATTATAGATGCTACCGGCAGTGTAGAGATGGGTAATGTTGGTGGTAGGCTCGTCTATTGGCATATCGGTCCAGCCGGCGAAGCTGTATCCATTGATTTCGGCGCACGGGGTGGCTTCGGGAAGCTCGACTCCGCCGCCAGGTTCTTGTTCCGTCAACTCGGCCGTCTCGCAAGTGCCGTTTCCGGCATCAAAGGTTACAGTGTACATATCGATGGGTTCCCACTTGGCGTAGAAGAACTTGTTGCTCTTGGCGGTGTCGTCAATGGTGGTGTAAGGACCATCGGTATATTCCCAATCCGTATACCAGCCGGCGAATGTTTGACCGTAGAGTTCTACGTTGTCGGCGGTAGGCAGCGTAACGGAGGTGCCGTAAGTGTAGGATGTGGGAGGCGTATAACCCTCCACGAAACTACCTTGCATCAACTCGTAACCGATGGTGTAGGTGGCAGGTGTGAAATTGGCGATTAAGTCGGTGTCGCTTATCAGTTCGAATGTGAACGGGTTGTCGGTTGAGATCAGGATGGTGTCGGGTGTAGACGAGCCCGATTGGTTACCGGATTGGCCGTGGCCAGGGAGGGTTGGAGTACCAGATGTGGAAGCAGGCACTATGTGCGTCCAATTGGTGAATTCATAGCCGGGGTTAGGTATGGCCGTAAGGGTGACACTCGTTCCGTAAGGATAGGTGTTGCCCTCTTCGTAGTCGCTTTCAGGGCTGACCTCCACATAACCGCCGTTGGAAGGATCGACAATCGTGCTGACGACATAGACGTTGCGTTCCCACTTGGCGTAGAAGAACTTGTTGCCCGTGGCGGTGTCGTTGATAGAGGTGTAGGGACCGTCGGTATATTCCCAATCGGTGTACCAACCAAGGAAATGATGTTCGTAAAGTTCCACATCGTCGGCGGTGGGCAGTGTAACAACAGTGCCGGTGGAGTATGAAGTGGGAGGATTGTAGCCTTCTACGAAACTACCTTGCATCAACTCGTAGTTGATGGCGTATCCACACTCGGGTGAAGTGTAGTATTTGTAGAGTTCCACTTCGGTTTCATTCATTTCCAGCCTCATTAACCTTACAAGGGGGAGATTGCTGTTTGCACCGTATGTAGAAAAACGTTTAGGAGTGGAGCCATTGTTCCAACGGATACTGCGGCCTTCTTCGAGAACATTTTCAATAGCGACGGATGAATTGCTTGTAAAACTGATGTGCCAACAGGTGTTGTTGCTCATGCTAGCATTATTGGAAAGATTGTTTCCACTTGTACCCCAGTAAAGATATTTGTTGTCATTGTCCTTGAAAGCGAATGAACCGTATGCGTTGCCTGATACCAAAGTGAGGGGATAGGCACCCGTCGGATAGCTCTCAAAAAGAGTGCACTCTCCGTAGTCGTTTCCTCCGGTGGTAGGATGGACAATACCTGTCAGCTCATAGTTTTCGTTTGCATCGGTGTTCTTATATACGATGATCACTTGGTCGCCGATTCCGATGTCCATACTGGTTACATCAACAAAAGATGGAGTAGAAATGACAGTTTGCGTAGTAATGCTATAAACGGCATAGAGAGTTTCGTTATCGCTCGGGTAGTATGTCATACCGGCCGGAAGAATAATATATTGGGATGTGGATTCTGTGGCAAGGGGTTCGTGATACCAACCGATGAACTCGTATCCTTCAGCTGTATGGCATGCTGTGGCTTCCGGCAGAACGATTCCGCCGTCGCCTTCTTGTTCCGTCAACTCGGTAACATCGCACGTGCCCGTTCCGGCATCGAATGTCACCGTGTGAGGTTCGGATGCCACAAGCTTGTAGATGACAACAGCTTTTTGGCCAGATCCATAACAGGAAAACAAAGGGTTATTACTAGTACTATTGTATCTAAGTGAATTATGTGTGTTGTCTCCTTGTGCTATGATGGTCGTTGCGCCATCGCTGTCAATGCTGATAGTCCACGAGCCATTGGCATTCTTGTTTTGTTGTGTCCTTAAGTAATTGTCGCTAGAACTTGCTGCGTACAAGTATCCGTTACCCACGTTGAAGGCGTAAGTCATCGTAGTGGTGACAGTGCCCTGTTCCAACGTGATGATTTGGACACTGTCGGATGGGGTTCCCAATGTGTTGTCGTCGTTTTTTGTAATAGCTGTGGCAGCACGATTATTGGGGCGTTGCGTGGTGCTTATAGCATAGTTGTAACCTGCCGCGGCGATGATGATCTGGTCACCGACGGCCAGGTCGTTGGCGCTGGTCACCAAAGTCCACGTGCCCGTTTGGGCGTTGACATTCAATATGCCGCTGATTGTCAGCAGCAAGAAGGCTAATAATAAGTAGGTTTTTTTCATAAATATTTGTATTCTAATTATTTATTTTCCTATATATATTAATGTAATAAAGCGCAAATATAACATTATTTTTTTACGCTCCTTATAAAAAAGTAATTCTTTTAACAAAAAATATTAACTATTGGTTGGTGATTTCTTGCAGACCACGATAATCTTTTTCTCATTAGCTAGTGTGGCCCCGAAAAGATAGATGTCGCCGCCGTCCGCCAACCCCAGTGTTTGCTGCAGTCTGACGCTTCCCATGGGGAAATTGCGCGCCGATACGTTGGCGTGCTTCAAGCCCTGTAAATGCTGGATTGCATTTTTTTTGTGATAGTCGAAAACATCCAAGACCTCAAACTTCCGCCCCGGGAACTGTTCGGGCAGCTCGTCGCACGTGTACAAGTGCGTGTGCGGGTGCAACTTGCTCAGGCCATGGCGCACGGCCACGCTCTTGAATGCCCCCGCCTTGAGCACAGCGGCGTTGGGCTCCAGAAGGTAACGCCCCACCTTCGCCGCAAGTTGCGGCACGGCCCCGCGCTCCTCGCTGTCACTGAAAGTGAACACCTCCGCACCCTCCTCCAACAGGTTCACGGCATGGAACTTCACTTCGTCGCATGCCTTCCGGGTCAGCAGGAACAACAGCTCCTTGCACTCCCCGCGCACGGCTACCCCATGCACTTCGGCCGTCTCAGGCAACTGCCCCAACGCCTGCCGGATGTCCAGCATGGGCGACAACTTCACCAACACATTAGGGGCTTTCTCCAGCAGTCGCGCCTTCCAATCGGGTAGGTTGGGGGTACAGTCCCGCAATCCCACAACGCGGTTGCCGTGTACGTCGCGTCGCGAAGGGTCCAGGTAGATGAGATCCACGTCGGGTAGCGATGGGAACGCCTCTTCCATTGTGCTCTCAAATATTTGTATGTTGTTAATACAGAATGCCTTGGCGTTATGGCGTACCAGCTCGCACAGCTCATGCGAGGGCTCCACGTAATGGCACTGGTTGAAGGTCGTTGCAAAAGCGAAGGTGTCCACGCCAAAGCCGCCGCTAAGGTCAGCCATGCACGCCCCTTGGAAAAGGCGGGCTTTGTAATGGGCGGTGGCGGAGGAGGAACATTGCTCCATAGAAACCAATGGCGGAAACAGCACGTTCGTGTGGGCGGCATACTCCGGCAGCTTGCCCTTGGCTTTCTGTCGCCCCTGAATCTGCTGCAGGGCAAAAGGCAGGTCAACGGCAGGATCCTTGCACCCGCGCAACGCCAACTGATTGACGTCTTCGTCGGCATGTAATCGGATAAACTCGAGCGTGCTGTCGTTGATGTCCATAGAGCTTAGGCTTGTGGAAGGTTGGCGTCCTTGTGGACAAACTGCTCCATCTTCGTCAGCCAATGCATGGCCGCCTTGATGGTAGGGATCTTGTGGATGATGAACGTCAGTTTGCCGTTCGTCTCCTTCAACTGGATGAGTGGATGGTTCATCTGCAAGAAGGCCAGCACGTTGCCGAATTCGTCCGATTGGTAATATTTGGAAGATGCGTTGCCGATGAAATGGCCGATGAAGGTGTTTTTCTTGAGGATGATTTTCTCGAAGTGCAGGCGTCCGGCAGCGAGGCGCAGCGGAATGGTCTGGAGCAGCTCTTGCGTCGGGGCGGGTATAGGGCCGAAGATGTCGAGCAGTTTCTTGCGGAAGGCCTCCAGCTTCTCCGGCTCCTTGATGGCTTCCAGCTCTTTGTACAGGCTCATCCTTTCGCTTACGCTGCTGACGTAGTCGGAAGGAAACAGCGCTTCGATATCGGTTTCGATGATGCACTCGCGGGCGAAGAGCTTGGAGTTGTCGGCCATCTGAAGCTGTTCGGGGTTCTCCTCTTTCATCTCCATGATGGCTTCGCTTAGGATTTTCTGATACATCTCATAGCCTATGTCGTTGATGAAGCCGCTCTGGTCGGCGCCGAGGATGTTGCCGGCGCCGCGGATGTCTAGGTCGCGCAGGGCGATCTGGATGCCGCTGCCGATGTCGGAGAAGTCCTCGATGGCCTGCAGGCGCTTGCGCGCCCGCTCGTTGAGCACCTCGTAGGGCTTGGTGAACATGTAGCAGTAGGCTTTCTGGTTGTTGCGCCCCACACGCCCGCGCAACTGGTGCAACACGTTGAGGGCGAAGTTCTGCGCGTCGTTGATGATCATCGTGTTGGCATTCACGATGTCCAACCCGGATTCCACGATGGTGGTGGACACCAGCACGTCGTATTGGTGGTTGATGAAGTCGGTCATGATCTTTTCGAGCTGCTCACCCTCCATCTGCCCATGGCCGATGGCCACCTTGGCGGTGGGCACGAGTCGCTGGATGAGACCGGCCAACTCCTTGATGTTCTCTATACGGTTGTGGACCACGAAGACTTGCCCGTGGCGGTCCAACTCGAACTGGATGGCTTCTCTCAGCAACTCCTCATCGAAGACGTGCACCTCGGTCTGGATGGGCTGGCGGTTGGGCGGTGGGGTTGTGATGACGGAGATGTCGCGTGCCCCCATCAGCGAGAACTGCAGGGTGCGCGGGATGGGCGTCGCCGACATTGTCAATGTGTCCACACTCACGCGCAACTCGCGCAACTTCTCCTTGGCGGCCACGCCAAACTTCTGCTCTTCATCGATGATGAGTAATCCCAAGTCTTTGAAAACCACATCTTTGCTCAACAGCCTGTGCGTGCCGATGAGGATGTCCACCTTTCCTTCCTTCAGGCGTTGTAGGGTATCTTTGATTTGCTTGCTGGTCTTGAATCGGTTGACGTACTCCACTTTGCAAGGCATGTTGCACAGTCGGTCGCTGAAGGTGGTGTAGTGTTGCAGTGCGAGCACAGTAGTAGGCACGAGCACGGCCACCTGCTTGCTGTCGCATACGGCCTTGAATGCCGCACGGATGGCGATCTCGGTCTTGCCGAACCCCACATCGCCGCAGATGAGACGGTCCATGGGATGCTCACTCTCCATGTCGGCCTTTACGTCCGCCAAGGTGGTGATCTGGTCCGGTGTGTCGTCATAGATAAACGAGGCCTCCAGCTCATTCTGCATGTAGGTGTCGGCTGAGAAGGCAAAGCCCTTGCGCGACTTGCGTTGGGCGTAGAGCTGGATGAGGTCGATGGCCAACTCCTTGATTCTCTTTTTGGTACGCTCCTTGAGCTTGTCCCATGTACCCGAGCCGATGCGGTGCAGAGTGGGGGGCGTACCCTCCTTGCCCACATATTTGGTGATCTTATGCAACGAATGGATGCTCACGTACAGGATGTCGCCGTCTTTATAGGTGAGCTTGATGACCTCTTGCTCCTTGCCGTTCATTTCGGTTTTCACCAGTCCTTGATAGACGCCTATGCCGTAATCGATGTGCACCACGTAGTCGCCGGGTTGCAGGTCATAGATCTCTCGCAAAGTGAAGGCCTCGCTCTTCTTGTAACGGTCGCGGATGACCACGCGATCGAATTTCTCCATGAACTGGTGGTCGGTATAGACGGCCAGCTTGCGGCCCTCGTCGCGGAAACCCTCGTGCAACGAGTAGCGGATAGGATGGTATAGTGGGTCGATCTTGTAGTTGACGGCGTTGTGCTTGTTGTACTTGTCGAGCAGGTCCAGCATGATCTTGTAGAGTCGGTCGAGTTGCGATTGGTTCTCGGCGAGGAAGATGCTCTGGATGCCCTTCTCCATATTGTCAACCCATTCGAGGAAGAGGTAGTCGAAGCTTCGTCCGAAGTTGTTTTGGGGCTTCATGGCAAAGTCGATGGCCAGGGTGGGCGCTTCGGCGGCTGCATTGATGATGCAGCGGGTGTGCGAGACGATGGCATCCGTGAAGTTGCGGCGGCGGATAAAGAGGTCGTCCACCGTCACGGGCACTGCCCCTTCACGCTGCTCGAACTCTTCGGCGACGGACTTGTAGAGGAAGCCCACCTGCGAGCCGATGTCCTTGGGGTTGTCGAGCCACAGCACGGTGTCGGCGGGCAAAAAGTCAAGTAACGCAATACGCTGCTCCTCTTTGTTGACGGAGACGATTTTGGGCATGATGCGTATCTCTTCCTCCTCGCGTACAGAGAGTTGCGTCTCGGGGTTGAAAAAGCGGATGGACTCCACGCGGTCGCCATCCAACTCGATACGGTAGGGGTACTCTTCCGAGAAAGAGAAGATGTCGAAGATGTTGCCGCGCCAGGCGAATTGGCCAGGCTCGAAGACAAAGTCTTCCTGGAGGTACTCAAATTCGTACAAGAACTGCAAAAAGATGTCGGTGGGGATTTCGGTGTCGCGCTTGATGGTGAACGAGTTCTGGTTGATGAACTGCTGGGTCACCACCTTCTCGCCCAATGCTTCCGGGTAGGTCACCACGAGGTAGTTGCCGTCGGGATGGTTGGAGATCTTGTTGACAATCTCGGAGCGAAGCTTGACGTTGGAGTTGTCGATCTCAGCGGCGGTGTGGGCACGCTTGAAGGAGGAGGGCAGGTAGTGCACGCGTTTGGCTGGCAGGGGAGTGTTGACGTCGTTGAGCAGCTTCTCAAGGTCGTTGTAGAAGTAGGCCGCCCGCTCGCGCGAACTCAGCACAAAAAGCTGAGTTGCTGACACGTCGTCGGCCAGCTTGGAGACTAAAATAGAGTATGAGGATCCCGCCAGGTTGGTGAGCTCCACCTCCTGTCCGGCATTCGGCTCCCGTAGGAGCGCTTGTAGCTTTGCGACTTCCGTGGCGCAGAAGCGCGATTGCAGTTCTTCGATAGTCATAATCAGGCCGCAAAAATACGAAATTTAGCGGTTAGCATATTAACGATTATCGTTTATCGATTATCGATCTCCCCCTCACTGACAGCTATCCGCTAACTGCTATCCGCTAACAGCTAACAGCTATCGGCTAATCGCTTTTTTTACTATCTTTGCCGCCATTATGAATACCCTTTTCATGGATCGGGATGGGGTGGTAAATGAGCAGATAATTGGCGGCTATGTGGAGAATCTGGAACAGTTTGAGCTCAAGGACCATTTTTTGGAAGCAATGAAAATCTTGCGTTCCCGCTTTCGTCATGTTGTTTTGATTACGAACCAGCAGGGCATTGGCAAGGGCCTTTGCACCCAGGCTCAGGTGGATGCCATCCATAGCAGTCTGCAGATGCAACTTTTGGCCCAGCGTACCCCCTTCGACGCCATCTACTGCTGCCCGCACTTGGCCTCGGACGGGTGTTGTTGCCGGAAGCCGAAGCCTGGAATGGCGTTTCAGGCCCGTCAAGACTTTCCCGACATCGTGCTGGAAGACTCTATTATGGTCGGGGACAGCCTCTCCGATATGCAATTTGCCCGGAATGCAGGTGCCGTGCCCGTGCACGTAGGCGCAATGCGACATCCCGAGTTTGAGGAGATTCTTCAAGTTACCCATCATCATTTCGACGATCTTCTCGACTTCGCCCGCCATTTGGATTTGTTTGAAAAAGAGCGCTAACTTATGGTCATCACGTACTTCTTTATATGGTTCATCTGTTATCCGTTGGCTCTCTTGCCGATGGCTCTGCTATACGTGTTGGCGGCAGTGCTCTATCTGGTGCTGAACTATGTGATCCGCTATCGGCGCAAGGTGGTGTTGGAGAACCTTACGAATTCTTTCCCGGAGAAATCCAAGGCGGAAATTCGCAAGTTGTCGAGCCGCTACTATTGGCACCTCTCGCAGATCACCGTGGAGATGATCAAAATGCTGCTACTTCCCAAACGAGTGTTGCGATATCGTTACCACTGCGTCAATCCCGAAGTGGTCAACCGTTTCTACGAGGAAGGAAAGAGTGTCATCCTGATGTCGTCACACTACAACAACTGGGAGTGGATGATATTGTCGTTGGAAGGGATGTTCAGCCATCATGGTGTGGGGGTGGGGAAGGCCAACACGGACAAGGTGTTCGAGAAGTTGGTCAACCGTGCGCGCACCCGCTATGGCACGGAGGTTGTCTTTGCCGACCACGTGCGCGAGGTGTTCGAACGCTACGAGTCGCAGCATCAGCCGACAGCCTATATGATGCTTAGCGACCAGTCGCCCAACAGCAAGAGCCGTTGCTATGTGACCGATTTCCTCAACCAACGCACGGGCGTGATCTTCGGTGCCGAACATTTCGCCCGCAAGTATGACATCCCGGTGCTCTATTATGAGGTGATAAAAGAACATATCGGCAAATATCGCGTGGAGGTGCAGGTGATTGAAGAGCATCCCGCCGAGCGCGAAGAGTATACCATCACTCAACGCTATGTGGAATTGCTGGAACAGACCATCCGCCGCAAACCCGAATTCTGGCTATGGAGCCACAGACGGTGGAAGTTCAAGTTTTAACCTATTTCCCGCTCTTCCTTCTGTTGCATTCCCGGCACAGCATCTGGCAGTTCTCGGCAATGGTTCTGCCGCCCTCGTGCCACGGTGTGATGTGGTCGGCCTCCATGTGCTCAATGTCGAAGTGTTTGCTGCAGATGGCACAAATGCCCCGTTGTCTTTCATAAACCTCGCGTTTGGTATTGTCGTCGAAGGCGCGGATGCCGAGATGTCGGATATCATGGTCGAAAATGTAATGGAAGATGCCAGTCTTCTTCTGCACATCAGAGTCTGCCATAAGTCGTGAAACCTCTTTCCCGATGGCTGTGGCGGTGAGCGTGGTGTCGCGGTATTGGTTGTAGAGAAAACCCCAATCCACGGATTTCATCTCCTTTTTGTACTTGCGCCCAAACAATTTCTCCACCCAATGAATCACATCTTGGAAGTATTGCCAAAGTTGGTCGGCGTCGGTGTCGTGCTGGTGCTCAGCCATATATTGTTCGATGCTCATGTCTTGTGCGTTGCCAATCCATTTCAAGGCTTTTTCGAAATACTCCTGCCGTATGGGCGAGCCCGACATGAAATCGGAGGCGATTTTATAGGCCACACAACCGGTCTTGGAGAAACGGCGTTTGGCTTGAGTCACCCACGGACCTGAATAAATAGCGTTGCGAATCTCTTGTTCGGTCAGTTTCTCGCCGGCAATGTTGATGATGTTGAACCATTTCAATTTTTCCTCATCGGTGCCGTTTTTGCAGATGTAGATTTGCAATGGATAGTTGAGAATGTGCTCTTTCTGTGTTTCCGTGAGGTTGCTCCAGGCGCATAGGTTGCCTTCAATGTTCATCATGAACTCGCCTGCGATGAATGAGCAGATGGAGATGGTCCGTTGTTGTCCGTCGAGCAGTTCGTATTGAATGCCGTCTGCGCCGTCGGTTTCCACCCAATACATCACATTGAGTGGGAAATTGTTCCAAATGGTGTCGATGACGGCGTTGCGCTTTTTGTCGTCATAGACGAATTCGCGCTGATATTTCGGGCGGATGTTCAATCGGCCGCCGAAGCCCACGATGCCTTCTTCGGTGACGCTAAGGTCTTGGTATCCCTCTGCCAATTCGCGAATCTTGATCTGGTGAAGTGTGATTTCCATATTGATGTTGTTTTATTGTTGGTTTGGAATGATGGGGTGTTTTTTGCACGCTTTCCCGTTTCGCGGCGACGCGTTCCGTGTTCCATTGCACGCCGCATCCGCGCCGCGACCGCCATTCTACGCACCGTCCATTCCTACCAAGCGATGCACACATACGGCGTGCGCCTGTGCACAATCCGTCCTGCTTTAAAGCACGAGTTTCCGTGCAAGGTTGCCTCGTTTCACGGAATGGTCTGAGCGTTTGTTTTACCACGATTCGGATATTCTGCCACCTCAGGCGGCGGAATGGTGGATGGCAGGCCGGAGGTCTGCCGCGCTTGGTAGCCTGGGGTAAGGTGCGAGGCACGAGCACCGCCACCCCAGGGTGTGCGTGTCGTGTGCGGGTGTCGCGGCGCGCGAAGAATTTGCCCCGAAGGATTACGCGTGCCGCCGCGAAAGGGAGAACATGACAAATGTACCCTTATTCCCAAACCAAGATGTCAATGAACTTGCTCCTTTGATGATTTATATCGTTATAAATGCTTTCGCATAATTACTATCGTTTGCGACGAATGAAAATTCTTGAATATGCAGATTGTATTTGTCGGCCTTCTGCATTTTCAAAATAATTATGTACGCCATCATTTTTTAATAGATTACCGTTTTCATTGGTTTTTCCTCCAGAAGAACCGGTTTTTTCACCATTGGGTTTGCACTCCCAGTAATCGTCATATTTTCTTGTATCTGGAACTAATTCATGACACCCTCTTTGAGTTGAACCGAGTAATTCAAACTGATTAGGATTGAATTTATCAAGAAAGGTAATCGGAACCCCCATAATGCCATAGTAATCACAAGGAATATTTCTATAAGAATCAACATTGATGGCATCATAATTATCATATTTTGGATATTCTTCGGGTGTATAGGTTTTATACAAGATAATATCCTCATTGTGTCTTGAAACGGGTAAATTTGTGTACCAACATGATGTTGATACGCGGGCGATCTTTTTACCATCTTCAATGTGATGGAATTTTTCGAAACTATCTGGAACATAAAAATACATTCCTACATTGAAATTCGTGTGTCCTGTTCTGATAAGGTCTTTTTGAAATAACCCGAAAATTTCTTTGCAAGCAAGCGAATTGGTGTTGCCTATGATTAAAAAATGTTTTTGGTAATGCACTAATTGAGCAACATATTCCCGAAACAATGAAAATGGCGGATTTGTCACAACAATGTCTGATTCCTTGAGAAGTTCAATACATTCTGAAGAGCGGAAATCTCCATTCCCATGTAACTGGGACAGTACATTTTTGTCATTTTGAATCAAATATTGTACATCGGTGAGATTTACTGCACCATCACCATTGTAATCGTTTACTTCCGTGATTTCTAACTTGTAGGCGATGTTTTTCGGTTCATCGTCTGGAACATCAAAGGGAATTTCCAACTCATTTCCAGCAATCGGTGACCCATTGTAGCATGTGACAATCAGTTTTTTCAATCCAAAAGAATTGAAATTGAGCGCAAAAAACTTGAAGAAATTGCTCTCGTACGGGTCGTCACAGTTGCAAAACACCACCTTTCCTCTAAAGTAGGGTTTGTAGTATTTCAACTCTTTTGCAATATCGTCAAGTCTTGTATAAAACTCGTCTTTTTTTGCTCTTTTGGCATTTGTTAGATCTACTCTTGCCATTGATTGATAGTGTTTGTGCAATGCTATCAATCCGCCACGCAAAGAGAAAAGGTGCTTTCCTTATTGCGCTACCAAGGTAACCCTGCAAGGAGACCTTTTACCGATAATAAGTACTCACACCTCTTGTGGTATGAGCATCGCTTATTATTCATCGGTATAAGGTTGCTTGCAATGGCAAACCTCACATATTATTTCTGTGTTTTATCTCCGTAAATCTTGCAGGGTTTTCGGTAAACGCGAAATAATAGCTAATGCTTTGGTTTATAATAAAATGTTAATTTTTACAATCGATACTTAAATTTGGTTCTATACTCAAAAAATCAGGGCAAAGATAGGCATTTTTCGGATACGCACGGCGGATAAAAAAGAAAGGGTTGCCCTGTGTGGCAACCCTTCGTTGATAATGGTGGTAATCTTTGTCAATCTTACCAAGCGAACAGAGGTCTGTCGTGCATCATCTCGTTGACCGTCTTGCGGGTCTTGGCGATGAGCTCCTCGTTCTCGACGTCGCAGAGGACATTGTCGATCATCTCGACGATGCCGTCCATTTCGTTCTCCTTGAGGCCACGGGTGGTGATGGCGGGGGTGCCAACACGCAGACCGGAGGTCTGGAAGGCGGAACGGGTGTCGAACGGAACCATGTTCTTGTTGATGGTGATGTCGGCCTTGACGAGGGTGTTCTCGGCGACCTTGCCGGTCATCTCGGGGAACTTGGTGCGCAAGTCGATGAGCATCAGGTGGTTGTCGGTACCGCCGGAGATGATCTTATAGCCTCTCTTGTTGAAGGCCTCGGCCATGGCTGCGGCGTTGAGTTTCACCTGTTTCACATATTGTGCGTAGTCGTCGGTCAGGGCCTCGCCGAAAGCGACGGCCTTGGCGGCGATGACGTGCTCCAGCGGACCGCCCTGCACGCCCGGGAAGACAGCGGAGTCGAGCAGCTGGGACATCATCTTGACGACGCCCTTCGGGGTGGTCTTGCCCCACGGGTTCTCGAAGTCCTTGCCCATCATGATGAGGCCACCGCGCGGTCCGCGCAGGGTCTTGTGGGTGGTGGTGGTCACGATGTGGCAGTGGGCCACGGCGTTGTTAAGCAAGCCCTTGGCGATGAGGCCGGCAGGGTGGGAGATGTCAGCCATCAGGATGGCACCGATCTTATCGGCAATCTGACGCATACGTGCCCAATCCCAGTCACGGCTGTAGGCGGAAGCACCGCCGATGATCAGCTTAGGACGCTCTTGCAGGGCCACTTGCTCCATCTTGTCATAGTTGATGCAGCCAGTCTCTTCTTCCACCTGGTAAGCCACCTGATGGTAGAGGATGCCGGAAGAGTTGACGGGGGAACCGTGGGAGAGGTGGCCGCCATGGTTGAGGTCGAGACCCATGAAGGTGTCGCCCGGCTTTAGGCAGGCCAAAAGCACGGCCATATTGGCTTGTGCGCCGGAGTGCGGCTGCACGTTGGCCCATTCTGCACCGAAGAGTTGCTTCACACGGTCGATGGCGATCTGCTCGCTCTGGTCCACGATCTGGCATCCGCCATAATAACGCTTGGTGGGCAGGCCTTCGGCGTATTTGTTGGTCATCACGGATCCCATAGCTTCCATCACTTGGGGGCTGACGAAGTTCTCGGAAGCGATCAGCTCAATACCGTTGGTCTGACGCTGACGCTCTTGCTCGATAAGATTGAAGATTTGCTCGTCTCTTTTCATGTCTTATTGTGTAAATAAATGATTGATTATGTGTTATTGTTGATTTTTCTCAAAGACGTTGCAAAGATACAAAAAAAATAAGCCGAAGGAATGCCTATTTCTCATCTTCATTGTAATCTATATCTATAGTATAGATGCCAGGATTTCCAATAATCTTTGTACATTTATCAACGAATTCCTTGTCAGTTATTTTAAGGCTAACGAAATCTTTGAAATCGGCAATTTTGAAAACCAAAGTTGTAGTGTAATAGGTATATTCATCTCGATCAACAAAGTCATATAAAAGATTTCCAGTTGAAATGGCCATGTATTCAAGGGAGTCAGTGTAATTTGCCATGTTTTTGCTGCCTAGAATAGATATGAGTGGTAGATAACGTTGCTTTATTATGCGGGAAAATGTTTGAGCAACAAAATAGTAACGTCTATTATATGAGTAGGAAGATGTTAACATTAAGTGATAACAATTTTCACCATTGAATTTTATCAAATTCCTGTCAAACATAGTTAAATTAAGAGGAGTATTAGCAATAGTTGCAGAATCCAATTTTGTGATTAAACTGTCTAAAGAAAGGAATAAGGTATCCTTTTCGGCATAGTCTTTTCCGGCATAGTCATCAGACGATTCTCTATAGGCTCTTAACGTGTCCAAGTCCGATTGCAATTCTGCAAATTCGTTCTCTTGAACAGGAACATTCTGCTCGTTTTTCTTGTTGCATGAACAGCAGATAAAACACACGCAAAGCAATGCTAATGAAAGTTTTTTCATAATTAAAAAGTTTAAAAAATAATCCTACAAAAATAGAATTTTATTAATAACTGTCTTTATTTGCCTGTGCATTATTGCTTTTTTTCAATTTAAAAGAAAATATTATTTCATATTTAATGTTTTTTTATCTTTGCAAGTCTTAAAACACACAAACCTTTAAAATTTTTTATTATGGATCTAAACAATATTATCTCTTCCCTTACCGGTAACAACCTTATCGGAGAAATCAGCAAAAAGTTCGGCATTGATACTACCAAGATTGTAAACGTCATCAAGGCGGCTATTCCGAAATTCTTAAGCGCCATGCAGAGAAATTCTTCCACGGCGGCAGGTGCGGCTTCTCTCACCCAAGCGCTCAGCAACCACGCGGGACAAGCTTTCGGCCTTAATATTGAGGATGGCAAGAAGATCTTGGCCAAGGTCTTCGGCGGCAACCTCGGCTCTGTCATTTCGGGTCTTTCCTCCCAGACAAGCACCACCAACGATCAGGTGTCCAACATTTTGGCTTCCGTGGCTCCCAACTTGTTGTCTGTGTTGGGCAAAGGCAACGCCGGCGGCAACATCGGCAACCTGCTCGGCGGTCTGCTCGGCGCTTCCAAACCCAGTGCCGCTTCCACCGCAGGCAAGATCCTGGGCGGCCTCTTCGGCAAACTTGGGAAAAAGTAGCGGTTAGCAGATAGCGGTTAGCTGTAAGATCTTAAAGACTATAGATTTGGGATACCTTCTTTTGGAGGAGTGGATGCGTGTACCTTACATGCTCCAATCCTCCGAAACAAATTTAGTTACGACGGGGATGTAGCCTATGCCGTCGTTAGCCCAACCATTGGCTTGTTTCTTCTGGTACTGAACCTGAAGTATTATTTTGTGCTCTTTGCCATCTTTCAGCAAATTCAACAGTCGCTTGCCATCGGTTGAAGTCTTGTTGACGGCGGCATACATAGAATTGTAATCTACATCCATTATTGAAACGGAATAATAGCGATCCTCCGTAATGCCGATGTCATGCAAGTATTCATCTACGTATCCAAGATTCGATAAGTCAGATTGCAATATAACTCTTCCTCGGAAATTGGTGGCCGTAGTGCTTTTGTTCATCTCAAAATATTTGATGGATGTCGCGTTGTGTCCTGTCGAAGCATCCCAATCGATTTTATAGCCGGAAGAAGTCTTTTTCATGTAAATAATTGTTGAACCATTAACAAGAACCTTGAATGATTGGCCCATGGATATTTTTTCATCCATCACAATGATATTTTTCTTGGAGTAAGACCATGAGCTATAATTGTTGCTGTATTGTTGTCTCATGTGTGGCTTCACTTTCTCGGCATCTAAAACGAAAGCGAGTCGGTCTTCCCATTTCGGTGCTGCATAATATTGGTATACAACACTCTGGATGGAGTCTTCTTCATTTTGCGGGTTCGTGATGTAGTTATTATCGTTTGCTTCGGTATTAGCGGCAGCTTGTCTGAGCTTTACTAATTTAGTTAAACTGTCGACCTTGGCAGTCAAGACCTTGTATTGGGCTTCAAGGTCGGAATTGCTTTTGGCAAGCAGCGATAATGAAGTAGAGGCATTCGTTAGATTGAGCTTTAATGAGGAAAGTTCTGAGGCGAGTTGCCCATTTTCGGATTTCAGCTCCGCAATTTGTCTGTCGTATGCGGCGACAATCGAGTCGACCTTCGATTGAAAATGGTTCATCTTGGCTTCCAAGTCTTTTTTACTTTGCGACCATCCGGAAACAGCTGGAATAATTAAGGCTAATAAGAGTATGATTTTTTTCATTACAGATTTATGTTTTTTAATGTGTTACTAGCGATTAATGTGATCTTTTTCAAGAAATAAAGCTAATGTTTTATTTACTATGCAAAATTACAAAAAATAGTTGCTGAGAGATTTAAGTCCCAAGACGATAGATTTTATTACAAATTGCTATTTTTTTTATTTTTGCCGCTAATTATAATAATCAATTATGAAAAAGCTCTCTTTCTTATGGATTGCCATATTATTAACCGTTTGTGGCGCGGTCACAGTCTCCTGTAAAGGCAAGAAGGTGGAAATGAAACCCGTGAAGGGTGTTCTGGAGAATCCCATCGGCGCACAGGAAGCCCCTGAAATCGTGGGGACGACGATGGACAGACATGTGTTGGACGAAAATTTCGAGAACATCCTGAACGACACTGCGGCGAAAGTGAGTGTGTGGAGTCTGGTGCGCTGCGGCGAGGAACACTCTTCGGATGGATATGGCATTGTGGTGGTCAACAAGGGAGCTGCGACGGCTTTTGCAGACCTTCGCCACGGCAATGCCCCGTCGGCCCGCTATGATGCCGCATCGGGTGACATCTGGATCACCGGCGGAGTGATGGAAGGCACCGGCGTGCTTGTCGAACGGTTCAATCTGTTGCGATTCCAAGAACAGGGCTATGCCTATATCGCCGCCGCCATCGACCCCTACGACATCCAGCAGGCACTCTGCAGCGAACTCAACTATTCCGTCAACGGCGATAAAATCACGCTGTATCATGGCGAACACGAACTGGCCACGGTGACGAACACGGTGAATGATCTGGGCGACTTCTACGAGGATGCCGTCTGGATCGGCGAGCAACTGACCTACGACGTCAGCGGCCCCAACCTCTATGTCCACACGACGCCCGGGGTGAGTTTCGTGACGGGCAAAGTGCTTCATTACGACGATATGCCCACCATCTCGGCCCGTGTCACCCTTAACAATGATGGCAGCTATACGCTGTCGGAATTCAGCATTGTAAAAGAACGATAATTTTTTTCGCTTCCGTGTCTTTTTAGGTCAAAAAAAACTTGACATTAAAAAAAACTTTACTAATTTTGCATTCTTTAAAGCAGTTTTTAAAGATCAAATTAGAATGCTTAAAGATTGTTCTTCATGGGGACCAGCCTATCTGAACTTCAAAGTCCGGGAAGAGGTGTATGTCCCCGAACCGATTGCGGATTTTCCCGGCGATGATCCGTTCAAACGGATGACTCCCATCCGAGGGGAACTCAAGGACATTCAATTTGACGCAACCTACACCTATCTTGATAAAACGTTGAAGTTCAGGATGTTGAACTTCTTGATTTATTTTGTCACCTGGATTCTTGCTTTTCCGGTTAACCGGATCCGCTATGGACTTAAGATAGAAGGACGTGAGAAAATACGCCGTCATCGCAAGCTTTTCGCCAATGGTGTGATGACCGTGTGCAATCACGTTCACCGCTGGGATATGATTTGTGTGTTGCAGGCGATGCGCTACCGCAAGGCATGGATCCCGATGTACGCCAATGCATTCCGTGGCAATGACGGGTTTTTGATGAAAACCATCGGCGGCATCGCCATTCCGGAGGAACGTAGCGGTCTCAGGGCGTTCGACAAGGCAATGGACGACCTGATCCAAAGCAAACAGTGGATCCACATTTTCCCCGAAAGCTGCAGTTGGAGATACTATGCTCCGCTTCGCCCGTTCAAGACCGGCGCTTTCAATATGGCCTACCGATATGCACTCCCTATAATTCCAATGATGATCTCTTTCCGACCCCGCACCGGATGGCGCCGATTTTTCTGCAAAGAGGAGCCTCTGATTACGATCCATGTGGGCGATCCTATTGTGCCGGACCTCAATGCCCCCCGCAAAGAGGAGACGGCACGAATGCGCGACCTGGCACACCAAACTATGCTCGATATGGCCGGCATAGTCTCGAACCCCTGGCCGTCTAGTATTGATTGATAAACTTTTTGTTATGAAGACAATTATTGATCCTGTACCCGTTGAGCTGATTAAGGCTGAACTTACCAAGTCCAAGAAATTGGAAGACACCAACAAGGGACACAACGAACTCTATATCGTTACTTGGCAGGATTCGCCCAATGTGGTTACAGAAATCGGCAGACTGCGCGAGCTCGCATTCCGTGAAGCCGGCGGCTCCACGGGCAAAGAAGTGGACCTTGATGAATATGACAAGATGGAGAACCCCTACAAACAGCTGATTGTGTGGGACCCGGATAACGAGGCCATCATCGGAGGATATCGCTTCCTTTTCGGCTCTGAAGCGGTTTTCGACGAATCGGGCCAACCCATTATGGCCAGCGCCCATCAGTTTCACTTCTCCCAGAAGTTTATCAACGAATACCTGCCGCACGTCCTGGAACTGGGACGCAATTTCGTGGCTCCAGAGTATCAGAGTTCCAAGAATGGAGCAAAATCCATTTTTGCCTTCGACAACTTGTGGGATGGCCTGGTGGCCATTATTATGAAATATCCCAACCTGCTTTATTTCTTTGGAAAGATAACCCTGTATCCTTCCTATGATCATATCACGAAAGACTTAATCTATCATTTCTTATGGAAGCATTATGGCGACAAGGAAGAGCTGGTCCGCCCTTGGAAAGACCAAGCGATAATGCCAACTTCCGATCCCGATTTGATGGATTTGATATTGAATAAGGAAGACCTGCTCGAGGATTACAAATTGCTCAAAGCGGCTGCCCGAATGCGAGGATTGAATGTCCCGCCGAATATGACCGCCTACATCTCCATCACTTCCCATATGCTTATGTTCGGCACGGCCGTCAACCGCTTGATGCACAAGATTGAGGATACGGCTGTCCTTATCCCGTTCGATGAAATCTATCACGATAAGAAGAGACGCCATATCGAAGCCTATCTCCGTTTCTCCCTTGCGAGAAGACGCAAAAACGATATCTCGGATGCCGCCAAGATAGAAAGCGAGATGGTGGAGAATTGGCTGAACAAACGCTACCGCAAAGTGAAACGGTTCCTTAAAAAAGTGGGCCGCGAGTTCTAGTTTACTAATTTCTAACCACTAACCCATTAACTATTAGATTGTTAACCGCTTGTTTCAGGAAAATCCTCCAGGCAATAGCGCCTTTTGCGGTTCCAGGTATGTTGGACCGCCGAGTATGGCTGTCCGATACGGTTTTGTCGTCTTACTCATCAGTCCGGAACTGGTCTCGCCGCTGCAAAGTGTGAGTTTCAGCGCCTTCGGCGTTGTTTAGTCGTTCTCCCGCTTCTTCAGAAATTCGGCGGCGCGCAACGCCATATTGTTGCGCAAGGCATCGCGGTAAAGCCAGATCTCTCGCGAGTGGTAGTTGCCCTCGCGCCCGATGAGCGGCAACACATAGTCGGTAGCCTTGTATCCCTCCACAAACAGGAGACTCGACTCCACATCGAGATGCACGATCATCGTGTCCTTTTGCTGCTCGTTGATGGGTACTAATGGCGTCGGCTCGGTGATCAACACAGCGTATGTGGCGTCGGTGCGCCAGTTCACGGGGTTGATGGCGACGGCGCTCTTCTTGTCCCAAAGGGCGCAGTCCGCGTCACGCGCGGAGTTGTAGCAAATGGTGACGCCGCAGTCGCTCGCGCCTCGGGCGGGCACAATGCGCGGACACTGGGCCAACGTCTCTTCGGGGATGCTCACGCCAATGGCGTAGGCCGCGACCATTCGACGATAGGTGTCATCGTCCATCTCTTTCAAGAGCTCCAACACGATCATTGCCCCTTGGCTGAATCCCGCCAAGATGAAAGGCCGCCCTTGGTTGATGTGGATTATGTAATACCGGAACGCATCTTTCACGTCTTGGATGGCTACGGGCATCCGCTTGGTCACGAATTTGTCTTTCGTATAAGTCTGAAGCGAACACTGTCGATAATAGGGCGAGTAATAGTTCAAGTTGCCGCTCAAGAGCACGTCCACACCCTGCATCTCTCCTAGAATCGGGAGTCGCAGACTGTCGGCGTACGTGTCGGCGTTATGGTAGGTGTGGCGCCCCCGCTTGTAGTCACCTGTTTCGGTAGAGGCAATATAGAAAATATCGACCTGGGCATTCTGATTGTGACTGTACCACTGCGTGGTGTCCTCGTAAGATGGCCTCTCGGGCACGCGAAAGGACCAAGGACCATCCTTGCTTTTACAATTCTCGTATGTCCGACATCCGGAAAAGGCAAAGCATAACAGGGCGAAAACGAGGAGCCTGTTTTTCATTATTCGTCGTTTTTTAGGACGTTATTTTGTCACCTCCTGCACCAGGCGAAGCCCGACATTGGTAGGTTGTTGTATTTTGGTGTATTTAGAGCGGGCCGATACGCGGCAGACATCAGAGAAACTGGTTATGCAACCGCCACGGCACACCTTGACGTCACTCGATAGATCATCCACAATGGGATTGACAATGGCCTTGGTGGCGACTTGACCATCCCCGATGAAGCTGAAAGTTTCAGTGGCATTCTCATATAAGGTATATGTGTCCAAGCACCATTCATAGACGTTTCCGCTCATATCATAGAGGCCGAGTTCGTTGGGTTTCAGCAGGCCGACAGGATGAAGATTGTTGTCGCTGTTCTTTTTGAACCAAGCCACTTCTGCGATGTCGTCGGAGCCGGAGAACTTGTAATGGCGGCTTTGGTTGCCTCCGCGTGCGGCATACTCCCACTCCGCCTCGGTAGGAAGGCGATACTTCTGGCCGGTCATCTTGCTTAACTTGATGGTGAAGTCGCGCGCCTCATACCAGCTTATACCCGTTACGGGCAAAGAGTCGCCTAACACTTTCGAGGTGTTGTTGCCCATCACTTCCCGCCACAGTTTTTGCGTCACCTCGTACTTGGAGATGTAATAATCCGATAACTGGATGGCGTGGGTCGGCTTTTCGTCGACTTGGCAATCCTGGTTTTGTTCTGTCGTGCAACCCATCAAATAATTGCCGCCCTTTACAAAAACCATATCGATTTCGGGAACTTGGGCTTGTACCAATGTCAGGAAGCCCAAAAACAATGCAAGTGTAAATGTCTTTTTCATAACAGATTGATTTTAATTAGGATTAATGTGCTATTTAAGACGGGCAAAAACATATATATGTTTAAACGTTCCCGATTTTTTTTTGTCTTAAGGCCTTTATTCCAAAACCACTTTCCTTGATAGTGAAAAGCCATTGGCTGTATAGACTTTCAAGATATACAGTCCTTTCGGCAACTGCGACACCGACAGCGTGCAGTGGTCACCGCTTACATCAGCGTCTGCGACGGCCAAGCGACCGGTAGCATCGTACATTTCCACGCGGTTAATACCTTCTCCTTCAACAGAAATGAGATCGTGGGCGGGGTTGGGCCACACTTTTAAGTCGTTGGCATGGTCGTGGTCTTCTATGCCTACATCCAAGAAATGCACGTGAAAGGTGAGTTGGTTGCCGTCCTCCTGGATGTTGGTGATCTCAAAACTTGTCTCTGGCGTGCCGTCTGTCAGATAAGGATGCGGATTGGTGGTGGGACCGAAGGAGGTACGCCCCGACTCTTGGCTGAAAAACGAATTGGCGAGAGAACCATGGATTGTGTCAATCGCGCTGCCAGGACGGAAAATCCAATATTGGTGTGCTTGTGTGTGGAAATCGAAGAAAGCGTTGGCAAACATACCATTGTAGTCCAAGGGTATCGTATCGTTCCAGCGCGCCACAACTAGTCCAATGCCCGGAACGCCATAGTCGAACAAGTCGAGATATGTGCGGTATTCCAGCACATACCACTGCGTGGGGTCTATGTGCGACTTGATATAGTAGCAGTTCTGCGAAGGACTCGACCCCACACTCAGCAAGGTGTAGTCGCCGTCTTCCGTGATCTCTATCGGGTCGTCCGACACGTGCAGAATCTTGTTCTTGTATATGGCCGCCGTATGGTTGGGGTAATAATTGTTGTCCATCATATCCCAGCTTCCGGCAGGCGATACATTGGAATAGTAGAGGTAATGGTACAAATCAGGCAAATTCAGGGAATGGCCCATCTCGTGGCGGAAAACATTCGCATTGAACATAGACGATGATGCGCCTTCAAACTCGAGATTAAACGTGTTGAGACGAATGCCATTGATGGTGGCCACATAACCCAGCGAATCGTGGGGGAAGTACTCCATGTGGGGCCACAGTATGGATGCCCACTCTCCCGTGCCACCCTTCACGATGAAACTGATGTTGTCGATGTCGCCATCCCCATCGCCATCGAGCACAATGTCGGAATCCACCAAATGCAAGGAATCGACATACTTCACAATACGGCCCAACAAGAGCGCCTCGCGCATCGAGACTCCCATAAACGGATTCTCCCCTTGGTAGCCGATGGGATTCCACGCACTATAGGGCTCGAAATAGCCGCGTGGGAAAACATCCTGGTAAGAAACAATCTGACCGTTCTGTATATCATTGGTATAGATTGTGTTATAATGAATCTTATCGTACGACAAGGCCTTGAAGAAATTATAAACGCTTAAATAGCCCTCGGTCTTCGCATTAAACATCGTGTCAATGGCTGCAAAAGAATGATTAATCTCCGGTTCGTCGGCAAAACGCACGAAAACCACCAGATTCGTCAGTTCTCTCGCTTCGCTTTGCGCCACAACCGATGCTGAGGGGATGATGGCTAAAGCGATAATTATCAATGTGCTAAAAAATCTTTTCATCTTGACGGTAACTTTTAATGATGACGATGTTTTCCCCTTCCCGATTTTTCAGGCCGGAAAAAAACGTGCAAAAATAATATAATTTAAATACCCCCTCTCACCTCTCAGTCTCATTCCTCATTCTCATTCCTAATTTCTATAATTGTAAGAAAAAAATGTATTTTTGTGGTTTCTTATTGAATTGTCTAATTAACTGAGATAGAAATGATTCACTCTGAGATAGAGGATGAGATGGCTGCGTTGGTGGACAAAGTTGCCAGACCGCACATTTGGGACGACCAACCGGTGTTTTGTTTCACTTCGGATATAGATTGGGCTTCGGAGCAAGTCATAGCTGATTATTTCCGCAAACTGCCGCTGGACCTGCTGAAACTCACCACGTTTGTCACGCATAACTCCCGGATTATTCGCGAAAATTTCGAGAAAGGTCGTATTATGCGCGGAATTCATCCCAATTTTCTCCCTGGATCCTCGCACGGCAGCACGTTTCGCGAGGTGATAGAAACGTGTGTGTCGTTCGCTCCGGAGGCCACCTGCACCCGCTCGCATCGCGCCTTTGATGTGACCGATACGGCGCATTTGCTGAAAAACGAGTTCCATTTCAAATGCTGCTCCAATACCATCACCACCTTGGCGCAGAAAATCACGCCTTATTGGTTGGAGTCCAAGCTGTTACAAATCCCCGTTTTCTTTGAGGAGGGCAGTTTCTTATACAATCAGTTGGGTCTTTCTATCCAACCTTTTCTGAAACATTTCACGTCTCCCGGCTTGAAAGTCATCAGCTTCCATCCCATTAATATGGCTTTCAACACGCCTTATATAGCTTGGATGCGAAAAATAAAGGATTCCCTTTCCCGGGAAGAATTCCAGAATATCAGTTCGGAGATGATAGAGAAAATGAAAAACCGCGAGAGAGGTGCCTTCGATTTGGTTATGGAAATTGTCAATTTGACGCAGAAAATCCAGGCACCGATCTTGTCTTTGGATGAAATATATCGTAAAACCATAGAATAATAAATTGATTATGAGAATATTAGAAAGCGAACGCATTATATTGAAACCGGTGGAACCCGAAGATCTTCCGTATTTGATGGAGCAACGCTGGGACGCTGATCTCACCGACTACATCATCCACAATCCCATTTCTTCGTACAACCAGCAGCAGTGGTACGAAAAAATCTGCCGGAACGGGGACGTGGCCCTTTCCATTTTCTATAAGGAGAAACCGGACGAGAAGCCAGTGCTTTTGGGTGCTGTAGGACTATATGACATCAATCAAAGGCATCAGCGTGCCACCTGGAAAACCTTGCGCATACCTAAAAAATATCAGGGTTTGGGCTTGGCGTTCGAGGCCTCTGTTTTGCTCATTGATTATGGTTTCAACACACTGAACCTAAATAAGATAACCAATGATGTCTTCCCGGATAACGAAAGTATCATCGCCTTGCTGAAGAAGATGGGATTTAAAGAGGAGGGACGGCTCAAGCAGCATTATTTCCATCAAGGGAAATTCAAGGATGTAGTCGTTTACAGTCTGCTCCGCGAAGAGTATTATGCTTGGAAAGAGGCCCGGCAGCAATAATTGACGTCTATGAAAGTGGTCTTCTTGCTCACTGCCCATGCTGCCGATGACGAGCGCGTTCGGCATCACCAGATTCCCAGCCTGCGATCGCGGGGCGCGGAGGTGACTGTCGTGGCATCGCGGGCAGGCCTTGACCCCGACGCTTCGGACATCGTCTGCGAAGCGCAGCCTATGCGCGCTCGGCAGGTGCGGCATATTGCCGCTCTGTTGGAGCCGCTCCATCCCGACGTGATTGTAGGGGACACCCCGATGGCCTTGCGCAGTGCCCTGCTATATCGTCGTCAGCAAAAGGTCAATTGTCGCATCCTGTATGACATCACCGAGTGGTATCCCTCGAAGAAAAACGTGCGCAATCTATCCGCCATCGCGAAATTCTTCAAGGGTGTGGCCATGATTGGCCTCAATGTGTGGACCAACTTTTTTACCGACGGCTTCATTTTCGGCGAGACGTACAAGGCGCACCCCTTCCGCCGCCTCTTTCCCCGCCGTCCCTTTGTGTTTACCTCGTATTATCCTGATTTGCAATTTATAAACAGGCAGGTGCCTCGCGTGTTGAACAACGATTTGCGGCTGTTTTACAGCGGTAGCTTGACGGAAGAGAAGGGCTTCTTTCGCGTCTTGGAGGTTGCCAAGATGGTGGCAGCCCGCCATCCCGAATTGTCGGTTTTGCTCAAAGTCTTGTCGTCTGACACAATCTCCTCAGCCATAAAAACGCCATCGAATCTGCGAGTCGAGGTCTCTCCGTACGTGCCGTTCCAACAGTTCTGCCAAATTGCCGCCGAACATGATCTATTTCTGGATCTTCGCAGTACGGATGTCGAAAACCAGCGCTGTTTGCCCATCAAGTTGTTCTACTTCATGGCTATGGCGCGTCCGGTCATCTATTCCGACTTAAAAGCGATTCGGCAAGGTTGTCCGGAAATCATGCAGTTCGGCCATTTGGTGGATCCATACAAGATTAGCAAGGTTGCTGACTGTGTCGACCGTTATCTTTGCGATGAGGATTTGTATCAGAAACATTGTGTGGCGGCACGGCAATTTGCTGAGCGGAAGTATAATTGGAAGGCAATAGAAGCCGACTTCGTCCGTTTCATCCTGCAGAACGAAGCCGCCGTAATTCCGGAAGGCGGAAACAACAATCAATATGAGTAGTATCAAGCTGAAAGAGAATATTGTCGCCACCATTTTGAGCAAAGGATTGATTATGTTGCTCAATTTTGCCGTGATTGTGCTGACCACGCAGTTGTGGAAGGCCGACGGACGTGGCGCGGTGGCTATTTTCACCGCCGATATTGGCTTGATTGCGATTTTTGCCAACGTCTTCACGGGCAGCAGCGTCTCCTACTTCTTCTCCCGATTAGGCACTTCAAAATTGTCGACGATGGCCTATCTATGGTCGTTCATCGTAGCGGCGGTCGGCGGCATTGTGCTACTGTTGCTGGGTCAGACCCGCGTGGCGCCCTTTGTCTTCATGGCTTCCGTGTTGCTGGGCGTGATTGCCTTTTACAACTCCATCTTCGTGGGTGGGCAAAAAATCAGCCACTACAACCTCATCACGGTGCTACAACCCGCGATGTTGCTTGCATTCATGCTCCTGTTCCACTGGATTTGGCCGAATCTGGGCTATTATTGCTATTTCTATGGCCAAATCGTATCGTTGTTACTGTTGATACTGATTTGCGGGCACCTACGTCGCAAGATGGGTATTCGGCTCCATTGGGATTTCGACACCTCCTGCAATCGACAGCTTTTCTCTTTTGGTTGGAAAACGGAATTGAGCAACCTGTTGCAGTTTTTCAACTACCGATTGACCTATTACATGCTCAATTTTTTCATTGGGCAAGGTTCGGTGGGCATTTTCTCCATTGGCGTTGCCATTGCGGAGGCCATTTGGATTGTGGGACGCAGCGTGGCGGTGGTGCAGTTTTCCAATGTGTTGGAGCAGGGCGATACGCAGCAGTCTCGGCGCGAGACTATGCGGCTGGCGCTGGTCAGTTTGGGCGTTTCGGCGCTCTGCATCGGGATCATATTGTTGCTGCCCAAGTCGTTGTTCGCCTTCATCTTCGGCCCTGAGTTCGGAGTGGCCAAGCGTGTGGTGCTGCTGTTGGCGCCAGGCGTACTGGCCATCGCTTTCTCCAACGTCATCGGCAACTATTTTTCTGCTGTGCGCAGTCTTAACGTGCTGATAGTCAAGTCTGCCATTGGACTCCTTTGCACATTGCTCCTCTCTTTGTGGCTTATCCCGAAGTGGCAGATGGACGGTGCTTGCGTGGTGAACATGACCTCCTACGTGGTCTCCTCCGCCGTGTTGTTGGGCTATTATCTCATGCGCAAGGCTCCGGCAGCCGAAGACTAAAGACTAAAGACCCAAAAACAAAGTATTAAGGACTTACCCTATTTTGAATTTGTTTTACTGTCCCCGATTTTCAGGTCATAAAGGCTTCCTGCTGCTGCACCTCTCCGTGTTCATCGCGGGGTTTACCGGGGTGCTGGGACGGCTCATTGAGCTGGACCCCGTGGTGCTCGTCTGGCACCGGATGACGTGGGCGGCCGCCCTGATGGCGTTGTTTCTGCTTCTCCGAAAAGAGATGCGGCATTTCCGTTTCAAGGATTTGGCCCGGATGGGCGGCGTGGGCGTGCTGCTGTGCCTGCACTGGATTTTCTTCTACGCCAGCATCAAGGCGTCAAACGTCTCCATCGGGGTGGTCTGCTTCTCCTTGGTCGGGTTCTTCACCGCGATTCTCGAACCAATCATCAACCGGCACCGCTTCTCCGTGCGCGAGTTCCTGTTCAGCATTCTCACGGTATGCGGCGTCTATCTCATCTTCCAATTCGACACCCGATACCGTTTGGGCATTGCTTTGGGAATCGTCTCCTCGGCCTTGTACGTCCTGTTCGCCATCGCCAACCAGCACGTCGGCAAGCTCTACGAAGCCAAGAATATGCTCTTTTGGGAAATGGTCGGCGGCATTGTCGTCCTCAGCGTCATCCTGCCGGTTTACAACGCCTTCCTGCCAGTCGGGAAGTTCCTTCCGACGGGTATGGACTATCCCTATATGGCCTTTATGGTGGTGGTTTGCACCATCGGGCTGTGTTTGCTGCAAATCATTGTCCTGCAGAAGATTGACGCTTTTACGGTCAACCTCACCTACAATCTGGAGCCCGTCTATAGCATCATCCTCGCGATGCTGATTTTCCAGGAATACCACGAGCTGAACTTCTCCTTTGTCCTCGGCATCGCACTGATCATCGTCTCGGTGGTGCTGCAGACGTGGTCGAAGGTAAGGGTGAAGAACCCGGCGTGAGGGAGTGACTCATCCCAGCAGGGGATGCCTGTCCGTAGCAAACTATGAATCTGACCTGGTCTGGCGGCAACATTACGGAATAGCAGGGTCTAACGACTTGTTTCTACATCTTCAAAAGCCACTGCTCCCGCTCTACTATCCTTGACAAAGCAGATTCCAATCGACCGACATCCTCTCCCGTCCATCCGAGTCCACCCTCACAAATCACTATTCGGTCTCCTTGCTTGGGGAAAATCCGAAGTCTGTTGAGACTGTATCCGCCTGGAAGCACAGACCAGCTCATCCCTTCGAATGGAACCACCACTTTATGCTGACGGTTCAAAAGCGTGGAATGCACAACTCTGATTTCCTGTCTCAAATAATCAACACTTACAGATTCCACTAAGCTCCCCTTGTTGATGAGGGAATAATACAAGGCAATGCCCAAAGATATGAGATAAGGGAACGGCCTTTTAAAAAGAGAAAGCATCGAGCCCTTATCAAACAAAGAGACCAAGAAAAGGCCTACAAGAATGATGAAAGTAATAATGGCAAGACGGAGATACCATCTTGACACTATGGATAATTTGCGTTTGCTTCGGCGGATAGTCCGAACATAACGGGGATACTGTCTGGGCTGGGCTTCTTCCATCTTCCAGTTTTTCAGTCCGCAAAAATAAGCATTTTTTCAAACGTGCCGTCGGAGCATTGGTGAGGGGGTGACTCATCCCCGTTAGGGGATGCCGCATCTCCAACGGCTACAGATAGGGAATCCCTAAAGGGGTTCGGATTAAGATAATGTGTGTTTTTGCGGCATAAAAACAGAAGATTCATGTTTGTATTTTTATACGAAAATTTTACGGGTGAACATAATGTTTTGCTCAATAAAATTTGCGGATGAGAATATTGTTACTATCTTTGCGATTTGAAATTTTGAAAAAGAAAATCTGATACAAGCTATGCTCCCATTCTTTGAACATAGAGAAAACACACCTAAAGTAATAAGATTATGAAAAGACTCCTATCATTTTTGGTAGTAATATTGATAAGCACCATTGCTTTCGCCCAAAGTGTGACCCTCACCTTCACCGCCAAGGATGCGGCCAACCAGCATGTGCAGCTCAACCGAGTGTCCATCACCAACCTGACCAAGGGTTGGCAGGAAACGATATATTGGCCCGACACCACCTTAACCATGCAGAACGGCACGGGCATCGCCGATGTAGAGACTCCCGGCCGTGTGTCTCTACAAATGTCGCAAAACAACCCCAACCCCTTCACCGGCACCACCGAGGTGAACCTGATGGTAACAAGCGAAGGCACTGTGGCATTGGACATTGCCGACATCAATGGCCGTATTGTTGTGGCGAATGATTATGCCTTACAACCTGGTTTCCACCAATTCCGCATCACCCTTGCCACTGCCGGCACCTACGTGATGACTGCCCGCCAGAATGGCCAAACCTCCTCCATCAAAATGGTATGCAATGGCGGCACCGATGCCAATAAAATGGAATACATTGGTACCGTAGAGACGCACGGCCGTGCGTCTCTACAATCGCCTAAATCACAAAATGCCCCCAAATACACCACCACCCACCCTTTCACCTTCGGCGATCAGATGGAATACGTGGGCTATGCCAGCATTAACGGCAGTGAGGCGGAGAGCCGGCATGTAACTCAAGAGCAAAATGCCTCACAGACAATTGTCTTGCAGTTCGCTGAAACAGTCGGCAATCCGTATGATGGCCAACCCTGTTCGGGAGCGGCCACGGTGACCGATATTGACAATAATACTTACAATACAGTGCAAATTGGCAATCAGTGCTGGATGAAAGAAAATCTGCGTACCACACAATATGCTGATGGAACAAGTATTGCTTTTGGGAGTAGTACGAGCACCACAACGGCTTACCGTTATTATCCCAATAATGATCAATCCAACGTTCCTACATACGGTTATCTGTACAACTGGCCAGCAGTGATGGGTAACTCATCTACTAGTAGTGCCAATCCCAGCGGAGTACAGGGCATTTGTCCAACAGGCTGGCATGTTCCGAGTGATGCGGAATGGACACAGCTGACCGATTATGTAAGCAGCCAGAGCCAGTATGTGTGTGGTGGAGACAGTGCCTATATAGCCAAGGCATTGGCTTCCACCACAGGCTGGAACAGTTACACAGTTACTTGTGTAGTGGGCAATAACCCAAGTAATAACAATGCCACAGGTTTTTCGGCTCTTCCTGCTGGCGGCTACCTCAGCCCCTACGAAGCTTTCGGTTATCGTGCCTACTTTTGGAGTGCGTCGGAGGACAATGACTACATCGCGTACACCCGTGTTCTTGGCTACCAATACGCCGCCGTGTACAAGAGCGACTACTACAAGGACTACGCGTTCTCGGTCCGTTGTGTTCGCGATTAGAGCAGACCGCACAAGCGCGGAGCGCAAAAGCGGTCTGTCAAGCAAACCCGCCGCAAGGCGGGCGAAAAAAATCAAAAAATATTAATTCAGAAAAATCAATTAAACAATAACATGGTGGAAGCCGAAAAACCAGAAGAGAGTAGGCGAAAGAAACAAAAACAGTATTATTTTCATATTGAATCTTCGGATGAAAATATGATTTTTTGTTATACTGAATCGGAGTTTGTTGCAAACTTGCAGCATTTTTCGATTTTATCGCTTTCGTAATTTCCAAAAATCAGCATTGCGTGCAAATTTTGTTTCATTCTAAGGCTTCCTTGATTTGAAAAAATCAAATGCGTTATGCCGTATATCAAATTTTTTCCTAACTTTGCCTTGTGTTCCAAAAGGGATACATTGAACTGATTAAAAATAACACAATTATGAAAAGACTCCTATCATTTTTGGTAGTAATATTGATAAACACCGTTGCTTTCGCCCAAAGTGTGACCCTCACCTTCACCGCTATGGATACGGCCAACCAGTATGTACAGCTCCACCGAGTGTCCATCACCAACCTGACCAAGGGCTGGCAAGAGACCATCTACTGGCCCGATACCACCTTGACCATGCAGAACGGCACGGGCATCGCCGATGTAGAGACTCTCGGCCGTGTGTCTCTACAAATGTCGCAAAACAACCCCAACCCCTTCACCGGCACCACCGAGGTGAACCTGAAGGTGACAAACGAAGGCACGGTGGCATTGGACATTGCCGACATCAATGGCCGTATTGTTGTGGTGAATGATTATACGTTACAACCCGGTTCCCACCAATTCCGCATTACCTTGGCCGCCGCTGGCACCTACGTAATGACCGCCCGCCAGAGCGGCCAAACCTCCTCCATCAAAATGGTATGCAACGGCGGTACCGGTGCCAACAAAATGGAATACACAGGTGTCGTTATGTTGAATGATTATTTGCCAAAATCCGCAAAATCCAATCCCCGTGGCGCTACCAACAATCCTTTCACCTTTGGCGACCAGATGGAATACGTGGGCTATGCAACCATTAACTGCGCTGAGGCAGAGAGCCAGCGTATTACGCAGGTACAGGAAACTTCCCAGACCTTCACTTTGCTGTTCTCCGAAACGCAGCATCAGTTACCAATGGTTACCACCAATACGATAACTTCTATTACGACTAATTCTGCCACTTGCGGTGGTGATGTTACTTCAAATGGTGCCTCTTCCGTTACCGCTCGCGGTGTATGCTGGAGTACTTCGCAGAACCCTACTGTGAGCGAAAGCTACACCACCGATGGCAGCGGTACGGGCAGTTTTACCAGTAATATTACAGGTCTGACTACTGGCACTACTTATTATGTGCGGGCGTATGC
>JAIKWD010000008.1 GCA_024685175.1 Bacteroidales bacterium
TCGGTCCGAAGTGGCAGAATAGGTTCATCTCCATCTTTTGCCACTCCACCTGCGCAGGCGTGGGCACAGGGCCATAGGGCGCAGGAGGATCCGCAGGCTGCACTTTCGGAGGATGTTTCTGCGCGTAAAGAAATATACCCAAAAGGCAGAGTATCAGGAGCAAGGATGTCTTTTTCATAACAGGATGATTCTGTCGGCGAAGATACGAAAGTTATGGTATAGAACGACGTTTAAAAAAATCCCCATAATGCTATCGTATTAAAAAAAATGTATTTTTGCGGTGATATTATTTTGATATTATTTTAATCACCTCAAAAACACATAACATTATGGAATCCAATGAATTCAACAAAACCATAACCGCAGGAAACAATGGTTTTCTGCACCTTTTCATCAACCTTGCGCTGCTGGCACTCTCCATCTGGCTGATTGTCTGCTTCGCCAAATTCGACTGCATGCTGGATGCCGAGGGCGAGCCCACCGCATGGATATTGCTGCCCATCCTCACGGGTGTGTTTCTATTTTTCATCTACATTCTTGATTTGGTCGGATTCATGATTGTGCAACCCAACCAATCTGCGGTACTCACCTTCTTCGGCAAATATTCCGGCACAGTGAAGGACAACGGTTTTTTCTGGGTTAATCCTTTCTACAAAAAGGAAAAGCTCTCCTTGCGCGCCCGCAATATGGATGTGGAGCCCATCAAAGTGAACGATCGCAATGGCAACCCAATTATGATCGGTCTGGTACTGGTCTGGAAGATCAGCGATACCTACAAGGCCTGCTTCGAGGTGGATTCGGATGTGCGCAGCACCATCACGGAGAATTCGATGAAGTCTGTCAAGAGCTTCGACTCGTTTGTGCGGGTTCAGAGCGACGCCGCCTTGCGCAAAGTTGCGGGCATGTATGCGTATGACAACATGGACCGCGACGACGAAGAAGTAACCCTGCGTTCGGGCGGCGAGGAAATCAACGACCGGCTGGAGGCAGAATTGCGCAAGCATCTGGAAATCGCCGGCATTGAGGTTGTGGAAGCTCGTATCAACTACTTGGCATACGCCGCCGAGATTGCCAGCGTGATGCTGCGCCGCCAGCAAGCCGACGCCATCATCTCCGCCCGCGAGAAGATTGTGGAAGGCGCCGTCAGTATGGTCGATCTGGCCCTCAAGAAGCTCTCCGACGACCATATCGTGGAGTTGGATGAAGAACGCAAGGCCGCTATGGTCTCCAACCTCCTCGTGGTGCTCTGCGCCGACGAGTCCGCTTCGCCAGTCATCAACACCGGAACCCTTTATCAATAGGTCTTTCCGTCTGCAAGAATTTTTTTTCGGAAAGGAGAATGGATGAAAAAGAATTTTGCGCTTCGTTTGGACGCCGAGACGTACGCCGCCATTGAGAGATGGGCCGCGGACGAATTCCGGAGTGTAAACGGGCAGATAGAATGGATTATCTCGGCGGCCCTCAAGAAAGCGGGCCGAGCGCCGAAGGGCACAAAGCCGGGAAGCGCACCGCCTACGGCGTCGTCTGAGTAATCGTATCCATATACAGCGCGAGTTTGTTCAACACAGGACAGGCCCGCGCTTTTTCAATGACGATATAGAGATTGTCCGTAGTGCAGGGTTCCGTCAACACAATACGTTTATAACCAATGGTAGTTCCTCTGGCGATGGTGCGCCGTAGGCCATTCTCGTCAAACACATCCACCCGAAAACGCTCCACCCGCTGTCCCAAAGGAATATACTCCTGCAATAGGATACGATTGAAGGTTTGGGATTCAGCGAACACAAGCGCGATTTCCGCAGAGCACACGCTATCGTCCGTGGTCCAATACGTGTCATAGTCGCCATCCAAGAGCGATTGGGGAGAGAATGCCGTTTTCGCCTCATCTCGTTGCGAGCCACGAGTGTTGGAAGCGCTAATCCGCACAGCGTCTTGAGCCAAATCGTGCGCAAAGATGGCATCGAGGGCAGTGCGAAACTCCATCAATCGAAGGGAGTCCTCGCGCGCGATGAGACCGCGTTGGTCGGGCGGCACGTTGAGCAAAAGCAAGGAGTTTCGTCCAACACTAGTATAATAGATGTTGAGCAACTCGTTGAGCGACTTGGGATGCTCGCTGTCGCGGTAGAACCATCCCGGACGGATGGAGACGTCCGTTTCGGCCGGAATCCAATGCGCTCCGTTGTAGTTTCCTCCATTCAAGGTGTCTTGCGAGGGCGCATTCTTTCCGGGCTCGCGGCCTTTGGTGTCGAGTCGCGACCAGCAGGTCTCGCCACACTTGCCCTCCTCGTTACCGACCCATCGGCAGCCCGGACCCACATCGCTGAAGATAACCGCGGCGGGTTGTAGAGCATATACTTGATTATTGAAGGCGGGCCAGTCATAGACTTGTCGCTTGCCGTTGGGACCTTCGCCGTTGGCACCGTCGAACCACTGCTCGAAAACGGGGCCATAGTTTGAAAGCGCGCTTCGCAAGGTTTTAAGAAACACCTTGTTGTATTTTGGTGTGCCATACGTCGGCGCGTTGCGGTCCCACGGCGAGATGTAGATTCCAAAACCAATCTCCGCCTTTTGGCAGGCCGCCGACAATTCTTCCAGCACATCTCCTCCACCCTTGCGCCAAGCGCTCTGCTTGACGGTGTGCTTGCTGGCCGGGTTGGGCCAGAGACAGAACCCGTCGTGATGCTTGGCGGTGAGGATTATGCCACCGAAGCCGGCCGCCTTGGCGGTTGCGGCCCACTGATTGCAGTCGAGCGATGTGGGGTTGAAAACATCCTCCGGCTCAGTGCCCTCACCCCATTCTTTGCCCGTGAAGGTGTTTGGACCGAAATGACAGAACATATTCACCTCCATCTTCTGCCAAGCCAATTGCGCCGACGACGGAGTCGGGCCGAAGGGTTTCGGCGGAAGATTTTGAGCCTGGGACGTACTCATAAGGCAAAGCAGAACAAAAATCCACCCTACCTTGAACTTTTTCAGCATGTTATTATTGTCTAGTGGGTTAAATCACGTGCCAAAAATACGAAAAAGACGGGAGACGTTAGACGTAAGACTTTAGAACATATCTAATTCCTCATTCCCCAACCGCCACTTCTTTCAGCATTCCCCACAACAGTCTTGTGGGCAGGCCCATCACATTGTAGAAGGAGCCCTTGAGGGAGCTTATGCCAATATAGCCGATCCATTCCTGCACTCCGTAAGCGCCGGCCTTGTCGAAGGGGCGATATTGTCTGACATAGTAGTCAATTTCTTCATCGGAAAGGATGTCGAAAGTAACCTCTGAGGCACGGTAGTCGGTGAGCATCCGCTGCGGGGTGGCCACTGTAAGGCCGCTATAGACGACATGCGTGCGGCCGGACAAGGCGTGCAACATCTCCTTCGCCTCCTGCTCATCTTGCGGCTTGCCGATAATATGACCGTTAACGACCACAATGGTGTCGCATGCCACGAAAATCGTCTTTGGCGCATATTGTGTCATATCGATGGGCGACAACTTGAGACGGGACAGATACTTGACCACCTCTTCGGGTGGCAAGGCGGGGTCATAACTCTCCTCCACGTCCGTAGTGAGGATCTCAAAATCGAGACCCATACCGCGCATCAACTCACGTCGCCGCGGCGACTTCGACGCAAGGAATATCTTGTAATTTTGAAGAGTGTCTATGAGCATAAAGGGAAAATCAGGAATTAGGGATGAGAGACTATGAGTAACAACTATTTGGGTTATTAGTTTATTGGATCATTGGTTCATTGGATCATCGGCTTGTTCCACTATCGTTGGTCCACATTAGCCTTGAGTCGTTTCTTGTCCTTGATCCAGAAACCGTACACTTCGCTGACGTTGCCGGCAGTGATGAAAGCGCGGATATCGTTCTTGTTGATGTATTCCATCAGTTTAGTAAACTCGTCTTTGGTGAGCAAACTCTCCAACTCAATGCTACGCTCGTTGGTATAGCCACCGATAACTTCATAGAGGGTGCAGCCGCGCACCAGCTCGTCGATGATGTAGCGACGGATGCGGTCGTAGTCTTTAGAGACGATGCAGACGCGCTTTTTGTTGTTGAGGCCGGCGGTGAAATAGTCAACCACGAGTCCGTTGATCCAGGTGCCGATAAGGCCGATGACCACCATATAGAAGGGGTTGATGGCGAAGGCGGTGCAGCAGATGATAGCACCAGCCACAGAGACCGATGTGCCGATGTCAAAGTGCAGGTATTTATTCACGATCTTGGCCAAGATGTCGAGACCGCCGGTGGAGGCGTTGATCTTGAAGAGGACGGCCTGCGCCGCGCTCAGCAGCAGCACAAAGCAGACCAAGTCGAACCAGATATCGCCCATAATGGACGGGATAGCGCCATTGGTGCGGATAAAGTTCTCGTAAGGGAAATAAGTCTCCAGAATGCGCATCATTGGTCCGAGGATAAGTGCCGTATAAACTGTTTTTGCCCCGAATTCTTTGCCGATCAAGAAGTAAGCCAATACGAGCAGAATGGCATTGATGACAAGAATAACTGTAGAGACAGGCAAGGCCACACCGAAAAGGCTTTCAGACACGCCGCTTATGACGATAGAAAGACCTGAGATGGTACCGATAATCAACTTGCTGGGCACCAAGAAATAGTAGACAGCGATTGCGGTAATCATCATGCCGATTGTCATGATTAGCAGCTCCATCCAGAATTTCTTAGTCTTGAGAATTTGGAGAATATTTTTCATATCTAACTGGTTATTAACTTGTTTTAAAATCGTTTTTTAGGCAAAAGATCCGTCTTGGAATCGGCGGCAAAAGTAGGAAAAATAATCGTCTGAGGCATCAACCCCTGCACAAGTCCCCAGGAGGTTTTTGTACGTGAATGAAAAAATCCGGAAAAAGGAAGTAGAAAATATCTAAATAGTTATTTTTATAGTTGATAATGACAATAAATTTTATACCTTTGCCCCGCCTTTCAAAAGGCTCTAAAAGTTTACTAACCCAATAAAAAAAGTAAATATGAAAGTTAAAACAATCATGGCTAACCTGGAGGCCAAACATCCGGGCGAAAAAGAGTATTTGCAGGCTGTAAAAGAAGTCCTGGAAACCATCGAGAAAGAGTACAACAAGCATCCTGAATTCGAGGCTGCCAAGATCGTCGAGCGTATTGTTGAGCCCGATCGTATCTTCACTTTCCGTGTGACCTGGGTTGACGACAAAGGCGAAGTTCAAACCAATTTGGGCTACCGTGTGCAGTACAATGCCGCCCTCGGTATCTACAAAGGTGGTCTTCGTTTCCACCCCGCTGTCAACGTTTCCATGTTGAAGTTCTTAGGCTTCGAGCAGATCTTCAAAAACAGCTTGACCAATCTGCCTCTCGGCGGTGGCAAGGGTGGTGCTGATTTCGATCCTACTGGAAAGAGCGATGCTGAAATCATGCGTTTCTGCCAAGCCTTCATGCGCGAATTGTGGCGCAACATCGGTCCGGATTTGGACAGCCCTGCAGGCGACGTGGGTGTCGGCGGCCGTGAGATTGGTTACCTCTATGGTGCATACAAGACTCTCGCTCGCGAGCACAGCACTGGTGCTTTGACAGGCAAGAGCTATGGTTGGGGTGGTTCCCTCATCCGTCCTGAAGCTACCGGCTTCGGCGCTATCTACTATGTCGACCGCATGGTTCAAGAAAAGGGCGAATCCTTGAAGGGCAAGAAGATTGCTCTCTCCGGCTTCGGCAATGTGGCTTGGGGCGCTGCCACCAAGGCTACTGAACTCGGCGCTAAGGTCGTCGCTATCTCCGGTCCTGATGGCGTTTGCGAACTGCCTAAGGGTATCGACAAAGAGATGATCGACTACATGCTCGTTATGCGCGACAGCCGTCGTAACAAGGTTAAAGACATGGCCGACAAATTCCCTGCAAAGGCTAAATTTACGGCCGGTAAGAAAGCTTGGAGCGTGAAGTGCGACATCGCTATGCCTTGCGCATTCCAAAACGAAATGGCTGAAGAAGATGCCAAACAATTGATCAAGAACGGCGTTAAATACGTCGCTGAAGTTTCCAACATGGGTTGCCAACCGGGCGCTATCGCAGCTTTCCAAGCTAAGAAGATCCCGTTCGGACCTGGCAAGGCTGTCAACGCCGGTGGTGTCGCTACCTCTGGCCTCGAAATCTGCCAAAATGCTGGTCACATCAACTGGACCGCTCCCGAAGTTGATGCTAAACTGCACAAGATCATGAACGACATTTATGACATGTGTGTTGAGCACGGCAAGGAAGCAAAGGGCTATATCAACTACGTGAAGGGCGCTAACATCGCCGGTTTCATGCGTGTTGCTAAAGCTATGTTGGCTCAAGGCATCATCTAATCCATTGCGATTAACATGCAAAAAAGGTCATCCTTATGGATGGCCTTTTTTTTTATCTTTGCAATCCAAAACCACCTTATGAAAAACAGCAACGAACATACCATCCGAGAGCTATTGCAAACGTTCGTCAACAAGGCCGGGAAGCAAAAGCTTTATGCCGAACAGACCATCTTAGGTCGATGGCCCGAGTATATCGGTGAATACTGCGCCTCACAGACAAAAGCTGTTTCTCTTCACAATGGTATACTTAAAGTAAGGGTTCTCCAAGCGGCATTACGTTTCGAACTTACCAGTCGCAAATCCTTGATTATCGAAAGGATTAACAACGACTACGCGATGCCCGTGGTCAAGGACATTTTATTTCTCTAGAGAATTCCAGATATGCCAAGCGGCTTCGGCCTGCAACTGCAACATGCGCAACCCGTTTTGGGTGCGCGCGCCACGCATGACACCTTCGCGAAGGAAGGGTGTCTCTTCTGGATTGTAAACCAAATCGTATAAAAAATGCTTCTCCGTCAAAACATGATAGGGCAACGGTAACAGCTGATCCGGAAATCCCAGCGTGCCCACAGGCGTACAGTTAATCCAAAACATGCAATCATGGGCCACTGCTTCCGTAATCTGCTCGTAGGTCAAGCTACCGTCGATCCCGGCCCGGGACACCCTAACATATTGGATGTCCTTTTGTCGCAGGACATGTGCGACAGCGGCGGCGGCTCCGCCCGTACCCAACACCAGCGCCCGCCCAGGCAACTCCAAACCCTCCAAACTCACCTCGAAGCCTAAAGCGTCTGTATTATAACCCACCAAGTGGCTCCCCTGCCCTACGCGCACCACGTTCACCGCCCCAATGGCCGCCGCCTCAGGCGACAGCTCACCCAAAAAAGGAATAATCGTCTGCTTAAACGGAATGGTCACGTTGAACCCACGCATGTCGGGGTGCTTTGCCAACAAAATGGGCAACTCGGAGATGTCTTTCAGCTCAAACAAGAGATATTGGTTATCAGACAATCCCTCTGTTTTGAACTTTTGCTCAAAATAACGTTGAGAATAGCTGTAGCCCAACGACTTACCTATTATTCCATATAATTGTGTCATTGGTTTTCCTCATCTTTGGCTTCAGGATCAACCTTGGGTGCACGCTTGGCCTTAATTCCCTTATACACCAAATACAACACAAAAACGATGCACAAACCCCAAAGGACGATTTTCAATTCATCATTGTACTTCTCAATCAAATCCTGTTGGCCATGCGCAAAATAGCCCAGAAAAGCCAATATTGTGTTCCAAAGAGAAGCGCCCAATGTCGTGAAGAGTACAAACACGCCCACATTCATCTTGGCGAGGCCGGCTGGGATGGAGATCAGCTGTCGAATAGCGGGAATCAGACGGCCGATGAGCGTGGAACTCTTGCCATGTTCGATAAAATAGTCCTCGGCTTTCTTGACTTTCTGGCTATTGAGCAGCAGTAGGTGTCCCACTTTGCTGTTGGCAAACCAATAGACTATTGGACGCCCCAGCACCAAGGCCAGGAAATAGTTGACCAGCGCACCAATGAGCGCCCCCAGCGTGGCAAACAGAATCACGAAGATGACGTTAACCACTTTGGAATCCGTCTTGTAAAGAGCAGGATTGTCGCTGTTGCAGGCCTGATAGGCCGCCGGCGGAACGATCACTTCCGAGGGAAACGGAATGAACGAGCTCTCCACGGCCATCAACAACGTGACCGTACCATAGTTGAGATGTTGGTTATACCAAGTGATCACCTTATCGGTAACAGAAGCTTTGGCAGCTGTATCTGTGGCCTGTTGAGCAGGAGCGCCAATGGCTACGGTCAGTGTTAGAATCAAGGTTAAAACACAAAAGAGTCTCTTCATGGGCGGCTATTTTTGTAAAAGGGCTTCAGGTGCATAACGTTCCAAAAGAGATTGCACCTCTGGAATATTCAGCAAGTCTCTATCCACTTTGAGAAAAACCTGTTCAACGCGATCATTGGCCATAATCAACGCCTCTTCCAAGTGTTCCATTGCCTCGCTCGTCTGTCCTTTACGGATCTCCAACAAGGCTATATAATAATGTATACTATGGACTAAATCAGGATCATCCAGATAATTTTCACAAAGCTCCAGTGCAATGTCAGGGCATTCGTTCAAATAGCAATATTGTACAATAAAATCAAAGAATTGAATGTGATTGTACTCCATAGCATTGATGGCAGTATAGCAGAGTTCTTTGATCTCTTCGGCATCCTTGACGGGATTGAGCAGGTCGATCATATCCTGGATAGCGAAAATGTCATCCGGGCTTTTTTGCAGGAAGTCTCTCAGATAAGCACGTGCGTCATCAAATTTCCCCTGTATTTTCAAGATATGTACGACATCGCTCACCACATAAGCTTCAAGCAAAGGATGTTCGTTGCGGGCCTTCAACAAATACTCCATTGCTGTATCATACTCTTTTAGCTGGATATAGCAACGTCCAAGTTGGGGATTAAACTGCACATTCTCCGACTTGGCATTGGCAAGTTTGAAGTATTCGACGGCTTGTTTATAGTCCCCGCTTCCAAAATAGGCCTCCGCAATATTGGCATATGCAAAGGCGTCGTCGGGGTCAAGGGAAGTTTGGAAATGAAAAGCATCCAAGGCATTTTTGAAATCGGAACGCATAACATAAGCCACACCCAATCCATTCCACAGAGGGGCTTTGAGCGGAAAGCGGTCGGTCATCTCTTTAAAGAAATCCACCAAGACGCCTGGGTTGATCTGGTTAAGACTGGTCTCCATCAACATCGGACGAAGATCGTCTGCGGCATACTGATCCAACCCTATGGCACGAACGGCGTGCTTTACCGCTTCATCCTTATTACCCGCCACAAGATACTCCTGAATCAAGTACAAATGGCCTTCGAAAAAACGGTCATCCATAGAAACAGCCTTTTCCAGCAGTTCAATAGCATTAATGTCTTGATGCAAGAAATGGGCTACAGACACCTTTTCCAGATAAAACTCCGGAGTGGGAGCAAAGTGCTTTTCCACATAATCAAGCACACGTTGGGCTTCCTCAAAATTAAATTGTATGGAGAAATACCGGGAACGAAGGATCTGAAAATAGGAGTCTTGGGGGTATGTTTTAATGGCATAATCGATGACTTTCTCGCAGAACGGCAAATCATTGGTATCCATCAAATAGGCAATCGCGTCCTCAAGTTCATAAACATCGAAAAAATTAGATTCTTCATGGTCCAAAGTATTTCTCAGTCGTTGTATGATTTCGTCAATTTCTTGGTCTTCCTCTTCATCAAATCTATCCATCTACAATATATTTTATGTTATAAGGGGCGCAAAAATACAAAAAAAACCAAGCCCATGTGAGCTTGGTTTCATTATGTTGATAATTATATCTATCGTTGGAATTAGTTGACGCGCATATTGTCGATGACAATCTTTCTGTCCTTTGCGGCGGTGAGGCCATAGACGCCGACGACCGTGTTCTTGTCGGAGTTATCTTTCACCTCGCCAGTGGGGTTCTTATAGATGTTCAGGCCACTCTTTTCGCCGTTGATGTAAGGAGCGAGATAGCCGCCTTCGGCTTGTTTCATATAGTTGAGCACGCTTTCGATACGACGGGCGGAGAGGTGCTTGTTGTAGTCGGAACCGCTCAACGGGCTGGCGTAACCGCTGATATTAAAGGAGATGGTCTTGCCTTTCTTGAGGGCCTTGACAACGTAAGAGGTGAACTTCTCGAGTCTATCCTTGCCACCATAGACTTCATCATCGAAGAAATCGGCAACTGCAGCCTTGGCTTCGGAAGTGGTGGATTTCTGCATATAGACGTCTTTTTGGTTCTTATAGACATCGTAGAGTTCCATATATTGTTTAGTGGTGGTCTCTTTCGTGGTGCGAGGATCCGGATAGTCGTTCTCAAAGTAGAGCGTGATAGGAGCCACCTTGTCGATTTCCTCTTGGATGGCCTCGGTCTCGGCTTTTTCGGCAAGTTTTCTGTCTCTTTCATCCTCTTCTTCGATGATGAAAGTCACCGGAATTTGAACGGTCATATCCATCGGTTCGCAGCTCTGGGTGCAGGGCACCATCTTGGGGAAGGATTTGACCACGCGGACTGCCTCGTCGTCGAACTCCTTGTAACCGGAACTGCTGACCACGTGAATGTCTTCAAGCGTGCTGTCAGCCTTCACCTTAGCTTGCACGGTGGTGGTACCAGAGATACGTTGGTTTTTCAAAGTCACGGGATAGACCTTGGTTTTGTTGATGTAGCGGCACATTTCTTTGTTGCCTCCTTTGAAATGAGGCAGGGTCATGGCTGCGGTCGGGGTCGTATGCTGACCATTTGAGTCGGCAATCACCAAGGCAAAACCTGATTTGCAGGCATTGTTGTCTTTGCCTTTGAAATAGAGATGGCTGCTGTTGCTTCCGTCACATTGAGCATAACTCACTGTAACACAAAGTGAAAGCACCAAAGCGCCCACAAAACCAGCTAATTTGTTGAAACTTTTCATACTATATTTTTGTTTAGTTTATTTCAGGCTGCAAATATACATTTTTTTTATTTGATAGTAACAAACTATTTTTTTTTAGATTAAAAATGAAAATTGTATATTTGCCGCCACATATCAAACCAAACACCCATTTAGACAAACAGAAAAATGACAGTTGAAGAAATTGCTACATTGGTACAGGGAGAGATCATCGCCGGCACGGAGTACAAGGACAAAAAAGTGGAGCGTGTTTTCGCTTCCGACTTGATGAGTGATGTGCTGACGTTGAAGGACTACGACAACCTGATGTTGGTGACGGGCCTTTGCAACCTGCAGTCCATACGCACTTGCGAGATGTCGGACATCGAGATCATCCTCATTGTGCGCGGCAAGGTGGTGACGCCCGAGATGTTGGAGTTAGCGGAAGACAACGATATGGTTGTGATCAGGACAGACTTTTCCCTGTACAAGACTTCCGGCATATTGTATGGCGCCGGCATACCCCCCGTTTACTAACCAAATAGCGTATTATGGATTTTGTTTACCACGTAGAAGGAGGCGACTTCACCAACGCCGGGTCCACCTCCAGTGAAGTCAAAAGGATGTTGAAGAAGCTCGGTGTCAGCCCCGACATCGTGAAGCGGACCGTCGTGGCCTTGTACGAGGCCGAGGTCAACATTGTAGCCCACGCCTATCGTGGCGACATAACCGTGGACTTGGAGGAAGACAAAGTGCGCATCGTGTTGGCCGACGAAGGCCCGGGCATCCCCAACATCGACTGGGCTATGCAGAAAGGCAACTCCACCGCCTCGCCCAAGGTGCGTGAGATGGGCTTCGGCGCCGGTATGGGCCTGCCCAACATCAAGAACAACTCCGACGAACTGAACATCCAATCGGAAGTAGGCAAGGGCACCACCATCGAATTTGTCAACTACTTCAATAAATAACGTTATGGCAGAAGTACAAGATTTCCACCACGCACTCAAGTTCAAGCAGGACCTCTGCATCGGCTGCGCCCACTGCACGGGCGTCTGCCCCACGGGCGCCATCCACATCGAAGAAGGCCACCCCGTACTCGACCCCAACCGCTGCGTCGACTGCGGCAGATGCTACAATGCTTGCCCTGTAAATGCCATCTACATCGAACAGGACGACTTCCAGCTGGTGTACGACTGCAAATATCCCGTACTTCTCCTGCCCTCCATATTCATCGCCCAGTTTGAAGAGAAAATCAAGGAGAAAACCATCCTCTCAGCTCTCTACCACATAGGCTTCAAACACGTTTTCGAAGTCGAAAAAAGCGTCGACTTCATCAAGCAGGAGATGCAGAAGACCGTGCACGACAACAACGGCTACAAGCCCATTATCTCCACCTTCTGTCCCGCCGTGGTGCGCCTCATCCAGGTCAAGTTCCCCGTGTTGGTGCCCAACCTGTACCTATCGAAACCACCCTTGGACCTTACCGCACTGTACATCAAGAAGTTATTAACCGAAGAGGACAACATCCCGATGGAGGACATCGGCATCTTCTATGTGACGCCGTGCGCCGCAAAGATCGCCGCCATCAAGAGTCCGGCCACCGAAGAGGAGTCGCCCGTGACCAGCGTCATCAATATGAACTACCTCTACAGCAAGGTGATGCGTGTCATCAAGCAGGGTGAGTACAAGCTCTGCGAAGACTCGCGCACCCGATATCACCGACTCTCCAAGGACAGCGTCAACTTCACGCTCACCGGCGGAGAGGTCAGCCTGCTCAAGGAGGGCCGCAACCTTGCCATCGACGGCATCCACAACGTGTCCGACTTTCTGGAGAAACTGGAAGACGAGGACATACAGGACATCGACTTTCTGGAGCTGCGCGCCTGCGACGAGAGTTGCGCCGGAGGCATCCTCTGCGCCAACAACCGCTTCCTGATGGCCGAGCGTCAGCGCAACCGAATGCACAAGTCGCCCGAAGAAGTGGACGCTGAAGACAACGACCTGCTCAACTATATGGACTACCTCGCCCAGCACAAGCGCGTGCTCGGCACCGTGGAACCTCGTTCGATGGACAAGATGGACGACAATATGGCCGTGGCGATGCAAAAGATGCGCAAAGCCTTCGAAATCAACCAGAACCTGCCGCAAGTAGACTGCCGTATTTGCGGCTACCAATCCTGTAAAGCGCTCTCCGAGGCCGTCGTCAACGACAAGGCCAACGTAGAACAGTGCATCTTCGTGCAACGCGCCCTCGAGCATTCGGAGAAACTGAGCATCCTGGACACGCTCCACATCAACACCAAGATTTGGGGTTCGAAGAAAAACGATCCGTCCATCATCAAGAACCTCAACCTCTAATCCACTCATCCCGTGATAGACAAGACCATCCTGCTGGAAAGACTGTTGGATGTATTCAAGGACACCCTCGAGATTACCTTTTTGGTAATACTGATGATGTCCCTGATAGAGCTTGTCAACGTTTCCTCGTCGGGCCGGCTGCTGCAAAAAGTACAGGGCAGGCCCTGGCTACAGGTAGTGATCGCCGCCCTGCTGGGCGCCATCCCTGGATGCGCGGGCGGATTTGCGGTGGTCTCGATGTTCACCCACGACGTCATCTCCTTCGGCGCCCTGCTGTCCGGATTGGTGGCCACCTTCGGCGACGAGGCCTTCTTCTTGTTCGCCAAGAGCCCGAAACACGGCTTCCTTCTCACCGCCATCCTTTTGGGCATCGCACTCTGTACCGGACTGTTCTTCAACATTATAGGCAAGAAATGGAAACTACCCATCTGGGCCCACAAGTTCGACATCCACGAAGAAATCGACCACCACGACCACGAACATCGTCATAGCGACGGGCGTCCCGCCGGAGCGAAGGGCAAAGCCGCCCATTTCTTCAAGGAACACATCTGGGAACACGTCATCAAACAACATCTGCCCAAAGTCTTCTTCTGGTCACTGGGTGTACTGCTGTTCCTGAAGGTCGTCGAACTGTTCGTGGACGTGGAACAACTGCTTCAGGCACGCGCCTGGACCCAATACCTGATGCTCCTGCTCGCTGTGCTAATCGGGTTTATCCCGCAATCGGGACCCAACCTCATCTTCATCGTCCTGTTTTTGGAAGGCAGCATTCCTTTCGGCATCCTGCTAGCCAACTCCATCTCGCAAAATGGACACGCAGGCCTGCCACTCTTGGCCCAATCGCGCCGCAACTTCTTCATTTCCAAAAGTATCACAATGGTACTAGGCCTGGCGGTGGGGGCACTGTTTCTGCTGCTATAAGCACGATTTCCCGTCCGGACGGACGGCGGGCATCCCAAAAATCAACATCGGTTGGCACCGGACGGTGGGCTTCGCCCTTGTCCGGGACTATTGATATCTTGCTGCTCTAACCGCTATCCGCTTTTTTTGTATATTTGCGGCTCTTAAAAATAAAACAACACCGATATGAAAAAGATTCTGCTCTCCTTTATGCTGATGGTCTTTGCCGTTATCGCCTTCGGCCAAGCCAAGGACATCACCGTCGAAAAAATCTGGGACGACTTCTATTTCTACCCGCGCGGCGTGACCGGCTATACGGCAATGCCCCAAAGCGACTACTATACTGTAATGAAACGCGGCGGTATCGAACGCTACAGTTTCGCCACCGGCGATGTGGTCGACATGCTCGTCCCCAACGCCGACCTGGAACGTCTCAGCAAAGGCGCCGTCAACATCAGCAAGGTGGGCAGCTACACCTTCTCCAACGATGAGAAGAAGGTGATTCTCGCCATTGACGAGGAGAGCATCTGGCGTCGCTCCACCCTCGCCTACTACTACATCTACGACATAGAGCAAAAGACCTTGACGTTAGTGGCCGACACCAACACCAAACTGCACTTTGCCGAGCTCACGGAAGACGGCACCAAGGTGCTCTTCGCCCGCGACTGCAACCTTTTCTACCAAGACATCACCACGGGCAAGATTACCCAAATTACCAACGACGGCCAACCCAACGCCATCCTCAACGGTTACTCCGACTGGGTCTATGAGGAGGAACTCAGTCTGACGACCGCCGCCGCGTGGTCGGCCGACGGCTCCAAGATTGCCTATATGCGCTTCGACGAAAGCCGCGTCAAGGAGTTCACAATGCCGATATACGACGAACTCTATCCCACCGAATTCAAGTACAAATACCCGAAGGCCGGCGAGGACAACTCGCTGGTGGAGGTCCACGTCTATGACCTCGCCACGGGTGTCGATACGCGCCTCGACCTCGGCGACAACAGCAACTGCTACTACCCGCGCCTCTATTGGCTGCCTAACAGCCACGACTTGGTGGTCCTCAAACTCAACCGCCACCAGAACCAACTCGATTTCATCCGCTACAATACAGACACCAACGGTCACGAGGCTATCTACCAAGATGTCAACGACAAATGGTTGGACATCACAGACAACTACTATTTCCTGACCGACAACAACTCTATGATCGTCACCTCCGAGCGCGACGGTTTCAACCACATCTACAAGGTGACCTTCCGCCAGGAGCTCAAGCAATTGACACAGGGCAACTGGGAAGTGAACGAAATCCAATATGTTGACCAGAAGAAAAAGCTCATCTACTACCTCTCCAATGAAAGCGGCGTGCTGAACCGCGACCTCTACGTCATCAACTTCGACGGCAAGAAAAAGAAACTGCTGACCAAGGGCGACGGTTGGGCGGCTACGGAGTTCAGTCCGAACGGCAACTACTACCGCCTGCAATACTCCGACCTGAACACCTTGCCGAAATACACCATCAACGACAAGACGGGCAAGGAGTTGCGTGTGCTCAACGACAACAAGCACGTTAAGGAGACGATGGACAAATACGGTTTTGTGCAGCGCGAACTGTTCAGTTTCACCACCGAAGACGGCATTGAGTTGAACGGTTGGATGATGAAGCCCGCCAATTTCGACCCGAACAAGAAATACCCTGTGATGATGAACTGCTATGGCGGTCCGGGCAGCCAGCAGGTGATGAACGCCTACAGTGGTGTGCAGGACCTCGCTTTCTACCAGATGTTGGCGCAGAAGGGTTATATCTCCGTCTGTGTGGACGGACGTGGCACCGCCACGCGCGGCGATGCCTTCAAGAAGGTCATCTACCAGCAGATGGGCAAATACGAGGCTATCGACCAGATTGCCGCCGCCAACTGGCTGAAGAAGCAATCCTACGTGGACGGCGACCGCATCGGCATCTGGGGCTGGAGCTTCGGCGGCTATCTCTCCGCCTTGTCCCTGTTCCGCGGTGGCGACGCCTTCAAGATGGCCATCTCCGTGGCCCCCGTCACCAACTGGCGCTACTACGACAACATCTACACCGAGCGCTTTATGCGCACGCCGCAGGAGAACCCCGACGGCTATGATCTCAACTCGCCCACCACTTACGCCAAGGACCTCAAAGGCAAATACCTGCTCATCCACGGCACTGCCGACGACAACGTCCACTTCCAGAACGCGATGGAATTGGTGAAGGCCCTCAACGAGGCCGGCGTCGAGTACGACCAGTTCTTCTTCCCCAACAAGAACCACTTCATTATGGGCGGCAACACTCGCACCTATCTGTACAATAAGTTGGCGAAGTATATTTTGGAGAATCTGTAGAATAAAAAAAACAGCTGCTCCACCGCCGCGGGCAGCAGTTGGAGGACATCCTACAGGACGTGCTTTTCTCAAAAACAGTAATTAATCTTTCAAGCAGCGCACAGACATACCAATAGCCTTGCTTGCGGAACTACCTGTTGGGCAAGTGCTATCATTATATCTGATGACGACCGGGCAAAAATTCGTAGAAGGACTTGATTGGGTAGCGCTCATAAAGTAGGCATACTTCCCAAACATCATATAGTTTCCATTATTATGGCCACCCGCAGGTTTGGCAGAGAAGCCTGTCGCATTGTTGTTATTTTGTATGTGACCCACATTACAGTCCACATTGTCGGAATCCCAACCTGTCGTCGTGGCCAACGCCTTGGCGATATTATCAACGGATTCGTCGCAGAGATACTCATTTTGCTGGGACACGTATGTCAACAATTTGTCCCACTCGGCTAAAGAAGGCACGTGCCAACCAGTAGGACAAACGCCCTGCACGCCACTGGGATCGGCATCGGAAGAGGCGGCATCGTGCATTGTGGTCGCCCAATTGTACAGATAACCGTACGCCTCCGCATTATCCGTATTGCCATTCGGAGCATAATAATTGGCAATGGCCACTCCATTGCTATAATGGGTGGTACGGATGTTTTCCTTTGTCCAACATTGCGAGCCGACTTGCACGGTGCTATATGTATTATTATCATAATCGCTGACCGTAGCGACACCCGTACAAGGTTGACCATCGTTAGGATTGTACGTAAAGAAGGAAATCTGTTCGCCGTACGCAGTGCCGGCCATATTGGTGGCATAGGCACGCACATAATATGTGGTTGCGGACGACAATTCCGAAATCGTGCCAGAGAAGGAGCCAAGTCCGTCCCCATTGGTAGTGTGGGAGCCGCTAATGGTCGGATTCGGGCTCGTGCCCCAACAAATACCGCGAGCGGTCACGGCTTCACCCATATCCGAAATCACCTCGCCTACGCAGATGTACGTACTGTTGTTCACCGGCGAGACCGAGGCGGTGGCGACCATAGGCGCAGACACCTGGGATCCCAGACCATCATCCGACAAGCCGCTATTTCGCAGACAGCGGACGGCACATCCCATCATCTTACTGGCATAGCCTGTCGTCAGAGATGGGTTATTACTGCTAATAATCGCACGATTGACCATTCCTGCCTCGTTCGGATTCTGTGTAGTGGTCCAGAACTCCGCACGTTCGCCATGGGAATAGGCGGCGCCGTTGAAATAGCCGGAAGGCACAGCGGAGAAGCCCGTGGCGTTGTTGGAAGAGGGATTCAGACCGGGCGAGCAATAATCGAAAGCGCTATTCCAGCCCGTTGCAGCGGCCAACGCAGCCGCGTTATTCTGATGATTATCATTACACTGGAAATGACTCTGCGAAGAGACATAATTGGCCAATTGTTTCATCTCGGCCATCGAGGGCACGTGCCAACCCGCGGGACAGATTCCCTCCACCCCACTCGGGATGTTGTTGGAGGCCCCGTCATTATGAACAACGGCAGCCCAGTTGTACAGATATCCGTACAGTTGGACTTTGGACGGATCACCGTCGGGATAGAAGCGATACGGAATTGTTGAGGAATTGGCATTTGAACTCAACTGTATTGTGTTGGCATCATTGAATCTGGTGGTACGCATATTGGTTTTGGTCCAACACTGGCCACCTATTTGAACAGTGGGATAGGCATTGTTATCATTGTCGTACACCACGGCGGTGCCTTGGCACGATTGGCCATCATTGGGGTTGGTGGTAGTCGTGACGAACACATCGGAGTATCCCGTGCCGGCGCTGTTGGTGGCGTATGCACGCACATAGTACAACGTACCGTCAGTCAACCCCGAGATGGTATTGGAGAAGTTACCCATTCCGGCCCCGCCATCGGTATGAGTGCCATTCACGGTCGGATTGGGAGAGGTGCTCCAACAGAAACCACGGGAAGTCACCGGGGCACCCATATCGGCCAACACTTCACCTGCACAGTTTATCGTGGAAGCAGTGACCGTCGGAGTGCTCATCATCAAGACGGGCGGCAAGACCTGTAAGTCGCCAGATTCTTGTGGCATACTGCTTACATCGCGCAAGCAGCGTACGGAATAGCCCATATGTCCTTGGGTGTTATTCGCCCTAAAGGCGTAATCGTCATAGTCCGCCTTGTAGAGACGAATGTTATTGTTGGACGGGCTGGTGCAGGTCCAGAAGTAAGCCGAGTTCTCCAATGGTTGCGGGGTACCGTTGTGATAACCCGCAGCCAAGGCCATAAAGCCGGATGCATTGTTCGCGGACGGGACACTACCAATCGTACATTCGCCACTAGAGTTACGCCAGCCGAAAGTGGAGGCCAAGGCTTTGGAGTACTTGGAATCCGAACAGGCATACTGCGCCGACACATAGTTGATGAGGGTATCCCATTCCGCCGCGGAAGGCACGTGCCATCCGGTCGGACAAATGCCCTGCACACCGGAAGGTACGCTGCTTGAAGCGGTTGCACCGTTCATCACGGCAGGCCAAGAATAGAGATATCCATAAGTCGAGGCGAGATTCCCATCATTATTCGGCAGGTAACGTGCCACACCCGTCGAAGAACTATTACTCACTGGTATGGGAGTGCCGTTGGGCTGTTTGCTGGTGCGCAAGTTCTGTTTCATCCAGCACTGCTTGCCTATTTGCACGGTAGGATATACATTGCCGTCCACATCGGCCACCGCAGGCGTGCCGCTGCAAGGCCAAGCATCATTGGGATTCACGCTGGTGCTGTCCCAAGACTGATACTCAAACATGGTGGTAAATGTCTTTTCAGCACCATAACTCGTACCCAATTGATTGGTGGCGAAAGCCCGAATGTGGTAACATTTGCCTGGAAGAAGCGCGCGAAGGTCGCTGACGAAAGCACCGGTACCGCCACCAGCAATGGTATGGTTGTCTGCAATGGTCGGATTGCCCGTCAGATTCCAGCAGATACCCTTGGCTGTCACAATATTGCCGCCATCGCTGATTACATCGCCGCCAATCACGGACGTGGTGGTGGTTATTTCCGAGATATTTGTCGTATTAACCGTAGGTCTGTTGCCATTGAGGGCGCTGCTGTCGCCAGAGGCCAAGCGCAAGCTGTCGATGGTCTGCTGCAGTTCGGCGAGAATGGCCTGCAACTGCGCGTCTGTGATATAATGCGCATCGTTGTTGAAGGCACTCACATTCGTCGGCACCGTCGGGATGGTAGGCTTGTTGAGAATCATAGACACTCCAGTGGTGGCATTCCAGTCGGCATTCACCTGCGCAGCAGGGATGTTCGGCTTGTTGATCAAGTCGTTGTAGTCCTTGTCCCAAGCGGTAAATTGAGGATCCGCTTCGGTGTAGGAGGTAAGGTATCCAGCATCGTTTTGGAAAGCACTCACATTGGTCGGCACCGTCGGGATGGTCGGCTTGTTGATCAAGTCGTTGTAGTCCTTGTCCCAAGCGGTAAATTGGGGATCCGTTTCGGTGTAGGAGGTAAGGTATCCAGCATCGTTTTGGAAAGCGCTCACATTAGTCGGCACCGTCGGGATGGTCGGCTTGTTGATCAAGTCGTTGTAGTCCTTGCTCCAAGCGGTAAATTGAGGATCCGTTTCGGTGTAGGAGGTAAGATAACCGACATCGTTGGTAAAGGCACTCACATTGGTTGGCACGATCGGGATTTGAGGACGGTTGTTCAAATCGTTGTAATTGCCCGTGGTGGCAACCGTTGCCAGATTAGGCTTGTTTTGCAAGGCGTTGTAGTTGTAGTTCCAATTGCTGAGCCAAGCCGTAAAGTTAGGATCATACTCCACACTGGCATTAACGCTATCGGGCATCGTGGTGAGGAATCCCACATCGTTCGTAAAGGCACTCAAGGCCATCGGGCGGTTGGAGAGATCGTTGTAATCGCCGCTAAAGCCAGCGGGCAGTTTCACATAACTACCCCCCGTTAAGAAGATAGTGTCACCTTGAATAGTCAATATTTGCGATTCGGTAATGCTGGTTAGATATCCGGCATCGTTGGTAAAGGCACTCACATTGGCAGGTACGGTCGGAATGGTCGGCTTGTTGGTTAAGTCGCTGTAGTTGCCACTCGTCGCAACGGGCGCGAGGTTGGGCTTGTTGAGAATCATCTCCACCCCACTCATCGCATTCCAGTCGGCGTTTTGTTGGACCGGCACCTGCATGCCGGTAATGTAACCAACATCATTGGTAAAAGCACTTACATTAGTGGGGACGGTCGGGATTTGAGGAATGGAATCCATTGTAATATAACCCACATCGTTAGCGAAAGCCCCCACATTGGAAGGCACAGTAGGGATGACCGGTTTGTTTAAGATGTATTGCGGACTGGTAGTATCGCTCTCGTTCCAGTCGGCCTGCTGCTGGATTAGCGTATCCAAGCCGCCGCCGTCCGTACCATTGTATAGATAAAGCGTATCTGTCCCATCGACATCGGTTATTATGATCTGATAACCATTGTTAATCGGTGTGGTTGTTATCGTAGGCGAAATACCGTCTGCTCCATCCGCGCCATCCTCGCCGTCTGCTCCATCGGTTCCATTGGCACCGTCTGCTCCATCTTCCCCATCGCGACCGTTGCAAATCACGTAGGTCTGTGTCACTCCATCAGCGGTGATGGACATCATGTAACCTGTGTCGGTGGGAGTCATAGCGATTGAAGGCACGTTTCCTGCGCTATTCGCATACAGAGCATAAGGCACGCTCATCAGTTGTTGCACGCCCTCAATGCTGTAATTGATGCCACCTTCTGGGTCGATTTCGGATTTCATGTAATAGGGACCATCACTCCAGTCCACTTGCGACATTGCACCTTGCACCGCGACTCCGTCACCGATCTCCAAGGTAAGCAGGCCATTTGCATTTGTCGTGTTCTGGTGTGTTTCGACATATACGGGGGCACCGTTCACGTCTCCCCGCAAAATAGTAATCCTTGCGGACACATTATGGTTGGCCAACAGCATATTGTTTGCATTGCGGACAACGGCTTGATAAGTCATCTTTTGTGGAGCTTGTGCAAACAAGGATGTCAATCCAACCACGAGCATAAAGAGTAGGGTGCAGATTTTTTTCATAATGTTAAGATTAAGAAATAGTCGTTAATATTCTATTGTCTGCAAATATAGGTATATAAAAAAACGAAATATCCCTCTTATAAGGTTTTTTTAAACAAACCATTTTTAACTATTATTTCCCATCATTGTTACTAAACAGATAATATTCAGTGTTTTGCGTAAGGGTATTTTTACCCTTCTATCCATTGGAGCCTGCTTTTTTTTTATTATCTTTGTGCCCTATTAAAAACATATACTATGAGTCAGATTATTAAAGTTTTAGGAAGAGAGATATTAGACTCTCGTGGTAATCCCACTGTAGAAGTTGACGTTTACACTGCTGCCGGCGCCATGGGTCGCGCTGCCGTTCCTTCCGGAGCCTCCACAGGTGTACACGAAGCCGTAGAATTAAGAGACGGACAAGAAGATCGGTTTTTAGGCAAAGGTGTCTTGAAGGCCGTCCAAAATGTCAATAATGTGCTTGCCCAAGAAATTGAGGGTATGGATGTTAGCGACCAAGCTGAAATCGATGCACGCATGATTGAAATTGACGGCACTGAGAACAAAGGCAAGATGGGTGCGAATGCCATTCTCGGCATTTCCCTCGCCGCCGCCAAGGCCGCTGCCCAAGAAACGGGACAAGACCTTTATCGTTACGTGGGCGGGTGCAATGCCTACGTGCTTCCTGTCCCAATGATGAACATCCTCAATGGTGGTTCTCACGCCGACAACTGCGTGGACTTCCAAGAGTTCATGGTCATGCCTGTCGGCGCGCCCACATTCCGCGAGGCGGTCCGCATGGGTTCTGAAATATTCCATAACCTCAAGAAAGTTCTCAAGAGCAAAGGCTACTCCACCAATGTGGGTGATGAAGGCGGTTTTGCCCCCAACCTCAAAAGCAATGAGGAAGCTATCGAGGTGATTCTCAAAGCTATCGAAAATGCCGGCTACAAGCCTTATGACGAAGTCTGCATCGCCCTTGACCCTGCCGCTTCCGAATTTTTCGACACCGAAAAGAACGTCTACAAGCTCAAATGGTCCACAGGGGAAGAGTTCACGCCTGCGCAAATGGTAGATTACTGGAAGACCTGGACCAACAAATACCCCATCATCTCCATTGAAGATGGTATGGCCGAAGACGACTGGGACGGTTGGAAGTTGCTCACCGACACCATCGGCCACAAGACACAATTGGTAGGTGACGACTTGTTTGTCACCAACGTCAACCGTCTGGCTATGGGCCTTGAGAAGGGTGTTGCAAACTCCATTCTCATCAAGGTCAACCAGATCGGCACTTTGACTGAGACCATCAACGCTGTTTCTCTCGCTCAGCGCAACGCCTATACCGCCGTCATGTCTCACCGCTCCGGTGAAACTGAAGACACTACTATTGCCGACCTCGCAGTGGCCCTCGGCACCGGCCAAATCAAGACGGGTTCCGCCAGCCGCACCGACCGTATCTGCAAATACAACCAGCTGATGCGCATCGAGGAAATGCTTGGCTCTCAAGCCATTTTCCCTGGAAAAGACTTTCCTTTCAGAGGATAATATAATATTCGATGGTGACGTGACGTTTACCCTACGTCACCATCTTTTTTCATCTTAAAAACATACGATTATGGAGCCAGTTAATATCTTATTCGCAGAAGACGATGTCAATTTGGGCAAGGTGTTGACCACCTACCTGACCGGCAAAGGGTATACTATCCAGCATGCCACCAACGGAGAAATCGCTTACGAAATGTTTTGCAAGGACGATTTTGACATTTGCATTATTGATGTCATGATGCCCTTGATGGATGGCTTCACATTAGCGCAAGAGATTCGCAAGTTGGACAAAAAAATCCCCATCATCTTCCTTACAGCCAAAAACTTGCAAGAAGATATGATCAAGGGCCTTTCCATCGGGGGCGACGACTATATCACCAAACCTTTCTCCATTGAGGTGCTGCTCGCACGCATCCAAGCCCTCCTTCGTCGTGCCAACTCGCAAGAACCCGTCGACGAGGTGATAAAATTGGGAGATGTCCAATTCGACAAGATGAAACAGACCTTGACCATCAAAGGTGAAGAGAAGAAAATCACCACCCGTGAAGCGGAACTCTTGCAGATGTTGATCGACAAAAAGAATGATGTGCTCGAACGTGGCTATGCCCTTAAGAAGATTTGGGGCGATGACAGCTATTATAACGCTCGAAACATGGATGTGTACATCACCAAACTACGCAAATATTTCAAGGGTGAACCCAACATCCAAATCATCAACGTGCATGGAATCGGGTTCAAACTGGTTATCAGCGATTAGTGTTTTAACGGCAGATAGACTACAAAGGTACTGCCTTTTCCTTCTTCGCTCTGCACTTCGATATGACCATGGTGCAGGGCGATGATTTTTTTCACATATCCCAACCCTAGACCATAGCCCTTAACATCATGCACATTGCCTTTCGGCACGCGGTAGAAGTTATCGAAGATACTGGGGAGCGCCTTCTTGGGGATGCCTATGCCCTTGTCGGTCACTGACAACAAGAAATACTTCTTGTCGGATTGAGTATTGATGAGAATTTCAGGATGCGCCGTGGAATACTTGATACCATTCTCGACCAAGTTAATAATCACATTTTCCAAATGATGGCGATCGCCAAAAATCTTAAACGTATCCGCATTTAACGCCAGATTCAAGCTACCATGAGTGGAACTGATTTGCAGGGCCACACTATCCGTGACTTTATGGATGAGTTCGTGCATATCCAGCAGTTCCATATTCATCTTCACCTGACCTTTTTTGAGTTGGGCAATCTGCAAGATATTGTTAACCATCCCCTTGAGACGATCGTTTTCATCACGGATGATGTTGATGTATGCTTCACGCATGGAAGCATCATTATGCAAACTCGGATCCGACAATGCCTCACAAGCCAACGAGATGGTAGAGATCGGTGTCTTAAACTCATGGGTCATATTGTTGACGAACTCGTTCGTGACCTCTGACAATTTCTTCTGTCGATAAAGAGAGTACAATGCCACAAAAGAGATTGTGAAACACACAATCAACAAGCAAATAATCAAGCTGACGATTGTGCTCATTCGCTGCAGGAAAATACCACGTTCCGCCGGGAAATAGAGAATGATATAGTTGGGCGAGGTGACTTTTTCATTGTACTTAAGGCGGAATACATACTCACTATGCAACATGGTCTCCTCTTCCGTAAACTGCGGCATCACCACAAAGTCCGTTGTAAAAGCATTGTAAACGGCGAAATCGAACCTGGCATCAATATTTTCCTCAGCCAAACAAGACTTTATCAAACGATACAAGTATTCTGGACTCAGCAATTGTATCGTGCTGCTATCCATCTGGATAAGATTGACATCCATGTTGGCCACAATGGGAGAGACTCCTCCCTTCGAGTTCTTGGGCGACCAAGGATCGTTATTGAGCGGAAACATCTTACGATAAGCTTCGCTAAAATAGGAAGTGTCATTTTCCACCACACGAGAGTTATTCTCCTTTACAAAAATCACCGTTTGGATGATACCGATAGGTTGGAAAGAGACAGTATCAAGCAGAAAGCGACGGGCGCGTTGCATAGAAACCACTTCCGTAGTGTCGGGCAAATGGTTCTCTTCCACACTGTCTGCTTTCACCTCCGACAGGGTGTCATTTTTGATAAGAGCATCAATCTTGTCTACGATTTCGTCCCCGGCAGTCAAAACTTCGTTGACGAAAATACTACGCTGTACTTTCTCTGCTTCAGTATAAAGCCTGAAAATGGAGAGAATGAGCAGAATTGAAGTAATACCTACTACAAAAAACAGCGATATGATGATACGTTTTTTCATACTTCTTCGCAGACTTGGCGAACGATATTACGGATTTCCTCCTCCGGAAACTCTCGAATAACACCTTGTTCTTCAAATTGTTGAACAACAGCATGCGTCTCGTCAATATCCTTTTTGGCTTGATCATACACCTCTTGCCAAGTACGTTCCTTACGAGCGACACCATCCTGAATGGCTTGCATTGCCACATCTGCAGCCACCGTGGGGAACAGGTCGCTATCCATCATGGTAGGCATAATGTGCTCAGCGGTAATTCCTTGACGTTCAGCATATTCCGCAATAGCATGTGCCGCCCGAATAGCCATACTATCAGTAATTTTGCTAGCAGATACCAGAAGTGTGCCCTTTAAGATAGCGGGGAAACAGACGGAGTTGTTAACTTGGTTGGGAAAGTCACCACGACCTGTAGCTACAATATAAGCCCCTGCCTCTATGGCCTTATAGGGGTAGATTTCCGGGACAGGGTTAGCGCAGGCGAAGACTATGGACTTGGGAGCCATCAACGATATCCATTCAGGCTTAATCGTGTCGGGACCTGGTTTGGAAAGCGCAATGAGTACATCGGCATCCCGGAATGCTTCTTCGTGAGTCTCAATGCAATTAGGATTAGTACTCAAACATAGTTCCCATTTACGGTAGAATCGTTTGTCATCGCGGTACTGCGTGCGATTACAATGGAGGGTGCCTTTGGTGTCAAATATCACCATATTCTCACCTTGTACGCCATCAGCCATCATCAGTCGAGCGATAGTCGTGTTGGCGGCACCGGCGCCATAGAGTACAACCTTGATGTTTTGCATCGATTTGCCCACAATCTTCAACGCATTGATCAAACCGGCCAACGTAACACAGGCGGTGCCTTGGGCATCGTCATGCCAGACGGGGATTACGCACTCTTCACGAAGGGTATCCAATACCTTGTAGCAATTAGGTTGGGAAATATCCTCAAGATTGATAGCGCCAAAACTATGCTGCACCATCTTCACGAAATCGATGAGTTTATCTGCCTGATGCTCACCATTTTCGTCACGGCTATCGATACAAAGCGGGACAGAGTCAACGCCACCCAAATACTTCATCAACATCGCCTTTCCTTCCATCACGCCCAAGCCGCCAGGAGGCGTACAGTCGCCATCGCCCAAAACCCGCGTGCTGTCGCTCACCACCGCCACCAAATTGGAGCGGTTGCTCAAGTAAAATGAACGGTCGTTATCATCGCGAATACTCGTGGACACCGCTGAGACCCCTGGAGTATACCAAACATTGAACCAATTAAACCCATAAATGGGAGCCTTGGGTAATGTCTGCATCTTACCTCCATAATACTGATGTGCCGCAATGGACATCTTTTTGTAAAACAGGGTCTTGGCTTTTGCTTTCTGCTCTTCGTTAAAGTCCGCAGGAAACAAATCCTCAATATGTTCTAAAGTGAGCATCTCTTTCATTATTCTATTTTTTTAAAGTTGCAAAAATACAAAAAACACACTTCCCGTTTCTACTGTCCAGACACCTTCTGCACACGTCTGATGGCAACCCGCCAGACGAGGACAAAGAAAACGAAAAAGACAATGTTGAGCACCGAAGCAGTGGCCATATCCGTAGTATGGATCAAGTTGCCATACATCAACACAAAGTCGTAGATACCGTGCAAGATTACGGGACAGAGATAGGCCAGAAGGAGATATCCTCTTTTTTTCCATGGTCTAAACTTGGCAAAAGAGAAGAAATAGCCCATTATTATGGCAAAGAAAAAGTGCGCAGGCACGGCGAACAAGGCTCTGCTGACAGCCACGCCCATACCGCCTTGGAAGACATACATGATATTTTCGATGCCAGCAAACCCCAGACCTACGAACGCAGCATATTCGATGCCATCATAGTACTCATCAAAAAACTTGCTGTTCCAGATGAAAAGATAGAGGAGCAGCAGTTTGCAAAACTCTTCAGGCAGGGCGGCAAGACAGAAAGCCTGGTACAACGCCGCCGTCAAGTCGCTGGAAAAAGTAGTAATCTCGGCAAAACGCAAAGAAGTAAGCAAGAGAATGTCAAGCGCCGCCGCCAGCACACCAGCCAAAAAGGCTTTCAACAACATAGGTAATGGCTCTTTTTTATACTTGTCCTTTTTGTAGATGTAAAGCATCAACAAGATGACAGGAGCTAGCGAGGCGACGAGAATAATATACATTATTTCAAGGGGTTAAAAAATAATTAAAAGTGGGCTACTGACTACTGCCATCTACATTCCCATCCACTTGTCAAAGTCTTCTTCGCCGACCAATCCTAGAGCAAGTGCCGACTCACGCAGGGTAAGGCCGTTTGCAAGGGCATGCTGGGCTATTTTTGCAGCATTGTAGTAGCCAATATACGGACTGAGTTTCGTAACGAGCATCAGTGAATTGTTCAGATGCATCGCTATGCGCTCCTTGTTGGGCACTACTCCTTTAAGACAATGGTCATTGAAAGAATTGACCACGTCGGCGAGCAACCGTGAGGATTGTAGCAGATTACGCCCAATGAGCGGCATGAACACATTGAGTTGCAGATGTCCTTGCATGGCGCCTGTGGTAATCGCCACATCATTGCCGATCACTTGACAACAGACTTGTGAGAGAGCTTCGCATTGGGTTGGGTTCACCTTCCCAGGCATAATGGATGAGCCGGGTTCGTTAGCGGGCAGGACAACTTCGCCAAAACCGCAACGTGGGCCGGAATTGAGTAGGCGAAAATCGTTGGCAATCTTCATCAGCGAGACGGCCAGACGCTTCAAGCACCCCGACATTTCAGCCAACGAATCATGCGTAGCCATGGCTTCGTATTTGTTGGGCGTATTGGAAAACGACAAGCCGGTAATCTCGTTTATGTATTTCAGCGCCAATTTGTCATAACCCTCGGGCGTATTGATACCATTGCCCACGGCAGTGCCACCGATAGGCAGTTCCATCAGATGTGGCAGACTGTTGTGAATAGCATCAAGGCCGTGTTCAAGTTGCGACTGGTGACCCGACAGTTCCTGGCCTAACGTCAAAGGAGTGGCATCCATCAGATGCGTACGGCCAATCTTCTTAATATCAGCAAATTCTGAAACTTTGACTTTGTAGGTGGCAATCAGGCCCTCCACAGCTGGAATGGTATGCTCCAGCAACATCTTCGTGGCCGCAATGCGCATACCCGTGGGGAAAATGTCGTTGGTGGACTGCGATTGATTGACATCGTCGTTAGGAGAAAGATATAACGGCTGGTCATCGAGTTTCCCGCCATGCAATAACTGTCCGAGATGGGCAATCACCTCGTTGACATTCATGTTGGTCTGCGTGCCCGAGCCCGTCTGCCAAATGTGCAAGGGGAACTGATCATCCCATTTGCCAGCCAAAATCTCATCGCATGCTTTAACAATGAGATCGCGCTTGTAAACAGGCATCACGCCCAGCTCACAATTAGCTAGCGCAGCTGCCTTCTTTGCCGTAGCAATACCATAGATGATTTCTATCGGCATCTTTTTTTTACCGATGACAAAATTCTCCATAGCACGTTGCGTCTGTGCGCCCCATAACTTGTCGGCTTCCACCTTCATCTCTCCAAGAGTATCTTTTTCAATACGATATTCCATATCTAAAATCATAAAACAAAAATCAAAAAACAAAATGAATTAAAAAATCCTATCAACTGAATTCCTCATTCCTAATTCCTAATTAATCATAAAACCTCCACGTAATGCCCAACTCCAGATTTCGACCTTGCATTGGATAGTAGGGAGTAGTGAAGTATTTATAACTTAAGACGCCTTCAAGCAGATTGCCACCTCTTACATAAAAGGCGATACGGTTCACACGAAAAGTAATATTCAAGTCAAAATAGAGATAATTACCTACCTTTACATCTTGCTGATAGTAGAATTGATGAATAATGGGATTATAGCCATCCGCAAAATACAAGGTGTTATACATCAAGTCTCCTCCAATCTGGATATGCAGGCGGTTGCGAAAGATGCGGAACTGATAGGCGGCATATAATTTGCCAGCGAACAAAGGCACAGCAATATACGGCTGGGTGGAGTGTTGCAACGACATATTCACATCCATGTAAAAATTCTTTATCCTTACAGGCGCAAACAAATTCAACTGAACCACATTAATCGACTTTTCAAACGATTCAGGCTCGAAATTGGAATTCAAGTATTTATGATGGTTCATCATAAAATAGTTGAAGCTAACCTTGTACCCCAAAATTGTGTAGAAGGCCCCTAATTTAAGGTTGTTCTCCTTTTTCCAATCTTTTTCCCATGTGTTGTTATTACCGACATAGCGAGTAAATATGAAGTCTGGGGACACTCGATAGAAATCCGCCTCCAAACCTATAAAGTGGCATTGCTTGCGATTGATGGCGAAGGTCGCATCGGCATTGGCGATAGCATCATTGTTATTGTACCTGAAAAAGGAATAGGCAATATTACCGTGGATATCCCACACCTTAAACAAACGGATGGAGGTACGAGCAAACAAAGAAACGCTGTTGCCAATGTAGTACGGCAACTTGGCACTAACAAACTCATGGCGCACACCACCAGCAAAACGAAACGAGTAATTGCTTTGACTCTGCACCGCCAAGGGCTCATAGTTGGACCATTGCAACGTATTTACGATTCCCCAAAAACTCAAAGTATCCCTTGTAGTGTCCGTACTGAAAAAATAACGGTCCCTATAGTAACTATTATTAAGATCGTAATCATTAAAAGCATCCGACTGGTGTTTGAATTGGAAGCTATGGGTGAAAGTGCCGTAATATCGCCCTTTGGCATCCTTGAGGTTGACATATTGTTGCAACATCACATCGTGAGTGTTGATTAACGTAGAAGCGTTACTAAAGAACACATTAAAGCTACCCAAATCGTTGGTGAAGTTCTCGTCACGCGCATTACGTTCCGCGAAGCTCCGATAATCAGTCAGTCCCCCATTCTCCGAGAATTTGGCGTGATTGAAGATATACGACACCGTAATGCCATATATATCCTTAGGCGTTTGGTAATGGAAGACACCATCCAAACTCAACATGTTAGTAGACTGATGAATGAAATACCCCTTGTTGGACAAAGCCGTCAGGTCAAGAGAAAACTCAACGTCTTTGATCTTCTGGGCATGCGTAAATGAAAAGTTATGTTCGGTAGAGAGACCATAGGTATAAGCCAATCTTGTAAAAGAGGTCTCCACATTATAAAACCGCAAGTCTTTCTGTTCTTTGAAATACAGTGGATAGGGCAAGGTGATCATATTGAACCCCACCTCCTTTTGATAATCGAAGACCATCGACTTGTGCGCCTGGCCATTGATACCTAAACCTTGGTAAATGTTTTGGGACTCATAAAAAGGTGCATAATCAGACGTGTGAAACATCGAAGTATCCAACAGCTGATATTGCATAGGATTGAAATGGATGGTCGGAAATGCGGCATAATAAATGGGCATGTAATCGGGAGACAACGCCATAGCTGAATCAATGCCTGATTTTGGAGGTTCCTGATCCTGAGCATATAACACCTGATTTATGCTGATCGTCATCAGGATAAAAAGACACAGGGTCAAACATTTCCGTTGCTTAGACATGGTAACCATTTAAACGGCAAAAATACAAAAAAAATAGTGATAGAGTGCCCCGACAAAGCTTGTTTGGTTCATCACTTTTTTTATATCTTTGCAACCATAAATCCAGAATAATAATTAAAAACAACACAATATGAGAAAATCTTTACTCCTATCACTCCTATTGTTTTTTACCTTGAGTCTTGTGCGTGCCGACGGCGGCATGTGGCTCCCTATCTTCCTTAAATACAATGAAGCAGAGATGCAGTCCTTGGGCTTCAAACTCACGGCCGAGGATGTATATAGTGTAAACCACAACAGCATGAAGGACGCCATCGTTTTGTTTGGCGGCGGGTGCACCGGCGAACTGATTTCCTCGCAAGGCCTTCTTCTCACCAACCATCACTGCGGCTATTCCTACGTGCAATCGCATAGCACAATGGAACAAAACCACTTGCAGAATGGTTTCTGGGCCAAGAGCAAAAACGAAGAGATTCCCATGGAGGGGCTTACCGTTACATTCCTAGTATACATGCAAGATGTAACCGACCCTGTATTAAACGGGGTTAGCGACGATCTCAACGAGGCCGAGCGACAGATCATCATCAGCGACAACATAAAAAAGGTTATCGAGGAGGCCACAAAAGGCACCACTTACAAGGCCACCATCAAGCCGTTCTACTATGGCAACCAGTATTTCATCTTCGTGACGGAGACCTACAGCGACATTCGTCTGGTAGGTGTGCCGCCCGAGAGCATCGGCAAATTCGGCGGTGACAGCGACAATTGGATGTGGCCGCGCCACACAGGCGACTTCTCGCTTTGGCGCATCTACACCGCCCCTGACGGCAAGCCCGCCACTTACTCGCCTGACAACGTGCCGATGGTGCCCAAACAGTACTTCCCCATCTCCATCAAAGGCATCGAAGAGAACGACTTCACGTTGGTCTTCGGCTATCCGGGCAGCACCCAACAGTTTCTGCTCTCCGACGGTGTGGATTTGGTCGCCAACGTGCAGAACCCCATCGCCATCGACGCCCGCACCATCCGTCTTGACGCGATGAAGCGCCAGATGAACCTCGACCCCCGCATCCGTCTGATGTACTCCGCCAAGGCCAACTCCATCTCCAATGGCTGGAAGAAATGGCAGGGCGAGAGCAAGGGCATCCGCGAGTGCAATGTCATCGACAAGAAAAAAGCCGAAGAAGCCGATTTCCAGCAATGGGTCAACAATGACGAACAGCGCAAAGCGCAATATGGCAATCTCCTCCGCGATATGCACAAGACGTACAATGATTTCGCCCAACAAGTGGAAGTCAGCACATACGTCAACGAGTTCGTCTTCGGCCCTGAAATCGTCAGCAACGTCGCACATCCCTATTATCGTCTGCTCGTCTCCCCCGCCCTGCGCGGTGAAAACAACATCGTGGGAGCCAACAAAGAGCGTCTGTTCAAGAGTAACGAGGCGTTCCGCGCCAGTTACTGCCCCGCCATCGACAAAGAGGCGTTCGTGGAGTTGTTTACCTATTATTTCACCAAAGAAAAGAAAGAGCTCATCCCTGAAGAACTGCACAAATATGTCAAGGACGAAGCCACCGTGCGCCAGATGATGACCGCCTTGTGGGACAAGCAAGCCACCACCGCGCCCTACTTCACCGACAACGAAAAGTTCGTGCAGTTCATCCAAAAGTCCAACGCCTCCAAAATTGCCAAGACCGCCAACAACGATTTGCTGAAGATCTACAATGCCGTATATGATCATTACCGCCTGGCACGCGACAAATACAGTATGCTGAATAGCAAGCTTAACGCCTACTACCGCACCTACGTAAAGGCCCTGATGGAAAAGGAGAAAGACCGTGTCTTCTATCCCGATGCAAACCTGACCATGCGCGTTACCTACGGCCAGGTGAAGGGCTTCAAGCCTGCCGACGGCATCAATTACGACTATTACACCACCTTGGACGGCATCATCGCCAAGGAGGATCCGGACGTATATGACTACAAGGTCGACCCGAAACTAAAAGAGTTATGGAAGAACAAAGACTACGGCCGCTATGCCAACGCCAAGGGCGAGTTGCCAGTGGCCTTCATCGCCAGCAACCACACCACGGGCGGCAACTCGGGCAGTCCGGTCATCAACGGCTACGGCCAGTTGATAGGCACCAACTTCGACCGTGTGTGGGAAGGCACGATGAGCGACATCAACTATGATGTGACCCGCTGCCGCAACATCAGTCTCGACGTGCGCTATTTCCTCTTCATCGTGGACAAGTTCGCGCACGCCCAGAACCTCATCGACGAGATGGACATCGTTGAATAACCAAAACGAAAAACTATGATTTCCTTTGAAAACATAGACAAATACGATTGGTTGTACGCGTTGTATATGCAATACCTGAACATTGCGCACAACCACATCTATTACCGCAAGTTCTATATCCTGAACCCCGAGAACATCCCGCCGAAGGGGCAGCCCACCATCGTGATCGCCAACCACCAGAACGGTCTGATGGACGCTTTGGCCATCTTGCACACGTTGTATCGCGACGGTCGGCAGCCGGTGTTCATCGCGCGGGGCGACATCTTCAAGAAGGACGCCGTGGCGCGCATCTTGCGGTTCCTCAAGATTATGCCCACGTTCCGCAGCCGCGACGGCAACGCCAGCGACGTGCGCAGCAACCTGGCCCTGTACAACCGCGCAGCCCGCGTGCTCCGCAAGGGCGGTACGCTGGTCATCTTCCCCGAAGCTACGCACCAGCACGGCCACTACATGAACACCTTCAAGAAAGGATTCTGCCGCATCGCCTTCGCGGCGGAGGAGCTCAACGACTTCAAACTCGGACTGAAAGTCCTGCCGCTTAACATCCACTATTCCAACTATTTCAACTTCCGCAGCGACTTGATGGTCACCGCCGGCGAACCGTTCACCTTCGAGGAGTTCTTCGAAACCTACAAGGAGAACCACGACCGCGGCTACCACGCCCTCAACGAAAAGGCTCGCGCCCGCGTCAAGGCCATCACCCCCGACATCGACATTCCGGAATATCTCAACGAGATTGAGAACCTCACCCAGATGATGAGCGAACCGTTATTGCGGCACAAGAAACTAAAGCCCAACCTGTTGCCCAACCAAAAGGATGCGGCTATGACCATCATCGCCGACATCCGACGCTACCACGACGAACAGCCGGAACGCTTCGAGCAACTGATGCTTAAGACCCGGGAATATATGGGATTACTCAAGCAGATGGGACTGCAGAACTGGATCGTGAACCGCAAGTTGAACATCTTCAGACTTGCAATGCGTATCATCTTTATGATTGTCTCGCTTCCTCTATTCTTGTTCGGCTACATCAACAACTTCATCCCGGGAAAGATCACGACATTCTTCGCCAACAAGAGCAGCGACCCGATGTTCCACTCCTCCGTACAATACGTATTGGGGACCGTTATCGCCTTCCCTATTTTCTATTTGATCATCTTCGGCACGGTCTGGGCCATCAGCAAGCATTTCTGGATGGCGCTGATCTACATAGTCCTCACCTTCCTGACCGCCTTTTTCGTGCATTACTACAAGGTGGCCTTCCGCAAGTTGCTCACCTTCTTCCGCGCCCGCCATTTCCATCAGACTGACAACTACAAGAGACTCTGCAACCTACAGAAAGAGATCACCGACGAAGTGGAGCCGTTGATATTCTAGCCGTTAGCAGATAGCGGTTAGCGATTGTCGAGACGTAGCAATGACTCTATGTTAGGAGTGATTATTTTGTAATTGGGGATTTGTGGCAGGAATTCCTATCACTTTGAATTTTGAATTCTGGATTTTTGAACTTCATTTGGCTCACAACTACGCCGACGACCACGAGCAGGACACCGAGGCATTTCTGCAAGGTGATACTTTCCTGTCCCAACCACGCCGCACAGAGGAGTGTGACGATGGGGATGGCGTTCGCGAACACCGACACCTTGGTCACGGTAATCTGCTTGGCCGCATAGGAGTAGCACATATACGCGCCGGCAGAGCAGAGCACGGCCAGGCATACAAGACTCGAAATGGTCACGCCCGTCCAAGCCAACCCGCCCCATAGTTTAAGGTCGAAGATGCAGACGAAGGGCAGATAGAAAGGGATAGCCAACAGGTTCTGCAATGTAGTCACCGTCACAGGCCCATAAGTTTTCAGCATCCGGCTGAGCATCACGGAATAGCCGGCGGCTGCGGCCACGGCTACCAACAAGATGAGAAATCCTTTCAGATGGAAGTTGATCGCATCGCCGAAGCCGAAGGTCATAATGAAGACGCCCGCCACAGAGACCAGCGTACCCAGGAAGAACTCCGCCCGCAGGGCCTCACCTTCCACAAAGTGCATCGTGATGGAGACCACTATGGGTATCAAAGCAATGATGACCGCCGCAAAACTGGCGTCCACGTACATCATTCCAAAGTCCTCCCCGATAAAATAGAGAAACGGTTCGAAGAACGCCAGCAGGAAGAACCACTTCCAGTCGCCTTTTTGCACCGGTTCCAGCTTGTGCGTCAACTTGAAGATGGTGACAAAGATAACGGAAGCGATGAGCAAACGCAGGAACACGATAGTAAAAACGGGGAATCCGGCATTGAGCAGCAACTTGGTCCACACGAAACTCATACCCCAGAAGAGCATCGAGAAGATGATGGCGATGTAGCCGGCAAGAGCGTTGCTTTTCCCCATATACTACCGTGTTTTAAGGGTAAGTTGATGCATAACGATGGCGGCGGCCACGGCTGCGTTGAGCGACTCGGCGGTGGCACGTCCCACGGCCACCGCCGGGATGGTGACCCTGTGCGTGACACAGTTGGCAACCTCGGACGAGATGCCGTGCGACTCACTGCCCATCACGATAATGTCGGAGGGCTGGAAGTCGAAATCTTGAAGCGGTTCGCCATCCAGGAAGGTGCCGATGATGCGGCGACTCTTACCCTGCTCACGCAGGAAGGCGGGCAAATCGGCCACGTGCACGTGCGTATGGGCGAAAGAGCCCATCGTGGATTGAATAGTTTTGGGGCTGTAGAACTCGACGCTGTCGGGCGAGCAGACCACGTGGCGAATATCGAACCAGTCGGCCGTGCGCACAATGGTGCCCAAGTTTCCGGGATCCGCTATGCGGTCAAGTACGATGACGGGCGCGTCGGCTGCGATGGGCTCGCTGTCCTGCACCTGACGGGCCACGGCCATCAACTCCGGCGCCGTGCTCATCGTACTGATGCGCGACATCTCCGCAGCGGAGACCTCCGTGACCGGACGACCAGCCAACATAGACGCGTTGCGGTCAGCCATCTCCGGTGTGGCAAAGATCTCCATCACATCGTAATCCGACAGTAGCAGCATCTCCACGCTCTTGCGGCCTTCGACCAAGAACAGCCGTTCCGCGTCGCGGAACTTCTTGAGATGCAATTTGCGGATGTCGGAAATCTTATTTTTGCTGATCATCGGGGAGTTGTTCAAACTCGTGGAAGAGACGACGATATTCGTCTCGAATGGGAATGGATTGGTGCGTGATGCGGTCGAAGCCTGCCAACACGCTATAGCAGGTGGTCTTCACCACGTTGGTGTTCGTATCGCGCAACTGCTGCATCATCTTGACGCTCTTGTTGCCAATGGCCACCACCTTGCTTTCGCAGACAATGGCGTCGTGGAACTCGATGCCCTCACGAAAGTCCATCTCCACGTGCACGAGCACCATATCCATCTCACGCCAGTCGATGGGCTTGCCGAACACATACTCGAAATAGGCGCTCCGCCCGAAGTCAAAGTAGTTACATTGCGCCCCGTTGTTCGCGTGGACAAAAGGATCCAAGTCGCTCATACGAACCTGAATGGGAACGGAAAACCTATAAGTGTCTGTCTGCATATTGCTATAAATAAAAAAAGGGGACTGAATCCCCGTAAAAAAATGAAGCAAGACCTTAGTCTCTTCTATTAAAGAGCGTTGATCTTCTTCGTGAGACCGGACTTCAAGTTAGCGGCCTTGTTCTTGTGAATCATACCCTTCTTGGCCAAACGGTCGATCATAGAGGTCATAGCGGACAGCTTGTTCATAGCTTCGCCCTTGTCCTCGATGGCGCGGATGTCTCTCAAGGCATTGCGCATAGTCTTGGAATAATAACGGTTGGCTTGTCTTTTTCTTTCGTTTGATCTGATTCTCTTGATTGATGACTTATGATTTGCCATTTCTTACTTTGATTTATAATTTTTTACGTTTTTAAATTTCGGGCTGCAAAAGTACACTTTTTTTGGAAAAGTTCAAGTAGCCGAGATTTTTTTTGAGAATGAGGAGTTAGGAGTTATTAGTTTATTCCTTGGAGTTTTGAGCCACATGATCGGAAGTGCCTTGGGCTTTTGGTTTGCGGCCGCGGCGTTTTTTCGTAGGTTTCTCGTCGGGGGCGAGTACCTCAGAAGGCAATTCGACAAAAGGTTCCACCTCTTCTGTCTCCTCTTTGGCTGCCTTCTTGCCGGTTTTCTTCTCCGGGGCGACCGGCATCTCCACGTGACGCACATAGACATCGCGCTGCGGGAACGGAATCTCGATGTGGTTCTTGTTCAAGGTGTTGTAAATAACCTCCTTGACCTTGGCCACGAAGCTGGCGTTCTCTTCCACCAAGACCCAACAGGTGACAAACAGGTCGACACTGCTCTCGCCGAAGTCGTTGAACAGCACATTGATGCCTTGCTTCATATCAACGATATTCCGGCCGGAAGCGTTCTTGACCAACAACGGCTGGAGGTCGCGGACAAGCATTGCGCGCACCTTGTTCACGTCGGCACCGTAAGCAACGCCCACGGGTATCTTAACCAACACATATCCGTGGTTGCGGGTCAGGTTTTTGAAGTTTTTGCTGAACAAAGCCGCATTTTGGAAGGCGATGACGCTGCCGTCAAGGGTAACAATCTGCGTACTCTGGTAATTGATGCTCTCCACCTTGCCGCGGATGTCGTCGCATTCAATGTAGTCGCCCACGCGCAGTCGTCCCGTCATCAGCGAGATGCCGTAGATAAAGTTCTCCAACAGGTCTTTCATAGCAAAACCAAGACCAGTGGCCAAGCCGGCCATCACGATGGAGATGCCGCTACCGGGCACCTGCAAGATGACCAGGGCAGAAACCGCATAGATACCCCAAACCACGAAAGATATGATGTTGTTGACCAACGTGGAATTACCTTGGTTCTGGACCAAGACATCCTTTTTCTGACGACGCTTGCGCAACATCTTATAGAAAGCGCGGATGGCATAGTTGAGGTATCGGAACAGGAAGAACAACTCGGTAACCAAGCACAACTTGTACAATGAAAGTTGGATAAGGCCCGGTTTGTTCAGGAAGACATACATAAACACCTTGAGGCACACCGAACTCATCTCGAAGATGCTGGCAGCCCAATAAATGCTGGCCGGCACGGAGAGTATGGCCAGTATCGGCAACAAGGCCTTGAACAAAAAATCGTAGAACCAGGTATGGCTGATATACTCGCCCTTGACCATCTTGGGCTGTATCTTCTTGAAAATCTTGCGCAAGTCCTCTTTGCTGTTGAACGGTATCTTTTGCTCCAAGGCGATCTTCTTGGTCATCTGGCGTTGCTCGTACATCTTGGCCACGTCATAGAGGCAGGTAATCGTCTGGATGGCGGCAAGTTGGATGGTCCACCAAATCATAATCTGCACGGCGAGGAGTACGAAACCGATCCACGCAGCCACGCAGGCCACAATCATCGCGACGAGTGAGATAACCGTATAGACCATGTCGCTGTCGGGCAACTTGGCAATCTTCTTCTTCATCACGATAAACTGCCAGATGGTGAACAACAACAAAATCGGCGGATAGATCAAGTTTACGAGGTTGTTGGGTATCAAGATGATACGGAACACAATCACGACGAAGGCCATAACGATGAACGGGGTGTAGGCACGCACGCCGGCACGTATCTGTTTGTCGTTGAGTCGGATGAGCAACGACACCAAGATGACTTCCACCAGCCAAGCGAAGGTGCTCATCAAGCTGATAGCCATAATGACGAAGTTCTGTTTCACGAAGATGCGGGCGATGGCGATGGAGATGGCGAAGATGGCCACGCCGCAGGCAATCGTGATGAACGGTCGTTTATGCTTGTCGGCGAAATACTCGCGCCAGCGTTTGGGCAGGAGCCAGCGCATAATGGCATAACTCAGCAAACTGGCCAGGATGATGTAAAACAACATAAAGATGCTGACGCCAAAGATGACGGGACCGCGCCATTCGGAGGACTTCTTAAGGGGCTTGTACTTGTCGTCCACATCGCGTTTGGCCATCAGGTAGTGCCAGCGGAAGCGCTTGATGGTCTTAAAGTAGTTGTCACCGCCGTTCTTGAAGATACTGTTCTGCATCTTTTCGTAGCGGGCCAAGGCATATTTGTTGAGTTCCGACACGCGCTTGGTCACGCGCTCGTAATGTTCCTGGTCTTTCTCTATCGCCTCTAGCATCTTGGCGTAATTATCGCGAAGGGCGATGGCATAGTCCACGCAGGCCTCACGGTCGGCAAGTCCCTGAGCGTCTAATACATACGGGGTCAACTTGGAGGTGTCGAGCACCACCTTCGGCAACAGCTTCCGGATGGAATCGGGCAAGGTCGCTATCTCGCCATTGGGCAACATCCGAGGCGGCAGGTTCTGCAACGCCTTGATGAGGGCGTCGTAGCGTTCAATCTCCCCTTTGATGCGCTCAATCATCTTGTCGTAGGGCAAATGGTGGGCCTTGAGGTTCCGATACTGCTCGGTGGCCGCCTGACAGGCATACGCCATATCGAAAGTGAAATCAGAGTTTTGTGAATAGAGCATCAAGGCAATCTGATTGCTCTTCTGCATCATCCGAACCAGGTTGGCGTGCTGTTCCATATTGCGTTTCTCGAACCGCGCCATACTGGCCTTCTGGTCCTTGTAGTCTTTTTCCAACTCGGCACGAAGCACACCGAGAGTCTGGGCCAAGTCTTTCTCCTTTAAGACGGCCTGGGCCTGAAACACGGAGAATATGCTCAGTACGACGAGAATGATGATTTTTTTCATATTATTCATAGAAGTATAGTTCACAAATAAATACGGCTGCAAAAATATAAAAAAGACGGCAGATGGTGGACTTCCAACTCCAGTATAGCGTTGAAGATGCAGCGGTCGCCGGCAGAGAGGTGCGCGACCAAGCGGCGCAAGAGACTAATCTTCTGAAATCTTTCGGAAGTGGTTGGGCGTGATGCCCGTCTCGCGCTTGAAAGCGGAATGGAACACCTGCCGGTTGCGATAACCGCACATCTCCCCTATCGCCTCCAACTTGTAGTCCTTGTTGGCAGGATCTGTCAGTTGGCGCAGAGCCTCGTTAACCCGATACTGGTTCAACAAAGCCGGGAACGTCTTGTGGAAATACTGGTTCACCACATGCGAGAGTGTGGCGCGGTTCGTGCCCATCTGCTTGGCCAACTGCACCAACGTGAGATCAGGGTCTAAATAGACTTTTTTATCCTCGAGCAGCACTTTCAACCGCTCGATTATGTCTTGTTCAACGGAATCATCGGCCTTGATATCGGCATAGTCTATTTTATCAGAAAAGGTGAACGTACTTTCCTGCTCCTCCAAATTCTTCTTTAACAGCTTCTTGTAGGCATACCTGCTTTGGATGAAAAGGACCAGGAAAACAATGGCGGCCGCGAGGAAAACGACAAGTAAAATGGGGTATACAATTGGTCGCATAAACAAAATCTTATTGGGTGCAAATTTACGGAAAAAAACGACACCCCAAAGGTACTATTATTCCGAATGTTAATTGATGTTAATTAATGTCAGAAAATGACAATTTACAAATTATGACTGTAAGGAAACGGTCAAGGCGACAAGTCAACGAGCAAAAGAAAGATTCACTATGTTTGTTATTTTTATACAAATCTTGACAACAACCGAGGATTTTCTGTATTGTCAGCATCAAAAAATGAGCTATCTTTGTGACTTTAAAAAAAAGTTAATTATTGTTAAACCAAACCTGTTCAGTATGAAGAATCATTTTTTACGCCTTTCGTTCATCGTCTTGATGATGGGTTGTGTGACTTTCGTCTCCGCCCAAAAAGAAGGAAAGAGAGAGAAAAAAGAGAAGAAAGCGGCCGTCACCGAGCAGCCGGTAGCCCCCAAGGAACGCAAGTTCCACATCAGCGACTACATCCAAGTGGGCGGCTTCATCAACTCCCAGTACGAATACACCTACAAAGATAACGGCGAGAATATCGACCCGACGCAGAGCAGTGTATTCCAGATCCGTCGCGCCCGTCTCGATCTCAAGGGCACCATCACCCCGAGAATCGAATTCCGCTTGCAGGGCGACTTCGCCAACTCCCCGAAACTCATCGACGCATTCGTCAAGTTCAAGTTCTGCCGCTACATCAACTTGCAAGTGGGTCAATTCAAGATCCCCTTCACGTTGGAGAACCCCTACGCCCCGCTCGACCTGGAATTGGCCGACAACGCACAGGTCATCTCCGCTTTGTCCGGCTACAGCGACGTGACGGGCATCAGCAGTTACGCCAATGGCCGTGAGATCGGCCTTATGATCAACGGCACGCTGTTGCAGTTCGAGCGCGACGGCCAGAAGTATCCGTTGCTGGACTATGCCGTGGGCGTGTTCGGCGGCAACGGCATAAACGTCAAGAAGGACAATATGGCCAAGGACATTGCCGGGCGTATTGAATTCCACCCGTTCCTCAAGCACCTGTCGCTCTCCGGTTCCGCCTATTGGGGTCGCTACGCGATGGGGGACGACCTTGGCGACGGTCTGCGGCTCCGCTGTGCCGGCGGCGCCCAGTACAAGGACGAGAACCTCACCGTTCGCGGCGAGTATGTGTGGGGCAAGACCGACATTGCCCGCACGGACGTTGATCTGATCACTCCTTACGTGCAGAACCTCGAGACACAAGGCTTTTACGTCATCGCCAGCTACTGGTTCCGTTTCGGATGGGGCGGCAACAGCACCGTTCAGCAGAAACTGCGCCCTGTGCTGCGCTACGACTTCTACCAGAAAGACCTCACCCTTGAAAACGGCGCCTCCACCCACTACAGCGCCGGCATCGACTGGTGGCCCGAAAAACACGTGCAACTGCGTCTGCAATACACTCTCAAACAAAACCAGGTCAACAAACACCTCGGCCACTCCGCCCTCGCTATGGTATCCGTGAAATTCTAATCATTACAATAATTTAATAATATGACTGAAAAAACCGTTAAAAAACCGCTCATCAACGAGGAGTGGCTGATCGTCCTTCTCGGCTTTATCGTGCTGGGCCTCATTATTTTGGCCCCACGATTTATGAATAATATCAAGATGTTGAATGTCAGCTCCCTGACCACGGGTGCCGGCTGGCTCGACACCGCCCTGACGTTCGTGTTCCTGTTTGTGGTCATCGTCGTGGCGGCTCTGATCTCGCGCAAGCCATTGAAAGGGTTGCTGCCGTCGTTCATCGTCATCTTCGTTTTGACCTTGCTGGCGCAGTTGTGTGCCAGCATCCCGTTCTGCAAGGAATACGGCCTGGAGGCCGTGCTCTTCGCCGTGCTCTTCGGCTTGATCATCAGCAACTGCTTCAAGGTGCCCGAATGGCTGAAACCGGCCATCCAGAGCGAGTTCTACATCAAAATCGGCATCGTGTGCCTGGGTGCCACCGTCATCTTCGGCGAGATCATGAAGTCCGGCGCCTTTGGTCTGGCCCAAGCTCTAATCGTGGTGTTGTGCGTTTGGTATTTCGGGTTCTGGATTTCCCGCAAGGTGTTCCACGTGGACGACGAGATGGCCACGATGTTGGCCAGTTCCGTGAGTATTTGCGGCGTGTCGGCCGCCATTGCCACCTGCGGCACCATTGACGGCGACAAGAAGAAACTCAGCTACGTGGTCTCTTTGGTGATGGTCATCGCCATCCCGATGTTGTATTTGATGCCGTTGCTCTGCAAGTGGTTGTTGCCCTTGATTTTTAGCGATCCCACCGCTGCCGCACAAGTGGCCGGCGCCTGGATCGGCGGTACCATTGACACCACGGCTGCCGTGGCCGCTTCCGGCGGCATCCTCGGCGAAGAGGCCGGCAACACTGCCGTCATCGTCAAGGCATCCCAAAACGTGCTCATAGGCGTAGCCGCCTTCTTCATCTCCCTCTACTGGTCGCTGCGCAAGACCGAAGGCGTGCAGAAGACCACCGGATCCGTCATCTGGCAACGCTTCCCCAAATTCGTGGTCGGTATGGTTATCGCCTCTGTCGTGTTCAGCATCTGGTTCACCGGCGGCGTGGACATTGACGGCGACATCGTGAAATACAAATCCCTGGCCAAGAACTTCCAAGGCATCTTCTTCTCCATTGCCTTCGTATGCATCGGCTTGGAGACACGCTTCAAAGAGATTTTCTCCAAAGAGAACCGCCAGTCTTTGTGGGCCTTCCTGTCCGCACAAGGCTTCAACATCATCTTCACCTTCGTAGTGGCTTGCATCCTGTTCGGATTCATAGCTAACTAGGAATGGATTAATGATAGTTGCCCTGCAACTCATCAACGGCTATCATTACCAACACGATTAAAGTTAAAAACTTTATTCCTAACTTCTAACTCAGCTCCAGCCATTCCATCTCCTTGGCTTCAAGGGATTGTTTCGCTGCTTCGTATGTAGCATAGAGTTCGCCGGAGTTGATCTCGGCGGCAAACTTGTCGGGTTGCGCAAGTTTGTCTTCTATCTCTGCAATTTGCTGGTGCAAGATTTCCATCTCGTCTTCCAGCTTGCGTAGACGGTTTTTCTTCTTGCGGTCGGCGGCCTCCTGTTCCTTACGACGCTCGTAGTTCTCCTTGTTGGAGGACACGGGCTTGTCGGGGCCGCCTGCGACAGCGGACGTATTGCGTTGCAACTCATTGAGGGATTCAATTTTACGTTGTTGCAAAAAGTCGTACACGTCACCTGTATAGCCGCGCATTTGCTTGTCCTTGAACTCATAGGTCTTGGTAGAGAGTCCTTGCAGGAAATCGCGGTCGTGGGAAACGAGAATGAGACTACCTTCGTATTGGAGCAGGGCGTTCTTGAGCACATCCTTGGAAGGCATATCCAAATGGTTGGTAGGCTCGTCGAGGATAAGCAGGTTGAAGGGCGAAAGCAACAGTTTGGCCAAGGCCAGACGGGCTTTCTCACCGCCGGAGAGCACTTTCACCTTTTTCTCGGTGGCCTCGGTATCGAAAAGGAAGCTGCCCAAAATCGTACGAATTTTGGGCCGGATGTCGCCCACAGCCACATCATCGATGGTCTCGAAGACGGTCTTCTCGGGATCGAGGAGTTTGGCCTGGTTTTGGGCGTAATAGCCGATCACCACCTGGTAGCCGAGTTCCAGTTTACCACCCTGTGGGGCCAGTTGTCCCACGATGGCCTTCACCATCGTGGACTTGCCTTCGCCATTACGACCCACGAATGCCACACGTTCGCCACGCTCCAGATGGAAGTCCACCTTGTCAAGCACATTAAGGGTGTCATAGCCCAAGGAGAGCTGCTTGGCATCCACGACCATACGGCCGGAATGGGGAGCCGGAGGGAACTTGAACGAGATGGAGGAGGTATCGTAGTCGTCAATCTCGACGCGGTCCATCTTCTCCAGCATCTTAAGACGGCTTTGCACCTGGCGGGCCTTGGTGGCCTTATAGCGGAAACGCTCGATGAAACGTTCAATCTGGGCAATCTGTTGTTGTTGGTTTTCGTATGCGGCCTGTTGGTGCTCAATGCGTTCCAAACGCTGTTCCACATATTGCGAATAACTGCACTTATAGTCCTGTATGGTGCCGCAGGTGATCTCCACGGTCCGGTTGGTCACGCGATCGAGGAAAGCGCGGTCGTGCGAGACGAGGATGACGCAGCCGTCATAGTTGGCCAGGTAGTCTTCCAGCCATTGTATGGACTCGATGTCAAGGTGGTTAGTAGGCTCGTCGAGGAGCACGATTTCGGGCTTTTGGAGCAAGATCTTGGTCAGGCAGACACGCATCTGCCAACCGTTGCTGAACTCGGCCATCGGGCGCCGGAAGTCAGTACGCTTAAAGCCCATACCCGTGAGCACCTTCTCGGCCTCGCCCTCGATGGTGTTGCCGCCCAAATGTTGATGGCGGTCGTTGGCATCGGAGAGTTGCTGGGCCAGTTGCGCGTACTCATCCGACTCATAATCCGTTCGTCGGGACAATTCGTCTGTCAGCCGTTGTATCTTGGCCTCCAATTGTTTCACCTCGACAAAGGCAGACATCGTCTCTTCCCACACGGTCTTGTAGGAGGTCTCGGCCAGTTCCTGGGGCAGGTAGCCTGTCTTGTAGCCGGTGGTGATGACCATCGTGCCAGAGGCGGGTTCCATTTCTCGGTGGATGATCTTGAGCAGCGTGGACTTGCCCGCACCATTGTGGCCCACAAGGCCGATACGGTCGCGGTCGCCGGCCACGAACGAGATATCGTGGAAGAGGAAGTCTCCAGTGAAGTTGACAGACAGCTTGTTGATTTGGATCATAGGGCAGATTGACGAGCGCGGGAAGTAGGTTTATAGTCCTAATTCATTATATATGTTACGGATAACGATGCCAATGCGGTCGTCGAAGGCCTCTCGGGTGGCGTAGCCCACGTGGGGCACGACCACACAGTTGGGGGCGTGCAACAGGGGATGGTCTTGTGCCAAGGGCGGCTCCTTCTCAAAAACGTCGATGCCAGCGCCGGCAAGGCGGCCTTCGTTGAGGGCCTGAGCCAGCGCATCCATATCGACCACATTGCCGCGAGCGGTGTTGACAAGCACGGCAGTGGGCTTGCATAGGGCAAGCATCTCCTTGGATATCAGATGGTTGGTTTCTGCCATCAGCGGCACGTGCAGCGTAATGATATCGCTGGTGCGCATCAGCTCATCGAGGGGCAGATAGGGGATTTTGTGGTCCAGGATTTCAGCTTTCCGGCTCCGGCTCCAAGCCACGATCTCACAACCGAAGTGTTGGAGCAACAGGGCGGTGCAAGTACCGATGGCGCCCGTACCAACCACACCCACGCGTTTGCCACGCAACTCGCGTCCGAGATAGTTGTTGCGCGTGCCACCCTTGCGGGTATCCGCATCCAACGCCGTAATGTGGCGATAGACGTCGATCATCAGGCCGATGGCCAGTTCGGCCACGCCTTCGGTGGCATAGCCGGATGCGTTCACCACCTTGATACTATGCTCGGCACAGTAAGCCAAATCGATATGGTCCAGTCCTGTGAAGGCCACGTCCAGCATCTTGAGTTTGGGGCATTGGCTGAGCACCGAAGCACGGACAGGAATGTTGGAGACGATGACGATTTCAGCATCGTGCATACGCTCAATCAAGGTCGGTTCATCCTCTTTGCGATCACGGTAACATACGAACTCGTGACCATATTGAGCAAACCCTTCGGCAATCTCACGCGCTTTTTCCTCGCTGATGCCGATAGGTTCTACGGAAACTATTTTCATCTTATGTTATTTTTTTAATCTACTTTGATAAAAGGCGCTTCTTCCACTTGCAGGACAAGGCTATTGGTCTTGTCGTACAGAATGGCCATGACGCGACAATTGTTCGGATTCCAACCGGTACCATCGAGTTTCATTGTCTTGGCATAAGTATAGCCCACATTCTCCTCAAGGTAGCCGCTCTGGTTGAGAAACTCACCATAAGTGCCGTTCATACTGGCACGTAGTACGTGGTTGTGTACATAATCCGGGATAGTGTCTATTCCGTTGATTTGTGGTTTCACAATATTGTCTTCCACAATGAAGAAGGCAAGTCGTAGCGCATTGGGGTAGTCATCCAAGAGCGTGACCTTGGCATTAGCCTTGATTGTGTTCAATATGGGATTGTACTCATTGATGAGTTGGACGGCGGCCAAGGTTTCATTGTCGCGGATGGCAGCTGTAACCTTGCTTTCCCATCTGGCTGGGGACCATCCGCCCGCCTCGGGCAAACGGTTGATGATGGCGACTGGAATGCCATCTATGGAGTATTCTTGGGCCAGTTCGTTACCGACCGACGTGCGGAAGTCATACGGAAGATCCGTGGTGGGAGCCGCCATGGCACCAGCATGAATACCCACGGCCACGAGCGTGTCGCCGAAGCGCTCAGCCAACTCCTCCAGCTTCTGGTGCCCCATCGGACAGTTCGGACAACGATGGCCGGTATATTCTTCAATCAAGACCTTACGATAGACACTATTTACGTCCAAATCGGGGAAGTCAACTGTAACTATCTCCTGGTCAACAATTTCAGCATAAGGACCCTCTATACGGTCACAACCGACAAACGCAGCCAAAAGCAATATTATAAAAATGTATGGGATCTTTTTCATATTTATATTTTTATCATTCTAAATCAAAAAACTCCTCATTCCTAATTCCTACTAAAACGAGGTTGTTATCGACAGTCCCGCGCCATAGGAGGCTGGCACGGCGCGACACACGCCACCGATGCAAAGAATGCCTTCCATCGTCTTGCCGAAGTTGAGGGCTATGCGGGTGGTGTTCCATACGAAGGCCCCTGCCACATTGTAGTAGTGCAGCCGTTTATGCGGATCGGGATTGCCATAGTTGTACTGGTCGCCAACGGAGATAAACCAACGAGGACTGATAGCGTACTCCAACATTCCATAGATCCAGCTACCCTTGTCTTCTTTGGCGTACAGATGCTGGGCTTCCAAGCGGAGAGAATGCTTGTTGTTGATTTTCCACTGCAGGTCAGCACCGACGAAATGCCCTTTCAGGATGCCTGGGTGACCTTGCAGAAGCTCCAGATTATAGGTGATATAGTTGTAAGCCAAGATGAGTTTCCATTGTTTAGTAAAGCGCCTGCTTATTTCAAGTCCGATGTCTTGGTAAAGAAGTTCGGGGCCGAAGGTGAAAAAACCAGATGTATAACCGTCGGTACCCATCATGGATCCATATCGAACAGCTTCTGCAACGGGCGTTTGTTGGATGTTATGGAAACGAGAGAAATTGAAGGTCAAATCGGTGCCGTATTTGCCACCGATTTTCGACTTTTTAGGAATCTGATAGTTGACTTGCAGCTGGGCTCCTATCTGGCTATTGGGCTGGGAAGCATAGCTATAGTTGGCGAGCACTTGGTACGTGTACTGACGGTTGATAGCAGGAATATTATTGATAGACAATAAGTTGTTGGTTGATTCCCAACGTTGGCAACGAAAATCCATATTGTCGGCGCGAATGAACGATGCGGCGACACCGAAGCCCTTCATAGAGTAGGTAGCCGAGAGGAAAAGGGAGTTTCCCTTTCGATAGAGGAATTCGTTGGTTACGTTCGGATCCTGCATCTTTTGGGCAAACTCGCCGTCAAGGCGGAAGCCCTTATAGCCGAAGCTGAGGCGTGTTGCCCACGTAGCCACGTTGGACGGGATCTTGTCGGAAGGGATGCGAAACATCGTGGCATTCTCAAGTGAGTCATACAGGATGTAGTTGATGGATTCTTCCGATTTCTCGAACTTGCTGACGAACGAAGCACCGATATTGGCCGTAAAGCCAGCATCTTGGATTTTGGGCACGAGTTCGCCGAGCATTATCTCGCCATCGACACCGCGCACATAGTCGCGGCGGCCGAGATAGGACTCGAAGTTGAGGCGTTCCATGCCCCAGACGCCTTTGAGGTAGATGCCTCGATACGGCGTGACCTTGACACGGGCGCCGAGCAGACTGTTGTCCACGCCCAGCTGACGGTCTTCATACGCACGCAGTGTAAGACCGTTGCCGAACTGCTCGTAGAAGTTGCCGGCGGTCACCTGGATGAAGTCGTTCTTGTAATCAGCAAAGAAATACTTGATGCCTTGGCCTTTGTAGTCGATCTTCTCGAAGTCAAGCAACGGAAACTGATAGTACTCATAGCGCACGCCTGCACTAAAGCCGCCATTGGAATACAACAGGTTGAGGAACGCGTTGGCCCTCACTTTGGAATCCACTTTCTCCGCCCCTATCAAGGAGTCGGGGATGTAGTACATACCATTAAAACCAAAATCGCCGCTGATGCGGCTGTTGCCAAACTGGTGCTGTCCGAAGAGAGGCACCATTAACAGACATAGTATGGATAGGAATAGAATTTTTTTCATAGGCATAAAACAAATCAGGGTTTACTTGACCAAGCCCTTGATGATCTCGTATACTTCATTCTCGCTGCCGGGGGCGTATGAGGTGTGTTGCCACACAATCTCGCCCTTGCCGTTGAGAATGCACATAAAAGGCACGTCGTTCACATTCATCGCACGCTTGAAGTCAGAATTCACGTCGAGCAGGACGGTGTACTCCCAGCCCCTACCATTCACGAACGGGGCCACGCGAGCGGAGGTCTTGGCGTCATCTATAGACACGGCATAGAGTTTTACGCCAGTCTCTTCCACCCAGTCCTCGTACTCATCGGCAATAGCCATAAGCTCTGCGATGCAAGGTTTGCACCAAGTGGCCCACAGACTCACGATGACCGGCTTGCCATCGTTCTGGATGTCGGCGGTGTTGAACATCTTGCCATCGATGGTTTGGATGTCTACGGCGGGCAATTTGGCCAGATGTTGGTCTTTTCCGATCTCTTGGGCACTTAACGTGGCAAAGGACAGCACGGCGATTGCCATAACAATCAGTTTTTTCATAATTTCAGGTTTTATTGTCTGTTTCTAAATAATGGATTCGTATTGTCTTCTTCTTGAACTGGGAAACGGATTAGCAGATAATCGGCCAAGCCCTTCTCCGGTGCAGGTACATCACGATAAATCACGCATGCGTTTTCGTTCAGGATCATATAATCAGGCAAGGTCTCTATCCCATTGGCCATCAGCCAGTCGTAGTTGCCGTTGAAATAGAGTATCGGCCAATCGAACATTTCCTTATAGGTTTTGCAAAACTGCTCGTAGTCGTCTTTCTTCATATCCACGTTCAAACTGACGAACTGCAATTTGTCCCCATACTGTTGACTATATTCCTTCAGCAACAGCATCTCGCGGATACAGTCGATACAGTCGCTCTGGAACACCTGAACGTAGATTTCCTTCCCTTCGAACTGATGCAAGTCCATCTTTTTCCCTTTTTCGTTTACGAAATATAATGGATGGCTTTGGGTATCGGAAGGTTTAAGGAGACGAACTGCATTTTCGGCATAGACCACATGCTCCGGGAAGTGTGATGAAACGGAGATATACTGCAGGAGTTTGATTATATTTCCCCTGTCGAACTCTTCATTGCTATAAAAATCGACGAGATTCCGGATAATGACGAGTTCGCGCAACCGTTCACTCACCAACATCGGATCACGACCCGCCTCATTGAAAAGCGTCAGGTAGTCGGGATCTTCATTGATCGTGCGCGTAAGCAAGTCTTTGGAAATATGCCTGGAGTTATATAGATAGTTTGAATAGAAACTATTAAAGAGGATCATGTAGGCTGGATTGTCATACAGCACATCGTCATGATTGAAATATTTGTCATATATAAGCTGTTGTTCCTTAACCATATAAAGCCGATCAAGAATACCACAGGTATAGTAGACATACGAAGAATAGAAGTTGTCGGGGATGTAATTAACATGGAATACGCTGTCTATCAAATAGGTAAGCGTATCATAAGCGTTCTTGTCATGGTCATAGGTCAGTCTGAAGCCGTAATAGTTCATCGCGCGGTCGAAGTAGTGGGTGAACCTATTGATTTTGTAGTTGAGGTCGGCGGTATCGGTCTTGTCGGTGGTAATATGCAGGAATCCGCCATATTTTTCGGGATTGACCATACCAAAGAGGGCGGAATCCGTTGCAATATGGAAATGATAGGTGTTGTAGGGGGCGACAAAGAAGTCGGCCTTGGTGGTACGGATGGCGAGTTGCACTTGGCGCACCTTGTTGGTCTTGTAGGTCAGTTTGAAGCGTCCTTGTTTGTCGATCTTGTCGGTAGCCACGATGGAAGGGATGTTGTTGAGCAGGTCGTCGAAGACGAGCAGGCGGATCTCTTCGCCGGCGGCAAAAGGCGCGTCGCCTGTGATGGTGACGGGGTCTTGTGCTCCGGCGCTGGGGCAAACCCAAAGCAAAGCAGCAAGCAAGAGGCAATATGTAAGGATTCTATTTCGCACTAAGGTTCTAACTTGGGCAACGGGTAAGACACAAACTGGGAGTAGTCGGCGTTGAGCGACCAGAGTTCACGGACCAACGACGACGAGACGGCAGTCCATTGCGGGGAGGCGGGCACGAAGAGCGTCTCGACATCCGGAGCCAGCATCTTGTTGGCTTGATACATCTCCTGTTCGCCTTGATAGTCAGCGACATTGCGCACCCCGCGCACGAGGTAGCCGGCCCCTACCCTATGGCACAAGTCTACCGTAAGGCCTTCATACGCTACGACCTCGACCTTGGGATTGTTCTCATACAATTGCTGGATCCAATTCATACGTTGTTCAACGGAGAAAAGGTCCTTTTTGTTGTAGTTATGGCCTATGGCGATATAAATTTTCTCAAAAAGAGGCAGCGTTTTCTGGACGATATCCTCGTGTCCCTTGGTAAAAGGAGAAAACGAGCCGGCAAAAACAGCAATGGCATTCATAGTTTAATCTCTTAAAACAGTGAAATTATAGTCATCGAGAAACTTAATGAGCCGAGAAGGCTTATAGTCGTATGAGGTGGCGTATTGTTGGGGCACTATATAGTCCATTTGGCGCAATATTTCAGGGGAGATGTCAGCAAAAGTCTGAGGAGTGGATTTCGTGGCTATATTGGCAGAAGTGGAAACGATGGGCTTGCCGAGAGTACGGATGAGTTTCTTGCAGAAATCGTGTTGTGCTATGCGGATAGCTATAGTACCATCGTCATGCACCAACTTAGAGGGCAGGTTACGAGCCGTGGGGTAAATGAAGGTGGTAGGTCTTGAAACATGTGGAATAAGATCCCAAGCCACCAACGGGATGTGCTCAACATACATAGGCAGTCTTTCAGCGGAATCCAGGAGGATGATCATGCTCTTTTTTTCGTCACGGCGCTTGATATGATAAATTTTCAGCAAGGCTTCTTCGTTGGTGGCGTCACAACCGATCCCCCATACCGTGTCAGTGGGATAGAGCAATATCTTCCCAGCACGCAATAGTTCAGCACATTTTGCAATTTCTTGTTCCATTTTCAAGAAGTTTTTTTAGCAAGCGCAAAAGTACAAATTTTTTATATCTTTGCCGCCTTTAAAAGAATTCGGTTTTCTTCTAAAAAAATTGAAATAACTATTTAACCATTAATATGAAAAAAGTATTTTCTATCGTAGTTTTAATGCTGGCTGCCACCCTATTTTCTTTCGGCCAGCACTATATTGTTAAACATAGCGATTACAATCGTGTAAATCTTTCCTTCAAGCCTGCAGAAGTTCAAGTCAAGGAAGTTGCACATCCCGATGGAACTTACTCAAAGGTATTCATGGAAGATTATTTGACCAATCGCACTGTTGGGTGTCCTGAGCTTCCCATGATGTCCAAGTTAATTGAAATCCCGTTGTGTGATTCAGTAATTGCTACCATCACCGAGTCCTCATACGAAGAGTTCACGGCTGCCGAGTTGGGTATTGGGCATGACATCATCCCCGTACAACCCGCTTATGCCAAGTCATATACCGGCGAAAGACCATTCGTCAAGAACGCTGAAGTATACAGCACCAATGACTTCTATGCCGAGCCGCTGGTTCGCGTGGAGAAGAGAGGTACGTTGCGCGATATGACCATGGCCACCATTTATGTATCACCCATGCAATACAACCCGGTAACCAAAAAGGTCCGTATCTACACCAAGCTCGAGGTGACAATCACCTATGTCAACGCCAACATTCCTGGCACATACGAGATGAAGAGCAAGTATGGCAGCCCTATGTTCAAGGTTGCTTCCGAAGCAGTCATCAACCCCATGGAGACCCGCGACGAGTTCAATGGTGCTCCTATCAAATATCTCATAATAGCTCACTCCATGTTCGCCAACAACGACAAGCTCAACCAGTTAATCGCCTGGAAGAAACGCTTGGGCTACATTGTCGAGGTCGGCTATACCAGTGATGCCAATGTAGGCACGACCACCACTTCCATCAAGAATTTCATCATGACGCACTATACGAACGCCACACCAGAGAATCCTGCACCGACGTTCCTGCTTTTTGTTGGCGACGTAGCCCAAATACCCTCATTCAACTGTCCCGCCGGCAACGGATTGAGTGCACATGTCTCAGATCTCTATTACGCCACTTGGACTTCCGGCGATGTTCTTCCCGATTGTTACTATGGCCGTCTCTCCGCAGAAAATGTCAGTCAACTGACTCCTCAGCTTGATAAAACATTGATGTACGAGCAATACACCATGCCCGACCCGTCCTATCTTGGCAAAGCTGTGCTCATTGCAGGTACGGATGCCAATTATGGAGGAAAACATGGCGATGGACAAGTCAACTACATTTATAACAACTATATAAATCCCAACTCGACCACTCATGACTACACCACTGTTTACAAGCACAATTACAATTGTACTTCGCAAGCCGCGACCATCCGTAGCGAGATTGGTGCGGGTGTAGGTTGGGCCAACTATACCGCCCACGGCAGCGAAACCGGCTGGGCCGATCCCAGCTTCAGCAATTCTGATGTTCCTCAAATGAACAATGTTGACAAATATGGCATTATGATCGGAAACTGCTGTGTAACCGGCAAGTTCAACTATTCATCCCCTTGTTTTGGTGAGACTTTATTACGTGCTGCCAACAAGGGAGCCGCTCTCTACATCGGTTGTTCGGAAAACTCTCTCTGGGACGAAGACTTTTACTGGGCTGTCGGCGTACGTTCTAACATCAACGCCAATCCGACATACAGCGTCAACAACTTGGGTGCATACGACAGAAACTTCCATACTCATGGTGAAGATCATTCCAAATGGGTCACCTCCGCAGGTGGAATTATCCATGGTGGCAACATGTCTGTTGAATCATCAACCTCCGAAAACAAACAATACTATTGGGAGATATATCACATATTTGGCGATCCATCTATCAAGCCGTATCTTGGCATACCCTCCACATTACCAGTCATTGCAGACGAAGTGCTCATGATAGGTGCTATCCAATACCAAGTGGAAGCTGTCCCTTACGCATATTGTGCTCTTACTCATAATGGCACGTTGGTTGGCTCCGCATTTGCCGATGAAAACGGCATTGCCAACATTACTTTCGACGCGCTTGGGGATACTGGCAGATACGAGCTGGCCGTCACCGCTCAAGATTATATCCAATATTTCAAAGATGTGAACGTCCTCACGCCCACAGGCGCATACGTAGTGGCTAGCACTATTGAGCTCACACCCAACTCACAACCTATTAACGGCTCTTCCGTAAGCTACAACCTGACACTGTCCAATCTCGGCATCAGCAACGCCAGCAACATCACTGCCGTAATGACTTCACAGACTCCAGGCTACGAGGTGACCCAAAACACGGTCAACTGCAGCTCTCTCTCCGTCAGCAACCCACAAACATTCACGAACGCTTTTACAGTATCCATCCCTCAATACGCTGAAGATGGAGACAAAGCCAGCTTCAAAGTAACTGTTTCTTGGGGCAACAACAGTTCCTCAAAGAATGTCACCTTAAATGTAATTGCCCCGAAGGTGCAAATGCAATCCTCCACCTTCCAAGGATCGGGTAACTCATTTGAGCCGGGCGATCAAATAACCGCCAATATCGTTCTGAAAAACATCGGACATGCCAATGCCCAAAACGTCCGTGCCGACTTAACCTGTAATTATTCCGGCGTAACGGTTGCCACCGATATCCAAAACATCCCTACTATAGCAGCTGACAATCAACAGACTGTTACCTTTGACGTTAATATTTCCAGCACGATTCCAACCGTATCCATCGTACCTCTCTACTTCCATACTTTCTTTGAAGGCAAGCATCTAAAAGACACTCTTTATCTCACCGTTGGTAAAGCCATGGAAGATTTTGAGAGTGGAAACCTAACCCAATACAATTGGACAAACAACAACAATCCTTGGGTCATTACGACCAATGCGCCCTACGCCGGCAACTATTGCGCTCGCTCCAAAGAAGGTTTGAGTGACGGCACAGGCAGCTGGTTTGGTACATCCACCTATTCCGTCTCAGCCATGCAAATCACCATTAACGTTAATATGAGCGACAATCTTTCATATTTCAGAAGAGTGTCCTCAGAACAGCGCTGGGATTTCTTCAGACTATACATTGACGGCAACGTAATGGAGGAAGCCTCCGGTACCGTCAACTGGGGTCAGATGACCTTCCCCGTAACCACCGGTACCCATACCATCAAGTTCTCCTACGAGAAAGACGCCAGCAACGCTGCTGGTAGCGACTGTGCCTGGGTTGATAACATCATCCTGCCTGGAATAGGCACCCGTGTAATCGAAGACATTGTCGATCCGACAGGCATTGCTGACCATGAAGGACAAAATGTCGCCATGGTGCGCGTGTACCCCAACCCTGCTACCAACCAAGTAACTGTAAACAGCAACGAGCCTATCCGTCAAATAGCTGTTTACGACCTCAGCGGCCGTATGGTGGAGATACTGGACGCCAATGGTGATGAATCCGTCACCATCAACGTCAACAAGTTGCAAGGCGGTATCTATTTCATCCGCACCACTCTTGAAAATCAACAAGTCAAAACTTCCAAACTCATCAAGCAATAATCCATGGCGAACACATCAGCCCAATACGATGAGATCATCAAGCGTTGTCTTGACATCTTCTCCAAGAAGGCCATTGACTACGGTACGGCTTGGCGCATCCTGCGCACGCCGTCCCTGACGGACCAGATCTACATCAAGGCCAACCGCATCCGTAGCATTCAGGAGAAGGGCGAAGCCCGCGTCGCAGAAGGTATCATCCCCGAATTCATCGGCATCGTCAACTACTCCGCTATGGCCCTCATCCAATTGGAGATCGGCGTTGCCAACGATGCCGCCCAGATGGAGATGGCCCCCGAGAAGGTCACCGACCTTTTCACCCAGAAACTCCAACAGGCCAAGGCCTTGATGATGGACAAGAATCACGATTACGACGAGGCCTGGCGCCAAATGCGCATCAGTTCCCTCGACGACATCATCCTGATGAAGATTTTTCGCATCAAGTCCATCGAAGACCACGAAGGCAACACCATCATCTCGGAAGGTCTCGACGCCAATTACTACGACATCATCAACTATTCTGTATTCGCCCTCATTCGACTTATTCTTGAGGAAGAAAAATAATTTTTACAAATAACTATGGACACTACAAAAGAACCCATTTGGTTGAAAATCATACGCATCTTATTGGCATGCGTATTCTTGTTCTCCAGTTTCACCAAGGCCGTGGACCCGGTGAACTTCGGCATCACGATGAACGACTATTTCGTCTCTTTCGGGATGGGATTCTTGCATCCTCTGGCACAATTCGCCGCAATCGTGGCCATCTCCTGCGAATTCATTCTCGGCTGCATGATGCTGTTCCGCATCAAGCCCAGACTTGCCGCCTGGGGCTACCTTCTGTTTATGGTGTTCTTCTTCTTCCTGACCCTGTGGCTTGCCGTGGCCGAATACCTTGAGGTGAAAGGCATCCACGACTTCGGTGTGGTCAAGGACTGCGGCTGTTTTGGACAGGCCGTCAAGATGAGCAATCTGCAAACCTTCTTGAAGAATGTGGTACTCATCATCCCAACCATCATCGTCTTCGTCTTCCGCAAACGTATCCCGGCCAACAGACTGGGTTCCTGGCTCCAATGGCTCTGCATCCTGCTGTTCGCCCTCATCGCCGTAATATTCCAGATACATTGCATACGCCATCTGCCCGCCATCGACTTCACCGACTGGAAGAAAGGCAACGATGTGACCAGTTTCATAGAACAACCCGCCCAAAAGGAGGTCCTTTTCATCTATCGCAACAAGGCCGACGGACAAGAGATCACCCTCACGCCGGACGAGTTGATGCAACAAGAGGACGAGTTCTACGAAGTCAACGACTATGTGGACCGCAAGGACAGCGTCATCAAAGACATCGTGCGTGCCAAGATCGACGGGTTCAATATGCTGGACGAGAACGGAGCCGACCACGCCTACGAACTCATCAGCCACGACAACGACAAAGACCTTTACGTGCTCTATATGCACGATCTGAGCGAGACCAAGGCCAAGGGCTTGGAGAAAGCCAAGAAGCTGGCCGCCGACTGTATGGAGAAAGGCATCGATTTCGTGGCCGTATCCAACTCTTCCGAGGAAGAAATAGCCAAATTCGTGAAAAACAACGACTTGCAGTTTCCGGTCTATCATAACCCCATCGATCCTGTGAAGGGACCGTTTATGGTGCGTGACGCCGTGCGCTCGAACCCGGGCATCATCCTCTTCAACAAGGGTGTGGTGGTCGACAAATGGGCATGGCGCGATTTCCCGACCTCGGCACGCTAAGTATGACCATTCGGGAACAGACCCATATTATCATTGACACTTTGCAGCCGCTTTACGACGATCGTGAGGCGGCTGCAATTGCGAAGGCGTTGTTGCAAGCCCGCTTGTCGCTGCCGGCGCACGAGTTGGCCTTGCGCGGAGGCGAGTCCCTCGCTGCCGGTTTGGTGCAACGGCTGGCCCAAGACGTGGAGAAGCTGGAGCAAGGAACGCCCTTGCAATACGTGTTGGGCGAGGCGGAATTCTACGGCCTCACGCTGAAGGTCACTCCCGCCACACTCATCCCCCGTCCGGAGACGGAGGAGCTGGTCACGACGGCCGTCGAGCGCTGCCGGGAGCTCGTCAACCCCAGTATCTGGGACGTGGGCACGGGCAGCGGCTGCATCGCCATCGCGTTGGCTAAGCACTTGCCCAACGCCACCGTATTCGCCACCGACATCTCGGATGCCGCCCTCGCGGTGGCACGCGAGAACGCCGACACGTGCGAAGTAAACATCACCTTCGCCCTGCACGATATGACGGAGACGGAGCACATACCCTTCGCCGGACGGAAGTTCGACCTCATCGTCAGCAACCCGCCCTACATTCCGCAGTCGGTGCGTGCGGAGCTGCATCGCAACGTGGCGGACTACGAGCCCGCTACGGCACTCTTCGTGCCCGACGACGACCCACTTGTGTGCTACAGGGCACTGGCAAACATCGGAACGGCTTGTCTTGCACCGAAGGGGATTCTCATCGCCGAAACCTTCGAGAACTTCCACAACGATTTGAAGATAATGTTCAAGGCACATGGTTACAGACGTTTTGAATCGCTGAAGGACATCAATGGCAGGAAAAGGATGATAATCACGGGAGAATAACACAATGACGTATTGTAGAGACACGGCGTGCCGTGTCTCTACATTTTTTTTGTATCTTTGCAACCGCCTTTTGGGGCGACATTCCTTTTAACAACAATCTTAAACATTTCAATATGGAAAAATTCGATCCCGCAACCAACCTTGAAAGATTGGACAAAAAAGACGCCTATCGTGGCGTAAACCCTGCTATCTGCGATAGCGCCACCTTTATGTTTGAACAGGCCAAGACGATGACCGACACATTTCACGGCGAAACCGAGGGCTATTTCCTCTACTCTCGTCACTGGAATCCCAGCACTCTCTCCTTGGCACAGTCATTGGCCGCCATCGAAGGCACCGAGTTGGCTTGGGCCACCGGTTCCGGTATGGCCGCCATCACCGTCGCCTTGTTGCACGAAGTGAAGAGTGGCGACCACATCGTGTCCAGTATGACCACCTACGGCGGCACATTCGCCTTCTTGAACAACTACCTCAAGAAGTTCAACGTAGACGTCACGTTCGTGAATATGCAGGACCTCGATGCCGTGAAAAAGGCCATCCGTCCCAACACCAAGGTTCTCTACACGGAGACGATGAACAACCCGTTGCTCCGCATCGCCAACATCCCCGAGCTGAGCAAGATCGCGCACGCTGCCGGTGCAAAGTTGTTGGTTGACAACACCTTCACCCCGATGATTTTCTCGCCCTACCGTCTCGGCGCCGACGTGGTCATCTACAGTATGACCAAATACGTCAACGGCATGAACGACTGTGTGGCCGGTGCCATCTGCGGTACGGCCGAATACATCAACTCCCTCATCGACGTGAACAACGGCACGGCTATGTTGCTCGGTCCTGTGTTGGACACCTTCCGTTCCACCAGCATCCAGAAGAACCTACACACCTTGCACATCCGTATGAAGAAGCACGGTGAGAACGCTATGTATCTGGCCAAGCGCTTCAAAGAGACCGGCATCAAATACAACTATCCCGGCCTTCCCGAGCACGTGGATCACGAACTTTTCAAGTCAATGATGAACGAAGGCTACGGCTTCGGCGGTATGATCTCCATTGATATGGGTACGGCCGAGCGCGCTTCCGCCATTATGGAGAAGATGCAGGAACTTGGCGTCGGCTACCTGGCCGTCAGCTTGGGCTACTTCAAGACCCTGTTCAGCAACTCCGGCAAGTCCACCTCCTCCGAGGTGCCCGATAACATCCAGAAGGAGATGGGTATGAGCGAAGGCCTTATCCGCTTCTCCGTCGGCTTGGACAACGATCCGGAAGCCACCTTCCAACTCATCAAGCAAGCCATTGACGCCACGAGATAATTCGTGTCGATATATGATTTCCCCAAAAGGCGCCAAAAATTGGCGCCTTTTTTTTATTTTTGCCGCCTTTTTCAATAAACAATGAACAAAACGACTTTATCCGTTAGCAATCGGGAGATCTGGCAAATCACCTACCCTATCATTTTCGGCAATTTGGCGCAGACCATCATTGTATTGGTCAACACCATCTTTTTGGGACACGTGGGCAATGCCGAATTAGGGGCAGCCATGATGGCCGGCATGTACTATCTGGTGTTCACCACCATCACCCAGGGTTTTTCCGTTGGTGTACAAATCCTTGTTGCGCGGCGTCTCGGCGAAGGAAACATCACCCGAATCGGCAAGATCTTCGAACACGGACTGTACTTTACCATCCTGCTGGGTCTCACCTTGCTAGGAATAATGGGTTTCTTCACCCGCAGTTTTTTCTCGCACATCATAGAATCGCCTAACATATACGCATCTGCCATCAAGTTCATGGACTTCAGGCAGTGGGGCATCCTCTTTGTCAGCATCAATTTTCTGTTTCGCGCCCTTTACATTGGTCTCTCCAACACCAAGATAATCACCATCACCACACTAATGATGGCTGCGGTCAACATCTTTTTCGATTACACCTTGATATTCGGCCATTTTGGGTTGCCCGAGATGGGAGTAGCTGGTGCCGGTCTCTCCTCTGTATTGGCCGAAATGACCGCATTCATCACGTTCATTGTATACACCTTCATTAAGCTTCCATACAAACGATACCAGCTTTTTTCCTTCCAACGTTTTGAAGGGAGACTGCTTGGTTCCGTGCTCCGTATCTCCTTGCCGACAATGTTCCAGCGTTTGATCTCCTTCGGATCATGGTTCTTGTTCTTCGCCATGATTGAGCATTTGGGCGAGCGGTCGATGGCCATCTCAGGTATCGTGCGAAGTGTGTACATGCTTTGCACCATTCCGGTGTTCGCATACAGTGCCACCGCCAACACCATCACCAGTCGTTTGATCGGTGCCGGCAAGCAAGACGAGATACCGCGTACATTGTTGCAAATAGTAATGATGTCCACACTCACAGTGCTTCCCATCTTGGCCTTTTGTGCCATTTTCCCCGAACAAGTTGCCGCCATCTACACAGACGACAAGATGCTGGCTGCGCAATCCGTTCCGGCATTGTACACCATTTACATTGGCGCCATCATTATGACAGCTGCAATGGTCTACTTCGAGTTTGTCTCGGGCACGGGAAAGACACTCATAGCTTTGTTCCTGGAGACGGGAGTCATAATCGTATACATCATATACTTGCTTCTTTCCACCCACAAGTACCAGTTTGCCATTCAATGGGTCTGGTGTACAGAATGGGTGTATAGCTCATTGATTCTGCTCTTCTCGTTGGCTTTCCTCAAGTGGTATCCATGGCGTAAAAAATCGTCATTGGCATAAAAAAGGGAGACGCGACAAGCACGCCTCCCTACCCTCTTATTATTTTTTTACATGGTCTTTTTTCATGAACATGAAGTAAAGACTATATCATTAACAAGCAACTATTCGGGATCGGGCAGAAAGAAAGTGGGACCGAATTCCATTCCTTATCCATAGTGTAGGGATTCGACTTCCCTCTTAAGACGAACAAGGAAGAACGAGCCCCACCTTATGTATTGGCAATTAAGCATACATACAGATGAGCGTTCTTCTCGTATTCCGGTCTTAAAGATGAATTTGTCGAATTTCACACTATCGGAACAAGCGAAAAAGCGCTATAACAATATGTCACTGGCGACTATACGGCCGTCAGCGGGTGCAAAGATAAACAAAATATGAGATACGGGGATTTTTTTTATTTTTGCGACCTATACAATTCTAGCATAAAAGATGCCGAAAGCCCTAATCCCCACACCACAAGAACACGCCGTCCTGCTGGCCGTTTCCACTCCATCCGTCACAGAAGAAAAAACCAAGGAATACTTGGACGAATTATCTTTTCTGGTAGACACTGCGGGTGGCGAAGCCGTAGCGCAGTTCACTCAAAACTTGCAACATCCTGACACGCGCACCTACTTCGGGTCGGGCAAGATCCGCGATGTGGCCGAGTACATCCACGAGCACAACATCGACTTTGTGGTGGTCGATGACGAGCTTTCGCCATCCCAACAACGTAACATGGAGAGCATTCTGGGCTGTCGAGTGATGGACCGCACCCACCTCATCCTCGACATCTTCGCCAAGCGCGCACAAACGGCCCACGCCAAAGTGCAGGTGGAGCTCGCCCAATACAAGTACCTGCTCCCGCGACTGACGGGCATGTGGACGCACTTGGAAAAACAACGTGGCGGTATTGGTATGCGCGGACCAGGTGAAAAGGAGATTGAGACCGACCGTCGTATTATACGCAATCGCATATCCTTGCTGGAAGGCAAGCTCAAAGACATAGATCGGCAGAAGGCCACCCAACGCGGGCATCGCGACAAGTTCGTTCGCGTGGCGCTTGTGGGCTACACCAACGTGGGCAAATCGACCCTGATGAACGTCCTTAGCAACGCCGAAGTCTTTGCCGAGAACAAATTGTTCGCCACACTGGACACAACCGTCCGCAAAGTTGTGTTCGGCAACCTGCCCTTCCTCCTCTCCGACACCGTCGGTTTTATCCGCAAACTGCCTCATAGCCTGGTAGAATCGTTCAAATCCACCCTCGATGAGATTCGTGAGACCGACCTCCTTCTCCATGTCGTTGACATCAGTCATCCCGACTTTGAAGAACAAATTGCCGTGGTTAACCAGACTTTGGATGAGATTCATGCTGGAGACAAACCTATGATTACTATATTCAATAAGATAGACCAATACCATTGGGTAGAAAAAGATCCTGACGACCTCACGCCCAAGACCAAGGAGAACACCACCCTTGAAGAGCTCAAAGCCACCTGGATGGCCAAAGGCGGACATAAGACTTTTTTCATCTCTGCCAAGACAAAAGAAAACGTAAACGAGATGAAAGAAATGCTATACGAAGAAATCAAAAAATTACATATTCAGATATATCCTTACAATAATTTCCTATATTAAGAAATATTTTTAAAACACTAATAATCAATATTTTGCAACGATTATATTAGGATTGGAGACTATATTTCATGCTAAAAATAGTTATTAACATTTTTTTGTAAAACGTCTCAACTCGTCTATAGAAGCGGCTCTTAGATGTGGATAAATCCAAGTCCTTGGAGCTGGTCCAACACCGTTAAAAATCCTATTTTTGTAGCCGGATTCAGGTTCCAAAAGATTAATAGGGAATCCTGTGCAAATCAGGAGCTATTCCCGTAGCTGTAAGTTCTTTTTAGTCTTTCTGACATAATGCCACTGACAAGAAACTGTTGGGAAGGTGTTGGAAAGCGGAACAAGCCAGAAGACCTGCCTGCATCTGCATAGTAGCTTTCGGGATAAAAGCATGCTTGTCCATTAGGATATTTTTATTCCTGTAAGCTGTTTATATGAACAACTTAACAAACCATACCTATACCTATGATCGAAGACACCTATATAATTAAGAGAAACGGCAAAAGAGAGCCTTTTTCCATGGAGAAAATCCGGAATGCTGTAACCAAGGCTTTCGTCTCCGTGGGTTCCTTTCCTTCCCAGGAGGACATGATCAACATTTTGGGCCGTCTCTCCATTTTCGATGGCATTGCCGTGGAAGAAGTCCAAAACCAAGTGGAAAAATCTCTGATGGCCGAGCGCTACTATGAGGTTGCCAAGGCGTATATTCTTTATCGCCAAAAGCATTATGAAGACCGTGAGGTCAAGGACAAGTTGGATTTCCTGATCAACTATTGCAATGCCAAGAACGCAGCCACGGGCAGCAAGTACGACGCAAACGCCAATGTGGAGAAGAAGAACATCGCCACATTGATCGGAGAGCTGCCGAAGTCAAGCTTCATTCGTCTTAACCGCCGTATGCTGTGCGACAAAATCAAAGAGTTATATGGCAAAGAGGTGTCCGACAAATACTTGTATCTTCTCAACCATCACTTCATCTATAAGAATGACGAGACTAGCATTGCCAACTATTGTGCGAGTATCACCATGTATCCATGGTTGCTGAACGGCACTCAAAGCATTGGCGGCAACGCCACGCGGCCTACCAACCTCAAGTCATTCTGTGGCGGTTTCATCAACATGGTGTTCATGGTGTCCAGCATGTTGAGCGGTGCCTGCGCCACGCCCGAGTTCCTGATGTACCTCAACTATTTCGTTGGGTTAGAGTATGGTAAGGATTATTACAAGAACCCCGACAAAGTGGTCGACTTGTCAGTGAAGCAACGCTCCATCGACAAAATCATCACCGACTGTTTCGAGCAGGTGGTCTATTCCATCAACCAGCCTACGGGCGCACGTAACTTCCAATCCGTGTTCTGGAACATCTCTTACTACGACAAGTACTACTTCAAGAGCCTGTTTGGCGAGTTCCGTTTCCCTGATGGAAGCCAGCCGGAATGGGAGTCCGTCAGTTGGCTGCAGAAACGTTTCATGCGTTGGTTCAACGAAGAACGTACCCGTGCCGTGCTGACCTTCCCCGTAGAGACGATGGCCCTGCTGTCCGAGAATGGAGACATCAAAGACAAAGAGTACGCCGATTTCACCGCGAAGATGTATTCCGAGGGGCATTCTTTCTTCACCTACGTCAGCGACAATGCCGACTCGTTAAGTAGCTGCTGCCGTTTGCGCAACGAGATCCAGGACAACGGTTTCAGCTACACCCTGGGCGCCGGCGGTGTCTCCACCGGATCCAAGAGTGTGCTTACCATCAATCTCAACCGTTGCATCCAACAGGCCCACCGCGAAGATGTACCTTTCCTCAAATATTTGGAAGAGATCGTCGATCTGACTCATAAAGTGCAAGTTGCCTACAACGAGAACCTCAAATACTTGTTATCAAAAGGCATGTTGCCACTTTTCGACGCTGGTTTCATCGCCATCCAACGCCAGTATCTCACCATCGGCATCAACGGATTGGTGGAGGCAGCTGAATTCGAAGGCATCCCCATCAACGACAACCCTGAGTATCAGAAATTCATAGAAGACATCTTGGGACTTATCGAGAAGTACAACAAAAAATACCGTCGTAAAGACCTGCTCTTCAACTGCGAAATGATCCCTGCGGAAAATGTGGGTGTAAAACACGCAAAATGGGACAGCGAAGACGGCTACCAAGTGCCTCGCGAGTGCTACAACAGCTATTTCTACATTGTGGAAGACGATTCTCTCAACGTCATCGACAAGTTCAAATTACATGGCCGCAACTACATTACCCACCTTACCGGCGGATCGGCCTTGCACATGAACCTGGAAGAGCATCTCTCCCAGAAACAGTATCGCCAACTGTTACGCGTAGCTGCACAAGAAGGTTGCAACTACTTCACGTTCAACATCCCCAACACGGTGTGCAACGACTGCGGACACATCGACAAACGCTATCTGCACGAATGCCCTCACTGCCACAGCAAAAACTTGGATTACCTCACCCGTATCATCGGTTATATGAAGCGTGTCAGCAACTTCTCGCACGCTCGCCAGAAAGAGGCAGCCAGACGCTACTATACCAAGGTAGGCAAGAATGAAATTTCATAATTTCGACATCGTCTTCCAGGAGATTCCCGACGAGGTGACTCTCGCCGTCAACATCACCAATTGTCCGAACCACTGCGAACAGTGCCATAGTCCGCACCTACAGACGGACACGGGTGAATTGTTGTCCACCGATGCCATCGACTGTCTATTGGACCGATACGGCGAGCTCATCACTTGTTTCTGTTTTATGGGCGGCGATGCCGACATACCCGAGTTGGAGCGGTTGGCACAACATATCTGCGACCATTACGAGTTGAAGATCGGGTGGTATTCCGGCCGCACCTTTATGCCACCTCATCCAGAACTCTTCGACTATGTCAAACTCGGCCCCTACCTGCCCGAGCGCGGCAGTCTCAAATCACCCAACACAAACCAACGACTCTATCGTCGGGATGACGAAGAATGGGTGGATATAACCGATAGGTTCTGGAAAAAATAACTGCCTGCAGATATCGCTGACGGACGCAGATTTTATTGCTTTGCGTCTGACACGACACTCGTCACCTCGCCCTTGTAGAGTTGGGTCACAAGTTCATCGCCTTTTTTCAAGCCCTTTGTGTTCGTCACGGCTTTGCCGTTGTGACGCGTAATGCTAAATCCGCGTTTCAGGATGTTGTCGGGGTGCAGGATCCGTACCTTGTCTTCCATGGTGGTCACTAATTCTTGCTGACGCACCAACATTCGGGATGCCTCGGCCTCCAATTGACGGGCCACTTCCTGCACCTGCCCACGCTCAAAGGAGACTCGCTCGGCATAGAGTCTCATCACATCGGCCCAACTTTGGTCAAGGGCATTACCTTGGATGAGCAACAACTCTTTTGACTTCAGGGCAACCAGTTGGGCAAACTGCCCCAACTGCTGCCGATGGCCAGACAAGATTTTGGGAGCGGCAATCCGGCAGGATGCATCAAACTCCAGCAATTGCTGCTTCTGATCAGCAAAAATCTCCTGTGCACGCTTGGCAATCGCATTGAAGGCCTCCTGAACCTTCTCGTCGAAAGCCGTAAAATAGCCAATGAGGGCAAAAGCCACATCCGTTGGGGTGATGTTGTACGTGTGCGCCACCATATCGGTGATACTCAGATTAGTGGAGTGGCCGATTCCCGTAAACACGGGCAATGGGAACGTCGCCACTTTGTAGGCCATCTCATATTCATCGTAACAACTCAGTCCCACATCGCCGCCACCGCCTCGCACGATGACCACAACGTCGAACTCATTCTGCCGCATCTCGATTTCCGACAAGCGTCCAGTAATGCCAACGACGGCTTTGTCTCCTTGCAGAATTGACGGAAACAACTCCGTTTCGAAGCGATACTCGCTCTTGTTGCCATTGAGCGTTGTAATGAAATCGCTGAAGCCCTTGCTGGTCTCCACCGAAATCACGGCAATGCGCTTGGGCAACGTCGGCATCGGCAGGTTCTTATTCTTCGTAAACACACCCTCTTTCTTAAGACGGGCGATGACTGCATTGCGGTTTTTCACCATCTCGCCCAACGTATAGGTAGGCTCGATGTCTTGGATGTGCAGGGCCAAGCCGTGCTTCGGACTGAACTCGATGGTGGCCAGGCACAGAATGCCGATGTTCTCTTTGAGGGGAGAACCCGTTATCTGCACAAAGCGTTCATTGATTCTCTTATACGAATCAGACCAAATAATGGCCCGCATTTCGGCCTTGATGCCGTTACCTTCCTTCTCAACCAATTCGGGATAGCAGTGACCGCTATGGGGATAATAGTTCAGTTTAAGAATCTCGGCCTTGATGAAATAGGGCTGGGGATAGGTACGTTCCACCACCCGATGCAAGCTCATGGCAATCTCGGACAGTGTAAAGACCGGTTTTCCCTGAAATGTTTCCCTTTGTGAATCCATCATTATGCTTTATACACAGTTTTGCTTTCCCTGACCGTTTCAAGCACCTTACCATAGACCACCTGTCCTTCAAAAGGAGTGTTTTTGCCCCTGGAGGCAAATTCTTCGGCATGAATAGTATAAGGATTGTCAAGGTCGACTTTCACGAAGTCAGCCATCATTCCCTCTTTGAAACTACCTTTAGGAAGTCTCATCATAGCGGAAGGTGTGGTGGACATCAGTTTTACCAAATGGTTAAGGGTAAGGAAGCCTCCTTTCACCAACTTAGTATAGCATAGGGCGAAAGCCGTTTCGATTCCGGATATACCATTGGCGCCATGCGTCTTATCCTCTGGCGTGTGCGGGGCATGGTCGGTGCTAATCGTATCGGCCGTACCATCCTGCAGGGCTTTGATGAGGGCTTCTATGTCGGCATCGTCGCGGAAAGGTGGCGCCACGCGATAGTGGTTGGCCTGCTCCGCGTTGAAATAGATATGATGCGGGCAAACCTCGCACGAGACGTGCAGGCCCTTGGCCTTGGCTGCGGCGATGGCCTGTATGGACTCTATGGTGCTGACGTGGCAGAAATGGATGCTGCCGCCCGTCTTTTCGCATAGCGCCAAATCCCTGAAAGTCATGGCGTTTTCGGCCATTCGGAGGTCGGCCGGGCTGTAGCGGGCATCCTCTTCGTGCGCCATGATGAGGAAGTCTTTCTTTTTACAGATGTTGAAGATTTCCTCCATCACGTCATCGCGGTTCACCCCCTTGCCATCATCGGACACAAAGGGGATTGTGCCGGCTGGAATATTCAGCAGATGAGAACAGTCCTGACCTTTTTCCTCCAAGGTCATGCTGACCACTTGGTTGGCATAAACAAGACCCAAAGCATGAATGCGTGTTTCCACATCACGAGCTTGTTGCATGGAGCTGACCACCGGCTTCGTATTAGGCATCAGATTGACGGCCGTATAGCCTCCCCGGACAGCCGCACGGCTACCTGATTCTATATCTTCCTTGTAGGTAAATCCAGGATCTCTGAAATGGGCATGCAAATCTGTAAAGGCCGGCAGCCATACAGGATCGGAAGGGTTAGGCTTTTCATCCAAGATCTGCACTTCCTGAATCAGTCCGTTTTCCACAATCACGTTGGCCATTACATCCAGCGTGTCGTCAATGATGTGTACGTTATTCATGTCTGGTTAGATTATAGAATATGACAAAAAAATAGGAGAGGTTTCTGAAGGCCCTCTCCTATCTGCAATTAGTTATCTGTTATTTTTCTTTCAACAGGTCACGAATCTCAGTGAGGAGTTTTTCTTCCTTAGTGGGCTCCGGAGCTGCGGGAGCCTCTTCTTCTTTCTTACGGAGATTGGACAATTTATTGATACCCTTGATTAGCAAGAAAATACAGAGAGCCACGATAAGGAAGTCGATCGTAACTTGGATAAAGTTACCATAGTTCCAAGTCACAGGATCTACGCCTTCTCTGGCCGGGAACTTAAGGCTCAGTTTCGTAAAGTCCGTGCCACCGAGAAGCCAGCCAAGAGGCGGCATCAGGATGTCATTAACCAATGAGGAGATGATTTTTCCGAAGGCGCCACCGATGATCACACCGACAGCCATGTCAACCACGTTGCCTCTCATGGCGAAATCTTTGAACTCTTGTAAAAACTTTTTCATAATGCAACAATTTTGGTTAGTGAATATTGAAAACGCAAAAGTACAAAAAAAGAGTTATCTTTGCACGCAATAAAAAAAATCTATGACAATCAACAGCAACAAGGAAATCATTGCCGTTGCACCTGAAAAGTTGTACAACATGCTGGTAAGTTTGAGCAAAGCGACCATTGCACCAAACATTCCACAAATCAGCGATTGGGAGGTTTTAGATAATGGGTGCAGATTCTCGTTGGCCGGAATGCTTACCTGCAGTATGTTTTTGACAGAGCAGGATCCTTTCCGCTGTGTCGTCTATCAAATCGACACCGACAAAAACATTGGAGCCAAGGCTTTTTTCCATATTGAAAGCACGCCCACGGGCTGCGAACTGCAGATCGAAGCAGATGTCAACGCCCCTATTTTCATGCAAGCCATGATCAAGACCCCATTGCAGCAAGCCTTGAACAAAGGGACGTCAAAACTCAAGGAAATGGCAGAAAATTATTAAGATGGAGACATTCAAGATACGAACAGAAGGGTTAACGAAGAAGTACAAGAACCGGACCGTTGTCAATGACGTGTCCATCAATTTCGTGCAAGGCGAGATTGTGGGCTTGTTGGGACCCAACGGAGCGGGCAAGACCACCTCATTCTATATGATCGTGGGACTGATCAAGCCTTTTTCGGGCAGGATATTTCTCAACGACCAAGACATCACCGAGTTACCCATGTACAAGCGAGCCCAACTCGGTATAGCATACTTGCCACAGGAGGCATCGGTGTTTCGTCATCTCACAGTGGAAGACAACATCAGGGCCATCCTGCAGTTTAGTGGCAAGAGTAAAGAGGAGCAACGGGACAAACTAGAGAGTCTCATCTCGGAGTTCAACATCCAGAAGGTACGTCATAACAAAGGCAACAACCTCTCGGGTGGCGAACGCCGACGCACCGAGATTGCTCGCTGTCTGGCCTCCGACCCGAAGTTCATCCTGCTCGACGAGCCCTTCGCTGGTGTCGACCCTATCGCTGTGGAGGACATCCAAGGCATCGTGGCCAAGCTCAAGGAGAAGGACATAGGCATCGTCATCACCGACCACAACGTTCACGAGACGCTTTCCATCACCGACCGCGCCTACCTGCTCTACGAGGGCAAAGTACTCAAATCCGGCACCGCCGATGAGCTGGCCGCCGACCCGATGGTCAAAAAGGTATATCTAGGATCGAATTTTGAATTACGGAAATAAAAAAATGTAGGGGTGCAAAATCTTGCGCCCCTACATCATCATCCAACACTTTCGTTTTTAGGATTAGTCACCCAACGTGGCCACCATAACGGCCTTGATGGTGTGCATACGGTTTTCGGCTTCGTCGAACACGATGGAGTTCTCGGACTCGAAGACCTCTTCGGTGACTTCAATGCCGTCCAAACCGAATTGTTTGTTGACATCGCGACCAACTTGAGTCTCGAGGTTATGGTAAGCGGGCAGACAGTGCATAAACTTGCACTTGGGATTACCCGTCAGCTTCATCGTTTCCTTGTTCACCTGGTAGGGTTTGAGCAGCTTGATACGCTCTTTCCAAACTTCCACGGGTTCGCCCATAGAGACCCACACGTCGGTATAGAGGAAGTCGCAGCCCTTAACGCCCTTCTTCACGTCGTCGGTAACGGTGACGGTGGCGCCGGTTTCCTTGGCGATCTTCTTGCATTCGGCGATGAGTTCCTTGCTGGGTTGCAAGCTCTTGGGGGCCACGATGCGGACATCCATACCCATCTTGGCACCACCCACCATCAAAGAGTTACCCATATTGTAGCGGGCATCTCCGAGGTAAGCATAGGACACTTGATTGAGGGGCTTGTCGACGTGCTCACTCATCGTGAGGAAATCGGCCAACACCTGAGTGGGATGGAACTCGTTGGTAAGGCCGTTCCATACGGGGACACCGGCGAACTTGGCGAGATCTTCCACGGTGGTCTGCTTGAAACCACGGTATTCAATGCCGTCGAACATACGACCGAGCACGCGGGCGGTGTCAGCCATAGATTCCTTAATACCGATTTGAGAACCGCTGGGGCCCAAATACGTTACATGTGCGCCTTGGTCATAAGCGGCCACTTCGAAAGCGCAACGAGTACGCGTAGAGGTCTTTTCGAAAATGAGGGCGATGTTCTTGCCTTTCAAACGCGGTTGCTCGGTGCCGGCATATTTGGCACGCTTGAGATCGCGAGCGAGGTCCAACATATATTGGATTTCCTTCGGAGTGAAATCCAACAGCTTCAAAAAGTTTCTGTTTCTTAAATTGAATGCCATAATTAATTGGTTATTAAATTGTTAATTTATTGAGTTATTACTTCGTTTCTATATTTTCGATTTTCGATAATCAATTATCGTTCATCTATCTTTCATCAGCTACAATACGCGTGCCGCAGGAGTCGTCGCCCAGGCGGCCGGCTTCCGTGATGATGCAGGTATGTCCGGTCTTCTCCACAAACATAATGGCGGCGCGCATCTTGGGAGCCATAGAGCCTTCGGTAAACTGACCTTCGGCCAAATACTTTTTCGCTTCGGAAACGGTGATGGTGTCGAGGGCTTTCTCGTCAGGCTTGCGGAAGTTGATGTAGACTTTAGGCACATCGGTAAGGATGTAGAACTCGTCGGCGTTAATTTCGACCGCGGTGATGGCAGAGGCGAGGTCCTTGTCGATGACGGCTTGCACGCCCTTGAGATAGCCATCCTTCTGGGCCACGGGGATACCGCCACCGCCAACGGTGATGACGATAATGCCTTGGTCGGCCAGTTGACGGATGAGCTTGATGTTTTGGATGCGGATAGGTTTCGGAGAGGCCACCACTTTGCGCCAACCGTTGCCTTTGGGGTCTTCGCGATAGATGTCGCCCGTTTCGTCGTGGAACTGGTCAGCCTCCTCGCGGGTCACATACGGGCCCACGGGCTTGGTTGGATTGTCAAAAAGCGGGTCGTTGGCATCGACCTCAACGTGGGTGAGCAGTGTCACCGTGTCGCGGTCCCAACCCTCTTCGGCGAAGATACGGCGGAAGCCCTCTTCAATCAGGGCACCGATAGAGCCCTGTGTCTCGGCCACACAGAAATTGAGGGGCATCGATTCCACGTCGAAGGTCTCTTTGCCGGCCTTGTGTTGCAACATCACGTTGCCCACTTGCGGGCCGTTGCCGTGACCAACCACAATGCGATATCCCGCCTTCAGCATAGGGACGAGGCAGCGACAGGTTTCAGTCACGTTGTCTATTTGTTCCTGGTAAGTGCCTTTTTGATGGCTTTTGAGTAAAGCATTGCCGCCAAAGGCAATAACGGCGAGTTTGTTGTTCGTCATAGAAAGATCTAATGATTTAAGTCTAAAAGTTCAAAATCGAAATTCTCCTCGTGCAGGAACTTGAAACTGTGAGGTTCGGAAATTACCAGATGTTCGCTCTCTTCTCGGGGGCCAACCACATCGGGTCGCCCTGTTTGATGTTGAAAGCGTCGTAAAAAGCACTGATATGGGGAAGCGTACCATTGACACGCCAGCGTCCGAGCGCGTGCGGATCGACTTTGGTACGACGAAGGATTTCTTCGGGACGAATATTGGCAGCCCACACGGCAGCATAGGCAAGGAAGAAACGTTGCTCCGGCGTGAATCCATCCATCTCGCCTTCGATGCCGCCCTCACGTTTGGCTTTTTGGAAAGCGGCATAAGAGACGTTAAGGCCACCGTTGTCGGCAATATTCTCGCCCAAGGTGAAGGAACCGTTGCCATATACGCCTGGGGCGACTTCTATGTTGTTGAAATGGTCGACGATGATTTGGGCGCGGTCAGTGAAGGCCTTGGAGTCGGCTTCGGTCCACCAATCGGTAAGATTGCCGTTAAGGTCGTAGTTACGGCCTTGGTCGTCGAATCCGTGCGTCATTTCGTGGCCGATAACCACACCGATGGCGCCATAGTTGGCAGCATCGTCCGCGTTCATATCGAAGAACGGCGGTTGCAGGATACCAGCAGGGAAGCAGATCTCGTTGGTGTTGGGCTCGTAATAGGCATTGACGGTTTGCGGCGTCATCTGCCACTCGTTCTTGTCCACAGGCTTGCCAATCTTGGAAAGACTATAGGCTGTCTCAAAGCGACGGGCGCGGACCACATTGGCATAGTAGCTGTCGTCCGTGATTTTCAATGAGCTATAATCGCGCCATTTGTCCGGATAACCAATCTTCACACGGAACGTGGAGAGCTTCCCAAGGGCATTCTTCTTGGTTTCGTCCGTCATCCATGAAGAATTCTTGATGCGCTCGCCCAGAGCCCATTGCAAGTTAGCCACCAGTTGTTCCATGCGACTCTTAGCCTCAGGAGAAAAATAGGCCTTGACATACATCTGACCCAATGCTTCACCGAGGCTGCTTTCCACGGTACCAATCACACGTTTCCAGCGGGGGCTGTTTTCTTGCTTGCCGGAAAGAACTTTGCCATAGAAATCAAAGTTTGCATTGACAAAATCATCGCTGAGATAGGATGCAGCGGATCTGATGACATTCCAAGCCAGATAAGCACGTAACACATCCAAATCAGCGACAGAGACTATGTGATTCAAGCCCGTAAAATAAGACGGTTGTCCTACATTGATGGTGTCAACCTGAAGAGCTAAGGTGTTGAGATAGTCGTAAACACTAATAGATGGGATCATCTTCTGGATTTCCGCAGGTGTGCATTTGTGGATAGTCTGATACGGGTCACGAAGCACGGTCTTATCCACAAAATCAATGGCCATCATTGTCTCGAGATCGAGTACCCGACGAGCCATTTCCGTTTCAAAACCTGTAAAGCCAGCTAATTTATTATAGCCGGAGTAAATGAACATTTTTGCCATAAGGCGAATGTACTCATCGCGGATATGTTGCTGGTTTTCTTCAATATAATAATCACGATCGCCTATTCCTAGACCTGACTGCCAAAGATGAGCGATAGTCATGTCACTATTGTCGGGATCGGAAGAGGCATACAGGGCAAAGAAAGGATATATTCCTTGAAGATGCATCTGGGCGATGGTGGTCGGAAGCATATCACGCTTCATGATTGCAATTTTCTGCAATTGTGCCTGAATGGGCTGGGCTCCTTGATTCTGCAGTTTAACAGAGTCCATACCTATCTTATAGAGATCGCCAACTTGTTGTTCGATAGTACCTCCCAATTGTTTTTTGGAGGCAAGCTTTGTAACAAGGTCTTTGATTTGCTGCTTGTTATTCTCTCCGAGCACATCGAAACTACCATAACGGGCATATTCAGGACCCATGGGGTTCATTTTCTGCCAGCCGCCACATGCATACTGATAAAAATCGACGGTAGGCTTTACAGAGTTGTCCAAATTGGTCAACGTGATGCCAGAGGTCTTCTTTTTAGGTTTAGATTTCTTATCCATAGGTGCAGAACTGGTAAAAACGACAAGTAAAACTGCCATTGACAATATTGCGATAGCACACTTTTTCATCGGTATGTTATTAAGAATCAATATTTAAGAAACAAAAAACGCCCCCTATTGAGGGGGAAGGCAAAGATACATTATTTTTTGACAAAAACAACTATTAATGTATTACTTACGCTTTAGAGCAGGGGCCAATGCCTGGGCCGTATAGGAGCGTTTGCGTTCCACAAGTTTTTCAGGGGTGCCCTCAAAGACAATTCGGCCGCCGCTTTCGCCGCCTTCTGGACCCATATCGATAATCCAGTCGGCACATTTGATAAGTTCCATGTTATGTTCGATGACCACCACTGTATTGTCACGTTCTATAAGGCGATTAAAGGCCTTGTAGAGTTTGCCGATATCGTGGAAATGCAAACCCGTAGTGGGCTCGTCAAAGAGGAACAGTTTGTTTTGTTGGTCGTCTTCCAAAGAGAGGAAGTAGGCCAACTTGACGCGTTGAGCCTCGCCCCCGGAGAGTGTGGACGAATTTTGGCCCATAATAAGGTATCCGAGCCCCACATCTTGCAGTGGAGTCAGTCGTTTCAAGATATTCTTGGTGATATCGGTCAATGGCAACGAACGGAAGAACTCCATCGCCTGATCGATGGTCATGCTCAAAATGTCTGTTATAGTCTTGTCTTTCACTTTTACATCGAGCGCTTCCTCGCGGAATCGAGAGCCGTTGCAGGATGGACAGATCAGCTCCACATCGGCCATAAACTGCATGTTGATATGGATGATGCCTTCTCCTTCACACTCCTCGCAACGGCCGCCAGCCACATTGAAAGAGAAGAAACTGGGTTTATAGTTTCGTTGTTTGGCAAGGGGTTGTGAGGCGAATAGTTCACGGATATAGTCGTACGCCTTTACGTAGGTGACGGGATTGGAACGAGTGGAGCGGCCAATAGGAGCTTGGTCCACAAGCACCACCTCATTCACTTTGGTCAAGTCGGCATCCATGCGGGAGAAGCTACCCGGCTTATCCCCGACCTTGTCAAGTTGACGTAACAAGCCAAGATAGAGGATGTTATTGACAAGCGTACTTTTGCCCGAGCCGCTCACGCCCGTAATGACGGTAAAGCATTCAAGCGGGATCTTAACATCGATGTTTTTGAGGTTGTTGGCCTTGGCGCCAATGATTTCAATATAGTTACGCCAGCGTCTTCTATGAGCAGGAACAGGGATCGACTTGCACAGTTCTTCGGGATATCCGCCCTCCATGGCGCGGATGTAGTCAGCCGTGAGGTCGTCTTTTTTCTTGAGTAGTTGGTTGAATGACCCGCTAAACACTACCTCTCCGCCAAACTGGCCCGCGCGCGGACCAATGTCAATGATATAATCGGCGGCGCGGATGATGGACTCGTCGTGCTCGACCACCACCACAGTATTGCCGATGTCGCGCAAGCGTCGGAGCACGCGAATAAGGTTCTCGGTGTCGCGCGGATGGAGTCCGATACTGGGTTCATCAAGAATGTATAGCGACCCTACCAGACTGCTACCCAACGAGGTGGCCAGGTTGATTCGCTGCGTCTCACCACCGGAAAGCGTGCCCGTGGTTCGATCCAACGTGAGATAGCCCAAGCCCACATCGTTGAGCAAAGTCACGCGATTGGTGAGCTCCGTCACAATCTTTTGGGCTATGTCTTGCTCCTTGGCCGAGACATATTTAAAATGTTCCAAGAACGTCTTCAATTCCGACAACGGCATGCGCAAAATATCGACAATCGTCTTACCATGCACTTTCACGTATTGTGCTTCGGAGCGCAACCGACTCCCATGGCATTCGGGACAGATCTCCCGTCCACGATAGCGCGATTGCAACACACGATACTGTATCTTATAGGTCCGGGTAGCCACAAACTGGAAAAACTGCGTAATTCCTTCCACCTTGTGCTTCTCATCGCCGTACCATAGCAAATCAAACTCTTTGGGAGTCAGATCGTCAATCGCCCGATGGATGGGAAAGTCCAACTTGGAGGCCTGCTTGATGAAATAGCGCTTCCACTCGCTTAGCACTTCGCCGTGCCAGCAAGCCACAGCATCTTCTGCCACTGACAATGTCCTGTCGGGAATCACGAGGTCTGGATCCACACCGTCGATGACGCCCGTGCCGGAACACATCTTGCAGGCGCCATAGGGATTGTTAAAGCTAAACAAGTTGACAGACGGTTCTTCAAAAGAGATTCCATCCATCTCAAAACGATTGCTGAACGTCTTTTGCGTGACAGCCCCCTCGTTCTCAGTATGTACCACACACACGCCTTTGCCTTCGGTAAAGGCCACCTGGACAGAGTCTGTAAACCGTGACATATTCGCGGCGAGATTCTCCGACTTGAAACGGTCGATCAACACGAACATCTCGGAAACGCGATTGGCTTTCTTGCCGTTAAGGAACTCATCCAGCTCGGTGAGCTTACGATTGTAGACAACGCGGCTGAAGCCCTGCTGTTTGAGGATCGCCAGCTGTTCTTTAAGCGTTCGTCCGGCCGTAACCACCACGGGTGAAAGCAGATACACTCTCCTACCCTCTGGTATTTTCTCTGCATATTGGACGATATCGGACACATAATCGCGACGCACTTCTTTGCCACTGACAGGGGAGTAGGTATGTCCCACGTGGGCAAACAACAACTTCAGATATTCATAGATTTCCGTCACCGTACCCACGGTGGAACGAGGATTGTGCGACATAGAGCGTTGTTGGATGGCAATGGCCGGAGGAATACCTGCTATGGATTTCACTTCGGGCTTATGCATCTTACCCATAAACTGACGGGCGTATGAGCTGAGGCTTTCCACATAACGGCGTTGACCTTCTGCATAGAGGGTATCGTATGCCAGAGAAGACTTTCCCGATCCCGACAATCCGGTGATGACCACCAACTTGTTGCGTGGAATGTCCACATCAATATTCTTCAGGTTGTTAACCTTAGCCCCTCGTATCTCTATTACATCGTTTTTCATCTACAAGACCATTACAAAGAGAGCAAACAAAAGAGCGGGGAGTGCAGCAAAGAGCATAGAGTCGAAGCGGTCTAGCGCCCCGCCGTGGCCAGGCATGATACGTCCACTATCTTTAACATCGGCCCTACGTTTGAACAAAGATTCGAGCAGGTCACCCAATGTGCCGAACAAAACGGCAATGAAGGCGAAGACCACCCACATCCACAAAGGCGCGTGTAATTTTCCAAAGTAGTGTATACTAGGAAGAACGACAGCAAAAACGACTGCCATCACCACACCAGTAGCCGTACCTTCCCAGGTTTTCTTGGGCGAAATCCGTTCACACATCTTGTTTCGGCCATATAAAGAACCGCCGAGGTATGCAAAAGTGTCGTACGCCCATATTATCAAAAAGAAGGCGAATACCACTTCAGGACATACTTTAGTCATCACTGCAATGAAAGCGAGAGGCATTACAATCCAAAAATAGGCATAGGTAGAAGTGCCAAGATGCTCAACAGGGATCGGTCTCCCGCGAAAGAGTTCCACCACTGAGGGCACCAGACCGGTCACGAGTAACATAATCGGTATACTTATCACAAAACTACTCAATGTCATGATGGGAGCATTATAGAAAAACGTGTTTTTCTGACTTCCATAATACAGAATCACAACAAACTGGGCAATTGCCACGGCCAGCAAGACCACCCGGGACACCTTGTCGACAGGTCCGGAAGTCAGCCTTGAAAATTCAACAATGCTCACACAGGCCACCAAGCCCATCAGCACTGCCATCAAAGGAAAAACATAGACGCCCGCAATCATCAATGCGACGTAAATGGCGCCGAATATGGTTCTAACTAGCAGATTCTTGGTTTTTTGGTTCATGATCGGAAACTAATAATAGGATGATACGAGGTTTCAAAGGGGTACATTGGGGCACGCCATCCACCTTTTCAATAGGAAGAGGACGAATAAACTCAGTCATCGGCAATGGATTATCTCCATTTTTTCTTTTTTGGTATTCCAAAGCATCTTCAATATCTTGGAAAACACAGCGTTCACGTGAGATCACCACTAAATCGCGGGCTAGACCTTTGACGGAAGGATAGACATTGAGGGCTTGTGAGAAGCCCACGCTACCCAGACGAGCGATGAGCACATCAGAGACGACCAACGCCGCATCGGCCGGTTCGCCGGGATTGATCGCCGTCACATATTGCACTCCATACTTGTCCAAATATTGGGAAAAGAACGGGCTGGTGTTCAGGATGGTACTATACTTCTGGCTTTGGCAAAGCTTTACCAAAATGGATATCAGGTCTTGATTTGTGCAAGGGACAAAAAGACCGCCGTTGCCCCGGAACTCCTGCAAAAATGCAGCTACCGGATTGGCGATATCTTCATACACATCAGCGTTCATATTCATGTCTATTTCCGTATTCCGCACTTCCATCTTACTGGACAAGGCATTACGGATGTTTTTCCTTATGGCCTCTTTGTCGGCCAATATACTGGAGTCAAATTGACTGTTGTCTGCCATAGTTATTCTTTTTGATCTGAATCAGAGGATTCTTCAGATGAATTGGTTTTAAAAGGTCGTTTCCCGAGGATTCTCTCTACGTCTTCCGTGAAGATCACCTCGCGTTCAAGAAGAAGTTGGGCGAGTTGCCCGAGTTGTTCTTTATGGGCATTAAGTATATCCTTGGCTTTCTGGTAGCAGGATTCGACAAGCTCGTGAATCTGTCCATCAATATCTTGGGCGGTCTTCTCGCTATAGGGTTTAGTGAAAGAATATTCCTGCTGTCCGGAGGAGTCGTAATAGCTCACATTGCCTATTTTCTGATCCAAACCATAGTACACGACCATGGCGTATGCCTGTTTGGTCACTCTTTCCAAGTCATTCAGTGCACCGGTAGACACTTGGCCGAAAGTTATCTCTTCGGCGGCACGGCCACCAAGGGTAGCGGTCATTTCATCAATCATTTGTTCGCGGGTGGTCAGCTGACGTTCCTCGGGCAAGTACCAAGCCGCGCCAAGGGCCTTGCCACGGGGCACGATGGTCACCTTGACCAAGGGAGAAGCATAGCGCAACATCCAACTCACGCAGGCGTGTCCGGACTCATGATAGGCAATGGACTTTTTCTCTTCAGAGGAGATCACGCTACCTCTACGCTCCAAGCCACCAATGATGCGATCCACGGCGGAGAGGAAGTCCTCCTTCTCTATCTGTTTCTTATTGTTACGGGCGGCAATAAGTGCGGCCTCATTACACACATTGGCGATGTCGGCGCCAGAGAAGCCAGGGGTCTGCTTGGCAAAGAAGTCCAGATCCACATCAGGACCGAGCTTGAGGTTGCGGACATGTACACCGAAAATGCCGCGGCGTTCGTTAAGGTTAGGCAACTCGACTTGTATTTGACGGTCGAAACGGCCCGCACGCAAAAGGGCACGGTCGAGAATGTCGGCACGGTTGGTGGCTGCCATGATGATGACACCGGCATTGGTGGAGAAGCCATCCATCTCGGTAAGCAGCTGATTCAAGGTGCTCTCTCTTTCATCGTTAGCATTGGATAGGGCATTCTTTCCACGAGCGCGACCGATGGCATCAATCTCATCGATGAAGATGATGCACGGGGCTTTCTCTTTGGCCGTCTTGAAGAGGTCACGCACACGAGAGGCACCGACACCCACGAACATCTCCACGAAATCGGAACCCGACAGGGAGAAGAAGGGGACCTTGGCCTCGCCGGCCACGGCCTTGGCCAGCAGCGTCTTGCCCGTACCCGGAGGGCCTACGAGCAACACACCTTTGGGAATCTTACCCCCCAGGACAGTATATTTCTTGGGGTTTTTCAGGAAGTCGACCACCTCCTCAATCTCGAACTTGGCGCCTTCCAGACCGGCTACATCCTTGAAGGTCACCAACTGTCCAGACTTCTCGTCGAACTCCTGGGCCTTGGACTTGCCTATGCTGAAGATGTTACCGCCTCCAGGTCCGCCACCACGAATCGTGCGCATTGACATGAGCAACATGACAAAGATCAGGATGGTAGGCAAAACCCAGATAAGCAGCTCCCAACCCCATCGTTGTGTGTTGTCTTGCTTGGTCGGGAAATCGTATTCGGCAGATATATCATTGGCTTTCAAGGTACTATCTTGAGCCAAACGATTCTGGATGGCTTTTTCTTTCTCAGTCTTCAAGTTATCGTTGAACACTTGCAGATCGGTCACCGTCATGAAATACTGTGGACCTTGCGTATTGTTTTTCACCTTCTCGTGCGCGGAATTGCTCTTTATGGCATCCTCCTTCAAGAAGACATTGACACGGTCATCCTTACGAACATATTCTATGTGGTCAATCTCTTTATTCTTAACCATCGTATTAAACTCCATATCAGTGACTTCCACGGCATTATTGCCGCCGAGCGTAAACAAATAATACGCAATCAGCATAATGCCTATCAAGACATAGACGTATGTTAAGGAAAAACGCTTTTTCTTCGGATCATTGGATCTGAATTTAAAAGGGTTATTTTGGAAATTATCTTTATTATTTGATTTTTTTGCCATAGGGTTAGAAATGAAAAACGACTTCTTAGAATTTCTGGATATCAGCGTCGCTCCACAAGGCTTCGATATTGTAATAAGCACGGGCCTCAGGCTGGAAAATATGCACCAGCACATTGAAATAATCCAGCAAGATCCATTCGCAGTTTTCAAGGCCTTCCACATGCATCGGCTTCACGTTGGCCTCTCGCTTGGTTTTCTCCTGCACAAAATCACACAAAGTCTCCACATGGGGTTTTGACGTCCCTGTACAGACAATGAAGTAATCGAAATAAGTATGATTGATTTTCTTAAGATTCAGGCATTCCACATCGACCCCTTGTTTCTCTATAAGAGCTTGGATGATAAGTTCTTCAATATTGCCTTCGTATGGAACGCCATCGAACTTGACTTTTCTTTTTACAGTCATAAATAAGTATTAAAATTTAGCGGGCAAAGGTACAATTTTTTTTTATATTTTTGCAGCCTTTAAAACTAAGAGCTCTATGAAAAAAATTGCTGTTACACTTGCATGCTTAATCATGGTTTCTACCGTTCTTCATGCACAAAAAGCGGTAGTAGGAACCCCTTATAGTTTCACGCACAACAACGTTTCCATGGTGATAGATCGGGTTGACTTGCCTACCGTAGACGCAGACAAGTTATTAGCCGAAGATGCCTTGGCAGACAAGGGTACACCTTTGCGCGTGGGCACAGTGCACAACGTAAACTATAATTTCCACAACAGCGGTCGTCTGGACGAGTTTCCCGATGGCAGTCGTCTATGGCGTTTGTCATTCCGTTCACCTGGTGCCGTGATGATGGCCGTCATCTTCTCCCATTTCAACATTCCCGAGGAAGCCACGTTCCATATTTACAGTGGCGACCGCAGCCAATTGACGGGCACATACACCAACAAAGATTTCGAGCAGGTCAATGGTCTGATGGCCTCTGAAGATATCATCGGCGACGAGGTGATACTGGAATACTACGAGCCTGCCAGCGCCCTTTATCACGGAGAGATCCAGATCGAGCGCATCAGTCATATCTACCGCGACTTCCTGCATGTACGCGATGACAATAAAGGTCATTGGGGAGATGCCGACGGCGACTGCCACTACGACGTTGTTTGTCCGGAAGGCAAACCTTGGCATACTCAGATCAACTCCGTGGTCTGCATCAGCATCACGGACAACACCGGTTCATACCTCTGCTCCGGAGCCATGATCAACAACATACGTAAAGACAGGACTCCTTATGTTCTCAGTGCCAACCACTGCTACACTGGCGCTCCAAATGCCGGAACCTTCAAGTTCTATTTCCTTTATCAAACTTTCACCTGCGGAGGCAACAACGGATATTACAACAGAATGGCCAATGGTGCCACAGTGGTAGCTTCCGCGGGCGGTACCGCCTACAACACCTCTCCCAGCTCCGACTTCCTGCTCCTCAGGATTACAGGTAACCTTTACGACCAATATCGTGACAGCATTGTATTTGCCGGATGGGATGCTACCGGCTCAGCATCTGTAGGTGCAGCCATTCACCATCCTGGCGGTGACTATAAAAAGATCAGTTTCCCTCGTACGGTTAGTTCTAACTACGGCTCTTATTTCTGGGTGGTCAACTGGTACACCAATCCCAATAAGGGATGCACGGAACAAGGTTCTTCCGGTTCCCCGCTCTTCAACGCTCAAGGCCTCATCATTGGTGATCTGAGTTCCGGCAGTAGTGCTTGCGACTATCCCATGGGCGTTGACTACTACGGCAAATTGTCTCATTCTTGGAACAACGGCAACACCTCGAACAACAACCGCAAACTCAAGCCTTGGTTGGATCCCGACAACACGGGAATCCTGAAAATGAACAGCATGCGCTACGACGGCACCCCGGTCGGAGTGGAAAACTACACCACGACCATACGTCCCTTTAACATTGTACCCAACCCAAGTCAAGGTTTTGTCAGCATGAAAGGCTCTTTCGATCCCGGCGACGGTGTATGCAATGTCTATAACGCCATGGGCGTGCTTGTCGCATCCAAGTCTGTCACACTTTCACCTTCCATTGACATGAGCTTTAACGATCTGCCCAGCGGCATCTATATCGTGGAAATCATAAACGACAATCACATCTACAAATCCAAGATGGTCATAGCCCGCTAACCTTGAACACCTCTCCTCTTCTCTCCATCGCCTACCTTCCGCCCATCGAATACTTCGCCTTCCTAATGAGTCCTGAAGTAAGAATGGACAATATGGAAAACTACCAGAAACAAAGCTACCGAAATCGTGTACGCATCATGACCGGCAATGGCGTCCAAACACTCTCGGTACCTGTCATACACGAGCGAGGAGGCTCCAGGATTACTGAAACGCGCATTGAATACACCACTCCCTGGCAACGAACCCATTGGCGCACCATTGCCACCGCCTATAATGGCAGTCCGTTCTTCCTCTACTACCAAGATGCCCTAGTCCCGTTCTTTGAACAACGATTTGAAACCCTATACGAGTTCAATCTGGAACTAATACAAACACTGCTTAAGCTATTGCGGACGAGCACTCGAATCCGCATGTTGGATGAAGACAACAGTCCCGGTCAACCCGACCTCCGAAGCACCATCCATCCCAAGAACTGCAACAGACCAGACTATGGGTTTAAACTGATGAAGCCATACTATCAAGTGTTTGAAGACCGTTTCCCATTCACTCCAAATCTCTCTATACTTGACTTACTATTCAATCTAGGCCCGGATGCCCACCCATATCTTCTCGATCTCAACCAGCAATTTACAACGCCCACAATCTCCTAATGGAAGACAAGAAGCTGAACATATTAGAACGATTCACACAAGTCATCAAGCAATTCATCGATAGAATCACCTATTCGCAAGAGTTGTTCGAAGACGACGTGTGGGTCATCCGCTTGTCCAAGAAACACCAAGGAGAACTTAAGTACACGGTTGACAAAAAGCTGTTCTCTTGGTCACTCAAGACAGGCGACGACGTTTACAAGTATATGTTGTTGCTCGCCATGGCAGCCATGCTTGTCGTCATGTTACTCATGAGCCGCGACGTAGGTATCTCCTCCCGTGAATTGGAGCAAGACCACTATTCGGCACTCGTGTACGATCATTTTCATCACACTGGGGATCCCGAAGCCTACCGAACCCATCCGTATGCTTCAACACAAGCTCAATACATCGATCTCATCGTATACTCTGTCTGTAAGGCCCTCAATGTTACTGACACCTTTGCCATTCGACATCTGCTGAGTGCATTCTTTGGATGGTTGCTGATCCTGTATTTGTCCATCTTAATACTCAGAGCTTTTAATTGGCGGGCCGCCTTCTTTACAGCATTCTTCCTTTTCATATCGCCTCGTTTCTTCGGGTACTCCCTTAGCAACATGGTGGACGTGACTTTCGCCTTCGGCTTCATCTTTACCATCACACAGATGTATTACTTCTGTAGAGAGTTGCCCGTCATACGTATCTATCGATGCGTTAAAATCCTTATAGGCATTTTCATCGCCCTCTCCACATACAATGCCGGGTATGTGCTCATCCATTTCTTCGTGATCTTTACCCTACTGAACTTTTTCCTATATAACCCGCTCAAGAAAATTTTCAGCAAAGAATATCTCAAGGCTCTTGGCATGCTCTGTATACTTTTGATCGGATCCACATTGATTGTATATGGCCTGCATGCCATCTGCACTCATTTCCTTGTTTCCTCTGCTGTCGCTCCCCGAAACGCCTTTAAATTACTTACCATTAATTATCCCTTATCCGGCAACCAACTGTTCAAAGGTCACGTCATCGGGCCCGATAATTTTCCCAAAGGATATCTTAGCACCTACTTGTTCATCACCATCCCCACTATCATCTTAATTGGATTTCTGCTGTTCTTCATCTTTTTCAAGACGGCAGTTAAATCATTAAAGATCTACTCCATCTTCATTTTCTTATATTCTTTCTTCTATTGCATTCATCAAGTCCGTCTTAGCTACATCAATCCGGACACATTGTGGGCGATTTACTACTTTATTTACCCGCTGTTTATGCTGATAGCCGTTAGCGGCGTGGAGTGCGCCCTACGAACCATCAACGATAAATACACCAACTTCGTGGTATTTTGCATCATCGGATTGCTCTCATTTTTGCCGATTCGTCACATTCTGGTTAACAATCCTGTGTCCTCCCTCTATTTCAATGAAATCTCAGGTGGCATTAACAACGCATACGCCAAATATGAACTCGACTGCAATGACGACGCGAACAAGACAGCTTGTCAGTGGCTCGGCCACTACATCTTCCGCGAAGACCTCTGCAAAGGGACCAAGGACAGCACGATCATAATTGCCACCAACGGCAATCAGGCCTGCGACCTGTTCTTCCGCCAAGAGAGTGAAATGATCAAGATGGAGCACAAACCATATAGCAAAACAGATACTACATGGGACTACTACATTGACTTCTGCAACAACATTCCTGCGGCGCAACTTCGAAATGGGACTTGGCCCAACGACAAGACCATTCATTGTATCAACATTGAATCAAAACCCATAGTCGCTATTTACCGAAACAGCTACAAGATGCAACAAAAAACCATCAACGACAGCATTGCAGCCGTTCAGGCAGCTTATCTTGACAGTTTGGCTTCCCTTCCCCACAACGCCAGCAAAATACGCAAGAACAAACGATAGTTGATTACTAAATCACTAAAAGACTACTGACTACTGACTACTAATTCCTATCCCCTAATCCCTAACTCCTATGATCGAATACAACACAAAACGAAACAAATTGGTCATCAAAGAGTACGGTCGCAATGTCCAAAAGATGATCGAGGACGCGATGAAGATTGAGAACCGTGAAAAGCGCAACGAGACAGCGCGGGCCATCGTACGGGTCATGGACCAGCTCAACGAGGTGAGAGACCCCGCCATCAAGGGCAAGAAAGAGTCTTTGGACTATTGGCATAAGCTATGGGACCATCTTTTCATCATGTCAGGTTATTCACTCGACATCGATAGTCCTTTTCCCAAGCCAGAACCCGACAACAAAATCCGCGAAGTTGTAAAACCTGAATACAACAAGCATCACATCACTTTACGCACCTATGGTCGCAACATGGAGAATATCATCAAGACCGTAGCCAACTATCCTGAGGACGTGCGGAAGATAATGGTCAGACCCTTGGCCAACCATTTAAAGATGATGTATTTGACCTACAATCGGGACTCTGTAAACGACGCCCTTATCGCTCATCAGATAGAGGAAATCTCGGAAGGTAAGCTGACGGTCCCCGAAGATTTTAGTTTCGCCACTACAAATGCTCTTCTTCACACTGCCAACAGCAACAATTCCTTCTATGTGACTCCCACCAAGGCTAAAAAGAAGAAAAAGAAAAAGAAAAAAAAGAAATCTCCTGTTACCTTATGAACATAATAGAGGTTGATCAAGTAACCAAAAAATTCGAAAAGCACATTGCTTTGGACAACGTATCGTTGTCCATTCCCGAAGGCATCATCTTCGGTTTGTTAGGTCCCAACGGTGCGGGCAAGACTACGCTTATCCGCATTCTAAACCAGATCACATTCCCCGATACTGGAACCGTCTATTTCCAGGGGCATCCCATTTTACCGGAAGACGTTCGTAAGATCGGCTATCTGCCGGAAGAACGCGGTTTATACAAAAAGATGAGAGCCGGTGAGCAAGCCATGTACCTCGCACAGCTTAAAGGCCTTGACCGCAAGACCGCCTATCAACGTCTGCGCACCAAATTCAAGCAATACGACATCTTGAGTTGGTGGGACCGTCCTGTGGAAGAACTTTCAAAAGGAATGCAGCAAAAGCTGCAGTTCATCACCACCATTTTGCATAAGCCTTCGTTCCTAATCCTTGACGAACCTTTTAGTGGTTTCGATCCCATCAATTCCAATTTACTTAAGGAAGAGATCCTCAAGCTCAAGCAAGAGGGCACCACCATCATCCTTTCGACGCACAATATGGCTTCCGTGGAAGAGATTTGCGACGACATCGCCCTTATCAACCAAGGCCATAAGATTCTGGATGGCAACATACACGGATTGAAAGACCGCTTCAAGAAGAACATCTTTGAAGTGGAGATTGCCGATGCGAATGAGAAAGTTGACGCTTTGCTGCAAGAAAAATACGAACTGCTCGGGAAACAAATCACACCCAAGAGCTCCGTTTATTCGGTAAGGACGCCCGAACGAGGCCAGGCCAACGTTCTACTGGCATCCCTATTGGAAAACGGCAGCATACTATCCTTCCACGAGGTGCTGCCCACCATGAACGAGATTTTCATCGAACAAGTGCAATCCTTTAACCAACAGAACCACAATGAGCAATAACATATCCCTCATCATAGCCCGCGAGTACACCACCCGCGTAAAGAAGAAATCCTTCATCATCCTGACGTTGTTGCTGCCCATCATGATGACAGCTCTCATTGTGCTGCCAGTCCTGCTGGTCATGCAAAGCGAAAAGAGACAAACCGCCAACATATTGGTGGTCGACGACACCGATATCTTCATCAATGCTTTCGAAGAGACTGAAAACACGGCGTTCAGTTACCGTAGCGGTGACATCCAGCAGCTCAAGAAGGAGGCCTTCGACAGCGGTGAATACGATTGCGTGTTCCACATCCTCGACAATTCCAACGGGCTCAAGTCCAATCTCTATTATACCGAGAAACTACCGTCCAGTCTGCAAGGCAACCTGGAGAGCCAGATGAACGAGATCTTCTTCGACAAGATTCTTCAAGACTCTCTCCACATCGAGCCCACCCGATTCGAGAAACTACAGGAACTCACCAAGGTGGATGTAACCACTGTCCAAGTGGACGATAGCGGCAAAGAACGCGAGAACATTGCCGAGATGAACGAGATGATCGGATTCATCTGCGGCTTTCTCATCTATATGGTCATCATCATCTTCGCCAGTCAGGTGCTCCGGGGCGTTCTCGAAGAGAAAACCAACCGCATCGTGGAGGTGCTCATTTCCACCGTAAAGCCCATTCAACTGCTCATCGGCAAAATCGTGGGCATCGCCTTGGTGGGCATCACCCAGTTCGTCATCTGGATTGTGCTCACCATGGCCATTTTGGGCGGCATTCAACTCGTGGCGCCCAACCTTTTCCAAGGGGACACTGCCACGGAAATGGTTGCCGAGACTGCTGATGCCCAAACAATTGACGCAAGCACGGAAGCAGCACTCAACATCTTCCAACGTATCAACGATTATTTCCCTGTCTCATTTACGGAGATCATCCTCAGTTTCTTCTTCTTCTTCATCGTGGGCTACCTAATTTACGCATCCCTGTATGCGGCCACCGGTTCGGTGGTGGACAACGAGAGCGACTCGCAGCAGTATACGATGCCCGTCACCATCCCGATGATTCTCGCCATCGTCCTTGTCCCCACCATCTCATCCAATCCAAGCGGCCAGTTGGCGTTCTGGTTCTCGATGATACCGTTGACCTCGCCTGTGGCGATGATGGTGCGCCTGCCCGCTGGCGTGCCCCTGTGGCAACTGCTCACCTCAATGGCCCTGGCCCTGCTGTTCCTCGTCTTCTGCATCTGGTTCGCCGCCAAGGTTTATCGCGTCGGCATTCTGATGTACGGCAAGAAACCCAGTTGGAAAGAGATATTCCGCTGGCTGCGTAAGGCCTAACCCGGATTCGAACAGATTTTTATACCTTTGCACTCCATAAAAGACTACGATATGCTTTTCAAAAACTCCTTCGAACAAAACCCCGCACTCCGCTTCGTGTACGACCAACTCCAGATGGCATCCAATCTCGGTCGCCACTACCTGCTGGACCTACCCTTCTGCACGGACGAAGAGGCGTTGCGCTCGGAGTTCGAGTTGCTGGCACAGACGGTCGCCTTGACACAAAACGACAGCAACCGCACAAAATGGACGCATATTCGTAACAATCTACACCAGATCAACGACATACGACCGACACTCGTCGCCCTTGCCGATGGCGTGACCTTGGATGACATCCAACTCTTCGAGATCAAGAAAACAGCCATCCTCACCCGCAAGATCGCGGACGACCTGAAAGCCATTCGTTGTGACGTATTTCCGCTGGAAAACATGGATACCGTGGTGGCCATCCTCGACCCGGAGCACACCAACATTCCACACTTTTACGTCTATTCCGCCTACGACCACGAGTTGGCCACTTTGCGCGAGCGCATCGAACACGCCCAAAGCACCGCCGAAGCGGAAGAGTATCGTTTCGAGGCTCAAAAGGTGGAAGACCGCGTGCGGGGCAAACTGAGCCAAAAACTGCTGACCTACCACAATGCCATTGCGCACAACCTCGACACCTTGGCCCATCTTGACTTACTATTGGCCAAGGCGCGCCTCGCCATCCAATGGAACGCCTGTCGTCCAAATATCGGCAATCACACTCGATTAATGGGGCTCTATAATCCGGAAGTGGATCACGCCTTACGCGAGAAGGGACGTACATTCCAACCTGTGGACATCCAATTCGGTCGCGAAGCCATCCTCATCACCGGCGCCAATATGGCCGGCAAGTCCGTATTACTCAAAACAGTCTCGTTAGCTCAGCACCTTTTTCAATTTGGCTTTTATATTCCAGCCAAAGAGGCTGACATGTCCATTGTGGATATTATTATAAATAGTATAGGGGACAACCAATCGGAGACGAGTGGTCTTTCCTCCTTCGCCGTGGAGATTCTGACGGTGGATAAAATCATCCGATCGGCTCGTGCCGGACAGAAAGTTCTTGCACTTGTCGACGAACTGGCCCGCACTACGAATCCGGAAGAGGGCAAGATTCTCGTTGGCAACTATTTGCATTTAGCACAGAAGTTGGGCATCACCACCCTCGTAACCACCCACTACAGCGGCATCAAGGCCACCTGCAGACGCTTGCGCGTGAAGGGGCTCCAGTTGTCCGAAAACCAAACAATCACCATGGGGAATATCGGAGACTTCATGGACTACTCGTTGGTGGAGACCGAAGCCGACGAAGTGCCCATGGAGGCCTTCACCATCGCCAAGCTGTTTGGCGTAGACGCAGAGATACTGGGAAGTTAGCGGATAGCGGATAGCGGACAGCGGATAGCGGATCAACTTTGAATTCTGAATTTTGAATTTTGAATTACGACCTTCGGTCGTGCACAGCATTTTGTTTAAAATAAAATATTGACTCAGAGCCGAGTATATTATAAAAAATGTATATTTGCAGGCTCGTAATTTCAACCGCGAAGTGTTGACAACCTACTTGTTTTCAAGAAGTTATCACAAAAGAATGGTTGTAATACGATGCGTAAAAGACACTAAATTTTTTATAAATCAATTAAAAATGTCAGGATTAATAGGAAAAAAAATTGGTATGACTAGCATCTACGATGCCTCCGGCAAGATCGTGCCGTGCACAGTGATAGAGGCTGGTCCTTGCGTGGTTACGCAAGTCAAGACCGTCGAGAAAGACGGCTACAGTGCAATCCAATTGGGTTACGACGAGAAGAAAGAGAAAAACACGACGAAGCCTTTGAAGGGTCATTTCGCCAAGGCCGGCACCACGCCGAAGAAGATCTTGCACGAATTCACCCGTTTCGAGGAAGGTCACAAGAAAAGCTTCGGTGAAGTCTTGGACGTGACGGTATTCGAGGAAGGCGAGTTCGTGGATGTGAGCGGCACCTCCAAGGGTAAAGGTTTCCAGGGTGTCGTAAAGCGCCATGGTTTCCGCGGTGTCGGCGATGCCACACACGGCCAGCACAACCGTTTGAGAGCCCCCGGTTCTATGGGTGCATCCTCTTACCCTTCCCGCGTGTTCAAAGGCATGCGTATGGCAGGCCAAATGGGCAACGCCAAGGTAAAGATCATCAACCTTCAAATTTTGAAGATTGTGAAAGAAAAGAATTTATTAGTAGTAAAAGGTTCTGTTCCCGGAGCCAATGGATCTTATTTAATTGTTGAAAGATGGAGTTAACAGTATATAAAATAGACGGCAGCGAAGCTGCAAGAACGGTTACCCTGAATGATCAGATCTTCAATGTGGAACCCAACGATCACGCCATCTGGCTTGATGTAAAACAATATTTGGCCAACCAAAGACAAGGCACGCACGACACGCTCGAGCGTTCCACCGTTTCCGGTAGTACCCGCAAGCTCAAGAGACAAAAAGGTACTGGCGGCGCACGTGCCGGTAGCATCAAGAGCCCGACCATCCGCGGCGGTGCGACGGTTTTCGGACCTCACCCCAGAGATTACTCCTTCAAGTTGAACAAGAAAGTGAAGAGACTCGCCCGTTTCTCCGCCTTCACCTACAAACAAAAGGAAGGCAAAATCACCGTGGTGGAAGACTTCAACTTCGACGCCCCCAAGACGAAGGCATACAAGGAACTCCTCAAGAACCTCAAACTTGACGGTCAGAAGACTCTGCTCCTCACCCCGGAAGTCAACAAGAACGTGTATTTGTCCGCCCGCAACCTGCAACGCACCCGCGTGATGCGCGCAAACGAGGCAAACACCTACCATGTGCTCAACGCCGGCCACCTCATCCTTTGTGAGAGCAGCCTTGCCGAGTTGGAAAAAATGTTAGGCGAATAATTATCAAACCTTAAAAAAGAAAAACAATGAGTATCATTATAAAACCCATCATCAGCGAAAAAATGACGCAGACGGCTGACAAGTACAACCGCTACGGCTTTATGGTGACCCGCGAAGCCACCAAGCCCGAAATCAAGCGCGAAGTAGAAGCCGTTTATGGTGTAAAAGTAGTCCGTGTGAACACCCTGATCCAACGCGGTAAAGTCCAGAACCGTAACACTAAGGCTGGCGTCATTACAGGTCAGAAGAACAACTTCAAGAAGGCCTACGTGTTCGTGGACAAGGATCAAAAAATCGATTTTTATAGTAATATTTAAAAAAAATGGCACTTAAAAAGTACAAACCAGTAACGCCGGGTCAGCGCTTCAAAGTGATCAGCGCATTTGACGACATTACCACCAGCACGCCCGAAAAGAGCTTGCTGAGTCCGAAACACCGGACAGGCGGAAGAAACAACAGTGGTAAGATGACGGTACGGTACCGCGGTGGCGGTCACAAGAAGATGTACCGTATGATTGACTTCAAGAGAGAGAAAGATGGCATTCCCGCCACCGTGAAGACGATTGAGTACGATCCCAACCGTTCCGCTCGTATCGCCCTCGTGTTCTATGCAGACGGCGAGAAACGCTACATCGTGGCTCCTCATGGTATCAAGGTTGGCCAGGAAATCCTCAGCGGCAGCGGCGTGTCCCCCGACTTGGGCAACTGCCTGCCTGTTGGCGAAATCCCCTTCGGCTCCATTATTCACAACATCGAGATGCGTCCCGGCCAAGGTGCCAAGATCGCCCGTAGCGCCGGCTCTTACGCCCAACTGATGTCCCGCGAAGGCAAATATGCGATCATCAAGCTGCCTTCCGGCGAAACCCGTATGATCCTCTGCGCCTGCAAGGCCACCATCGGCATCGTCTCCAACGGCGACCACAGCCTCGAGGTGTCCGGCAAGGCCGGTCGTAGCCGCTGGCTCGGCAGACGCCCGCGCAACCGTGGCGTTGTTATGAATCCTGTCGATCACCCAATGGGTGGTGGTGAAGGTCGTGCCTCCGGTGGACATCCACGCTCTCGTCGCGGTATTCCTTCCAAGGGTTACAAGACCAGACATCCTAAGAAGAATTCCAGCCAGTACATCATCGAAAGAAGAAAGAAATAATCTAAAAGCTTTATATTATGAGTCGTTCATTAAAAAAAGGTCCGTATATACATTACAAACTCGAACAACGTGTGATCGCCGCCCAAGAGTCCGGCAAGAAATCTACTATCAAGACGTGGTCCCGCGCCTCTATGATTTCCCCCGACTTCGTCGGCCTCACCATCGCTGTCCACAACGGCAACAAGTTCATCCCCGTCTATGTGACCGAAAATATGGTTGGCCACAAACTCGGCGAATTTGCCCCCACTCGTATATTCCGCGGACACGCCGGCAACAAGGACAAAGGTTCCAAGTAAGCCCCAAAGCATTAGATTTCCTTCCCTCGATATCCATCATTACACTATATGCAAAATCCTCCCGAATCTCGGGGGGATTTTTTTTGCCAGCGGCCAGATGTCAGATTTGAGGCGTAAGAAAGAGAAAAGCAATCCAATGGGATCATTGGTTCATTGGGTCATTGAACCTACATTCCTGTCAGTACGTTCAGCGCCTGCGGAATGACTTCAATACGATAGTCGCCGGTGGGTAGGAGTTCGCCCTCCACTTCGGCACGGAACAATTCAGAGGGATGGATTTCCACCCGTGCAGTTGAACAGGTGCGAATGCCTTTTATCTTTTGGATATGCTTGCCCTTGAACATACTCACGAAGTTGGTCAAGATCGTGAAAACGCTCACTTCAGGGATTAGGACGACAGCCAGGTTCCCGTCATCCGGCACGGCCATCGGCACCTGACGGATTCCTCCGCCGTTATACTGTCCCAAGCCGGCAACCAGCAGGAACGAATTGCCCTCGTACTGCATATCGCCGCTATCCACTTTAACGGGGACGCTCTTGTAGCCGAACAAGGCCCTTATCAGTCCCAGAATATACACCGAGATACCAAGAAAACGCGGCCGGTTGTACACCACATCATAGATGACTTCGGCATCAAAACCAAAACCGGCGATATTGATGAAATGTCGCTTGTTGATCTCCCGGCCACCGTCCAAAGTGGTCACTACGCCAACATCGTGCTGGATGAAACGGCCCCGTCTGAAAAGGTCCAGATTGTGGCCATAATCTTTGTGATAGCGATGGCTTCTGGCCCAGTCGTTGCCCCTGCCGAGCGGGAGAACGGCTAGGAAGACCTCGTTGGGGTTCACACCCGACTGCATAATGCCGTTAACCACCTCATTGATGGTACCATCTCCCCCCACCACCATCAGATGGCGCTTACCTTCCTGGCAGAGTCGTTGGGCGGTCTCTATGCCTTGCCCGCAGCCTTCCGCCTTGTGAAGCTCGTGTCGTATTCCCTTTGATTCCAAGTTATCGGATATCTCGCGCCAGTGGGCGAGACACTTTTTACCTAAAGCGTTCGGATTCGCTATGACTTGCCATTGATGGCCAGTCACATCTATTTGGTTGATGGACATAATAGATAAAAGAAAAGGCCACTCTAAAGCGGCCTTTTATATGCTTATAATTAATATGATTAGTGTTTAATAATCTTTTGTGTTGCGATACTACCTGATTCAGTGACAACCTTCATCACATAAACGCCGTTAGTAAGATCATAGACAGACACTGTATGGACGTCACCGTTCTCGCTGCGGACGAGTTGTCCTTGCAAGTTGTAGATTTGTGCAGAGCGAATGGGTTCATCGGCGGTAATATTAATCACATCACTAACTGGATTAGGGAATATCACAATATTGTCTTGTGCATTGTCTTCTATGCCTAATGCGGTGACAGATAACATAGCTTGTACTCCATATCCCATCGAAGAAGTAGCAATGTTCAAGATCTGATAATTATCGGCGTTATACAAACGAATGTAGCCGCCAGAGATACCGTCACCGTATGCATCTTTCACTTCAAGACGATAACAGCCAGGCTCAGAAGGATTGAATGGGAACGAGTTGACTGCATTATTAGAGAAATTGCTGCCTTGTTGGACCACATTGCCATTAGGTCCATAGATCTTATAAGATGTTTCACTGGCGTACTGATCCGTTTTGATCTTCAGCGTCATTGAACCTGCACAATACACCCAATTCTTTCTGATAGAAACAGAACACATATCCGATGAAACAGCCTCACCATTAGCCTCAAGAAGTTGTGTTTTAATCATTTGGTTAGTATTGGTACTAACCACAAAAGGATCTATGCTTACTGCAGCTTTGCTTAAAGCGGGAATATTACCAGTCCAATTATAATAATGAGGTTCGGTGCTTCCCCCAACAAGATATTTAAACTTCATGGATGTAATCGGTTCAGTACCGGAATTTTTAACAGACATAGTCACACTTGCGAGATTATCACATGTACTTTGAGGGTTGTCGTCCACATAATCCACACGCGGCATAATGGAAGGTTGATTGGTATCTACAATATCCACTTTGCATCCCGTCAGGATGTCCTTATGGCCACGGGCTACGAAAGCGACGAAGTGCAAATCCTCAATGCGGGCTTGAATGGCTGTAGGCGAGCCAAGACTTTCAGGAATGGTATACCTATAGGTCTTTTCAACGAAGGAGCCCTCTGTAGTGGAATCAACGGTTTCGCCCCATTGGCCCGTTATGAGATGGCGCAACATGTGCATGTGACGATAATGTGAGCCCTCCACTTGTGACGGATTCAAAGAAGATCCCGCTTGAGGTCCCATTACATTGTCTTGGAGGATAGCCACATTAAGGCTGTTCTCGACAGTTTCTTCCGCCGTATAATAAAGTTGCACAGTCAAAACGAGTTCACGGGTAGACCAGTCTAATGTACCACGAGCGGCAATATTCACTGGAGAAGACATAGCCAAGATCTGATTAGAGGCTTCTTCCCATTTGTCTCTATTCAAGACTGAACCCATTGAGAACGTGTGGCGATTTACCGTTCCAGAGGGCCAAGAGCTAACACTAAATTGGTTTCCAAGTGCTTCACCAAATTGGGTAGTATAGGTATTCGCCGCGTAATAACCTTCATGAACATTGATTAACACAACACGATCTGGATGTGCTGTATAAATATCATTGGCAATACCGTGGCCGGCGGGGCACCATCCACAATTAACACCCGTAAACTCTTCCAAGACGACATTACGATTGGAAGGGGTGGTTGAGACAAATCGCCCATCCTGGGCTGACAACATAGTCAATGAGAGCAATCCTAATACAATAAGGGATAAAAGCTTTTTCATATGTTTCGTTTCGTTAAATAATAATACTTCTGGTTATAAAAGCCTGCAAATATACAAAAAAGATATTCACTTCAACTTACAGGGGAAAAAAATAATAAAATAAAAAAAATAGAGCTACGCTAATGTAGCCAACGCCTTTTCAGCGGCGGCTTGCTCGGATTGTTTAACCGAATTGCCTAGGCCTTCCGACACCTTGTTGCCATCAAGTTGGATGATGGTTTGGTACATTCGGTCGCGGCCATCTTTTACGGGCGAACATTTAAAGTTGACTTTATGTTTGTTGCGTTGAGCCCAGATCAAGAAGCGGCTTTTATAGTCGTCGTCCTCTTCATACACTACATTCATATCAAGATGGGTGAGGAACACATTGTTGACTATGATGTTATATGTCTTTTTGTAACCTTGGTCAAGATATATGGCGCCCACCACGGCCTCAAAAGCATTGCCATCCACGGCGCCGCCGGTAAGATGTCCGTCCACACGCATCATTTCGTGCAATCCGAGTTTCCGAGCCATTGAGTTGAGGCGAGCACGATTCACCAATTTGGAACGCATGCGGGTAAGTACGCCTTCCGATTCTATGGGATACTTATGAAAGAGGAAATCGGCCATTATGAGATCGAGCACAGCATCACCAAGGTACTCCAGACGCTCGTTATTGATCTTGCCCACCACAACGTTATTATCGGCCATGGAGCTATGGGTCAAAGCCGTTCGATACACTTCCACATTATTGAGGCGAAAGCCAAAAACATTACGGAAATAGGCCTTGATCTCCTTGGCAGTATGTTCCATCTTTTACTCGACGAATTTCTTGTAAACCAAAGTGGCATTATGACCGCCAAAGCCGAAGGAGTTGGTAAGGCCAACATTAACGGTCCGTTGGACCGGGCCATCCAAGGCAAAATTCCAGTCTTGGGGTATTCTGGGATCGAGTTGCTCCACATTAATCGTAGGATGGACCACGCCATCGCGTATGGAGAGAAGGATGGCGATGCTCTCCACTGCCGCTCCGGCGCCGAACAAATGTCCAATCATAGACTTTGTGGAATTGAAGACTTGCTTTTTGGCGTGGTCGCCGAAGACACTTTCTATGGCGAGGCATTCTGACAAGTCGCCAAGCTGGGTTGATGTGGCGTGCATATTGATATAGTCCACATCTTCGGGCTTCAGGTTCGCGTCTTCTAGAGCATAGAGCATAGAGTCCATCGCTCCGGCGCCAGCGGGGTTGGGGGCGGTAGCGTTGTGTGCATCTGCAGACATGCCAATACCGGCCACTTCGGCGTAGATCTTGGCGCCACGGGCCTTGGCATGTTCCAACTCTTCGAGGACAAGTGTAGCAGCACCCTCGCCCATGACAAAACCGTCACGGTTCACATCAAAGGGACGTGAAGCGTGCTTGGGATCGTCGTTGCGAGTAGATAAGGCGCGCATGGAGTTAAAGCCGCCTACAGCGGTTTCAACAATGCTGGCTTCAGTACCGCCAGCGAAAATAATATCAGCCTTGCCGAGTTGTACAAGCCGAAAGGCGTCTCCAATAGCGTTCCCCGAAGAGGCACAGGCAGAACTGGTTACATAGGCCGGACCACGAAGGCCAAACTTGAGGGAAATGTATCCCGTAACCATGTCGGCCAGGACTTTGAGTAGTAAATAGGGACTGAAACGAGGAGTATAATCATTGGCAAAGAAAGCATAGGCGGATTCCATCATAGAGGTAAACCCGCCTACGCCTGTTCCGAATATGACGCCCATTCTTCTCCTGTCCTCACTGTCCAAATCAATGTTCGCATCACGCATGGCCTCCATCACAGTGACCATGGCATATTGCGCACAAGGATCCATTCTTTGGGCTTCCTTGCCCGGAAGATAGTCCAAAACATTGAACCCCTTCAACTCGCAGGCAAAGCGCGTCTGAAACTTTTCAGGATTAAAATGAGTAATAATATCTGCACCCGAGACACCCTTCAACAGGGAATCCCAATAAGTTTCAACATTATTACCGACAGGAGTTAAGGCACCCAAACCGGTAACAACAACTCGTTTGAGTTCCATTACTCAGGATGTATTACAGAATTATTTGGTTTCTTCTTGTTTTTGCTTTTCAATAAAGGCTACGGCATCGCCGACCGTCATAATTTGTTCAGTTGCATCATCGGGGATCTTAATGCCGAAAGCATTTTCGAATTCCATGATCAACTCTACGGTGTCCAAGGAATCAGCGCCAAGGTCATTGGTGAAACTTTTTTCGGGAGTTACCTCTGCAGCGTCAACACTGAGTTTCTCTGCAATAATGGACTGTACTTTTTCTAAAATTTCTGACATAGTAATGAATTTTAAAATTGCCGGCAAAAATACATTTTTTTTCAATACGCACGTTTTTTGTCCTTTTTTCTAAAAACGGCCTCTCTCCGTCAGCCTTGATTATTTCTTCATTTAATAATATTATTATTTGTACCCTTATTGAACAAAAGAGAGCAATCGTTTATTTAACTGTTTTACAACATCTTACTCAAAAAAATTCAAAAAAAAGCTCCAAAGGGTTGCACGAATTGAAAAAAAGACTATTTTTGCGGCCTCAAAACGAGAACGTTCATTGAAACAAAACGAGTGCCGATATAGCTCAGTTGGTAGAGCAGCTGATTTGTAATCAGCCGGTCGTGGGTTCAAGTCCCTCTATCGGCTCAACGGCACTATGATGCAAAGGGAGAGTTCCAGAGCGGTCAAATGGGACAGACTGTAAATCTGCTGGCTAAGCCTTCGGAGGTTCGAATCCTTCCTCTCCCACTTCTCATTGCGGAAGTAGCTCATTTGGTAGAGCGACAGCCTTCCAAGCTGTAGGTGGCGGGTTCGAGCCCCGTTTTCCGCTCCAATTTCGCAATCAATATCCCATAGCCGCACATCCTACGATGTGCGGTTTTTTTGTATATTTGCCGCCCATTAATCTATCTATCGCCCCATGGCATTACCCGATTACATTATCGACAAAATAAAAGGCAAGAAAATCGTCATCCTGGGCTTCGGCAAGGAAGGCATCTCCACCTACCGCTTCATCCGCAAATATTTCCCTGAAATGCCCCTCACGGTGGCCGACAGTAACGCCAACCTCAGGACCGATGAGTTCGACGACCCGAGATTGACCTTCGTCAAGGGCGAAGGCTACGACCAGAACCTCAACGACTACGATCTCATCTTCAAGACGCCGGGCATCAGTTTCAACAAAGTCAACTATTGGATAGAAACGGAACGCATCACTTCGCAAACCAACCTCTTCCTCGAAGCCTACCATCCGCAAGTCATCGGCGTGACAGGTACCAAGGGCAAGAGCACGACCTCTTCGCTCATCTATCACATCCTGCACTCAACCGGACGCGACGTGCTACTCGCCGGCAACATCGGCGTGCCCTTCTTCGACATCATCGACCGAATGACCGACCAGACCCTCGTGGTGGCCGAACTGTCCGCCCACCAACTCGAGTTCGTACAGGCATCCCCTGACTGCGCCGTGCTCCTCAACCTCTACCAAGAGCATCTCGACCATTTCAACTCGTTCAACAACTACCAGATTGCCAAGATGAACATCACCAAGTTCCAGAAATACGAAGATTTCTTTGTCTACAACGGCGACGACGAGCATATCCCGGAGCTGATGAAACGCTTCGAGTACAACCGCACCCGCTGCATCTTCGGCACCAAGGTCTACAACGGACTCGTGGCCTGTTGCACAGGAGACGTCATCCATTTCACGCTCAACGGACACGTGGAGGACGAATACGACCTGAACGGCTACCACAATCTTCCCGGCACGCACAACTACTATAATATAATGGCGGCCATCGCCGTATGTCGTAACAAAGGGCTCACGCACGACGAGATCATGTCCGGACTGCGCACCTTCAAGGGACTGCCCAACCGCATCGAGTTCGTGGGCAAATACCACGATATCAGTTTCTACAACGACAGCATCTCCACCATCCCCGAGGCCACCATCGCCGCCGTCAAGGCGTTGCGCCACGTGGACACGCTCATCGTCGGCGGCTATGACCGCGGCATAGAATATCAGCTGCTCATCGACTTCCTGCGCGAGAACCCCATACCCAATATCGCCTTCACCGGCCCCGCCGGAAGACGCATATTGAAAGAATGGCAAGAAAAGGGCAACTTGCCCGAAAACTATATCGTCGAGGATGATTTCAAGAAAATAGTTGCTTTTGCCTACGAGAAGACATCGGAGAACCGCATCGTTCTCCTCTCCCCCGCCGCCGCTTCCTACGATCAGTTCAAGAACTTCGAAGAGCGAGGAAAAATTTTTAAAGAATTAGTGATTAGGAGTCAGGAATGAAAGAACAGGAAAAAACATGGGTGAAACACGCAATGAGCCAAATTGTATAATTATTACCGATGTAACGTCCATAAAAAACACAGCGAATTTTTAACAACATCATATTATGAAAAAGTACATATTGATCATATCTATAGCCATGGCGTTGGTTTCTTGCAACACCAAAAATCCAAGCGACATCCAGCTAAATCAAAGTGACACTGTCCAGATGGAACAATCTGCCTCCACGGCACAGCTTCCCGACATGGACGACGACAACAACATGGAAGAGAATTTGTCGGGTGAAGTCATCACCATCTCATCCAGCCAGTTCATAGATCAAATATGTGACGTTAACAACCCCAAGGGATTCGCCTACAAGGGGCACACCCCCTGTTTGGTTGATTTCTACGCGGGATGGTGTGGGCCCTGTATGAAACTCAAGCCCACCGTGGAGGAAATCGCCAAGGAGTATAAAGGCAAACTTATCGTTTACACCATCAATGTGGACCGCGCCCAAGACGTATGCGAAGCGTTGGGCATTCAAAACATCCCCACTCTGCTTCTTTTCAGCCGCACGGCCCAACCCCGCAAGATCGTGGGACTCGTTTCCAAACCAGAACTCCAAACTGCCATCAACGGCTTCTTGAGCGAATAATCCTTGAAAAAGATTCTGCTCCTCATCGGATTGTGCATTCTTGTCCACACGCTGCCGGCGCAAGTCGACTGCGACTCAATGTTGTCCACTTTCCAGAAATGGGAAGCAAGGCTGGAGCACCTCAACCCCGACGACCCGGAGTTGATCAGCCTGCACTATCTTTTCCTGCAGGACATCAAACGTGAGATCCACCGTTTCGAGCAAAAAGACTTGCCGCGGTTGCACCAGTGTATGCAACTCGACTACTACGCCACCAAGGCGGCCTACCGCAAGGTGGTCTACAAGGCCGACCGCGCCGAAGAAACACTATCGCAACGCAACGCTCACGTGGATCGCATCTTTTATGACAAAGCCATATTAGAGTTACAGTTTCAAGACACATCCAATGCCCTATATAATCTTGACCGAGCCTTGCAATACAACAAGCGCCAGCCTGATGCCATGTTGCTCAAGGCAAAATTACTGTTAGACCAAGAGGCTTATCAGGAAAGTGTCGACCTCATCCATCTGCTCTACACAGAGGTGGAACTGACAGAAGAGCAGGAGATGGATGTATCTGATTTCACTTTGGTACTCTATGAGCGACTCTACAACGTGGGAGACAATCTTGTCCGCCTCAATCGGTCGGCGGAAGCGCTGGAGGTGTTCCTCGCCCTGGAGCAGTTCTGCACCAATATGCCGAGCGGCTACTGCAACGATGACTACTACCGCGGCATCCTGCGCTCCCGCGAGGGCGTCTACGACTCCTACATCGCCATCGCCCGCGAAGCCGAACAACGCCACAACTACGAGATGGCGAAGAAGTTCTACCAATACGCGGAAGAGTGGAAGAACAAGCAATAGGGACGCTATGCCATTCGGCAGAATTCAGAATTCAAAGTAATTAGCACACCTGATTCCTAATTCCTCATTGTCCTAGAATCCCGCGAAGGGCATAAAGAGCGGGGGCAGGAGGAGAAGGAATCCAAGGACAATGAGTCCAAGGATGAACGGCCAGATGAACTTGATCCATTTGGCGTAGGGGATGCGAGCCACGCCCAGCACGCCGATGAGCACGCCGGAGGTGGGGGTGATCATATTGGTAAAGCCGTCGCCGAACTGGAACGCCAGCACCGTGAGTTGTCTTGACACGCCCATCAGGTCGGACCACTCGGCCATCATCGGAATGGTGAGGGCGGCCTTGGCGGAACCGGACGGGATGATGATGTTGAGGGCGTTCTGCACCAGATACATAATGCCCGCCGTACCCACGCGCCCCGAGCCGCCGAAGCCTTGCGAAATGGCATACAGGATAGTGTCAATGATCTTGCCGTCCTCCAAGACGACGATGATGCCGCCGGCGAGGCCCACCACCAAGGCGGCCACCATAATGTCCTTGCAGCCGTCAAGGAAGAGGCGCACGACACGGTCCAACTTCATATTGAAGGCGAAACCTGCCGCGATGCCCATCGCAAAAAAGAGTCCGGCAATCTCCATCACGTACCAACCGTAGCCCAACACGCCGGTGACGAGCACCACGATGGTGAGCAGCAACAGAGTGAGGATGAAATGGTGCACGGACTTGCGCGTGGCGAAGAAGCCGAGTAGCGCATAGCAGGCCGCGATGACGGGAAACAAGACCACACTGTGACTGCCCGTGCCTATCGTGATGGTCGTGCGCGGCATCGTAATGGCGCAAAACAGCAGCACCGCGGCAACGAGGCCATACACCACCCACGTGGCAACGGTCGACTTTTGCACCGACTGGTCGGTGTTGACCTCTTCGGTCTTGTCACGCCAGTACTGGTCCAACTCGTACATAATGGACTTCCGGGGATGTTTCTTCACCCAGTTGGCGTAGATGAGGGTGAAGACGATAGCCACGACGGTAAGCAGGATCCAGCAGAACAAACGATAGCCGATGCCCGAGAAGGTGGGCAGGCCGGAGAGGCCCTGTGCGATACCGATGGTAAAGGGGTTGAGCATAGCGCCGGCGAAGCCCACATGCGCGGCCACGTAGCACATCAACACGCCCACGATGGAGTCGTAGCCCATCGAGATGGCGAGCGGGATGAAGATGACGATGAAGGCGATCGTCTCCTCGCTCATCCCGAACACCGAACCGAACAGACTGAACATCAGCATAATGGCGATGATGAGCAGGTTGTCCACCCCTACCCTTCGGAAGAACTTGTGTTCCTGCATCTTGCGGGTCTTGTTGAGGAAGAGGTAGATGCCTTTGTTGATGGCGTTTGTCTCGTTCATAATCCAGAAGGCGCCGCCAATCATCAGGATGAATACGATGATGTTGGAGGTCCGTTCGAAGCCCTTGAAGAAGGCGGTGAAGATCTGCCAGGTTTGGGGTTGGCTTTCCACGCGGTGGTAGGAGTCGCCGACGACCACGTTGCGTTCGTGGCCGTCCACCGTGACGGTTTGGCGGTCAAACTCGCCGCCGGGCACCACCCAAGTGAGGGCAGCACAGGCGATGATGACGGCCAGCACGATGGTGAAGGTATGGGGAATCTTGAAGTTTGTGCGCATAATTGGCGTTCTGGTGATGTCGTTGCGACAATAAATGGAACCGCAAAGGTACGATTTTTCTTTGAGGAGTGAGATGAAAGACGTGAGATACGAGATGTGATCTGTGATTAGTGATTAGTATTTAGCCTTTAAACCTTAAATCCAAAGTCTTAAATCTCACATCTCAATTTTGTATTTTTGAATTCTGAATTTTGTTTGCCGCTCAAGGAAGAATGTCTAAGAATGGCGCCCTAATCGCGTTCAACCTCATCCAAGTCTTTCCGACTCTTCACCTCAAACCCGTTTTTTCTTAGCAAATCCACTACGTATTTCGCGGTCTTATAACTCATATCACTAAATTGTTTTCACACTTCGAATATAGTAAAAACACGAACACTCCGCTGTCAAGGCATTTTTTTTCTTAACTACTGGAGAATATCGTATTTTTGTGACACTAAATCTCAGAATATGATAGAAGATATTTTGCAATACAACAAGGAGTTTGTGGCGCGGAAGGGCTACGAGGCGTTCGTGACCACGAAATACCCCGACAAACGTTTGGCCGTGCTGTCCTGTATGGACACACGCCTGACTGAACTGCTACCCGCCGCCCTCGGGTTGAAGAACGGCGACGCGAAAATCATCAAGAACGCGGGAGGGTTGGTCATCTCGCCCTACGACTCCGCGATGCGCTCACTGCTCGTGGCCGTCTATGAGTTGGGCGTGGAAGAGATTATGGTGGTGGCGCACACCACCTGCGGGGCGTGCCATATGTCGTTCCGCGAGTTCAAGGGACATATGCTGGAACGCGGCGTCACGGAGGAGACCTTTGAGACCATCCGTCGTTGCGGCATCGACCTCGACCATTGGCTGGAAGGTTTCCACGACACCACCGAGAGTGTACGCCGCACGGTCGACACCGTCCGCCACCATCCGCTGATGGCCAAGGACGTCACGGTGCGCGGTTTCATCATCGACTCCGTCACCGGCGCACTGGAGGAAGTGGAATAAGGCGTTATATCCTACGAATCAGAGGTTTATAGCATCATCACGACAAAAAAGATGATGGTTATAATATCACATTCCCAGGCCTTACAATGAGCAACACTTAACTACTGCTGACCGGCTACAAATTTGTCAAGTTCTTGTTTGCTGCTGTCGAATTCAAACACATCATTGACCAAATAATACTTGTTTTTTTCCACGCAGGAAGGATAGGCGAATTTGGCATACTCCAACCGATCCTTATCAAAGGTAAAGGTCCTACAGATCGACATCACCTGTTCTACCGATAGTGCATTTTGGCGGGTGATCTGTTTGGCCAAGGCCATCCTATCCTTTTCAAATGTCTCTTTCTTTATTCTGTTCAACGCTTGTTGGAAATCGAAGGCACTCATCCACATCGGTGTGGGAGAATGGATGAAAGCGGGCGCAGGAACGGGGTTGGGATTATGTGAGAGCCAATCCATCGTGACAGTGGCCCCCCAGGCACCATAGAAAGGACTTATCCCCAACAAGTTACGCTGCTTCTCCAGCCAATAAGAATTATTTGCCCAGCCAATTTTAACGTAGCGCCCTATGGTTGTATGATCCTTATCATCTATTTCCAGGGAAATATAATGTTCGCCCAAGGTTATGTTGTTCACCTTAATGGAATGTGCGGGAGTTCTATTTTGTTGCACATCATCTATAAAAAGCCAAAACGGAGTGTCTTTGGACTCCACATACAGAGAAGAGGATTGATGATTGACCTTGGAGCCCGGATACTGCGCCAAGACAACGGGCATTATCCCAAGAGACAGCATAAACAACAGAAACACAGTTTTTTTCATAATTTTTACATCTATAAAATTGGCGCAAAATTATACAAAAATTGTATTCCACCTCTTATCACAGGACGGAGAGGGATTGCCACAACCACAATAATGGCCATGATAATCAAAAGCTGCACAAAGAAAAGCTCAATTTCGTTGGTACTACAGGAAGAAAGTAACTTCTCCATCAAATGCAAGGCCGGCACCACAGTGATGCCGGAAAGCGGAGAGAGGGATTAAGATTATTCATTGCAGCTGTATCTTGCAGCAGTTTGCGTTCATTTAATTGTGTTGCAAATGAATGAATACCAGCAAAATATGCGTTTTCAATTAAATGAACACAAGGTGTATTCGTTAGCATAACAATGTCCTTTTCTTGTTTCGGTGCAGTTTTTGGAGGTGGAAAATGCACGGAGGTGTTTTATGCGGTTCTTTCTCGACCATCGGCAGATCACAATTCTTCCCTATATTGACATAACAAATGGTTTTCAAGTGCAAAAGTACTTCTTTTTTCAATTCATTAACCTATAATGAAATGTGAGTCAATCTGAGTAAAACTTCCTTTTTGCAAAATTGCAAATCATATCCCAATATTGACTATTTTTGCACCGTAATAGCCAATTATGGCTGAGAAATGAATTGTTTGTGTAACTAAAAAGATTGTTAACCAAGGTAAAGTATTGATTTTTAAGAACATATTGTAAATTAAGCGTTTTTGCTTTTCAAGGTGTACGGAAATCTGGACAATTTCTAATCCCAACGAGAAAGCAGAAATGCTCACGGTATATCCGTGGGCTTTCTTGTTTTGGAATTAAGGCAGCCCAAAGCTTCCGTTCACGACAGAAGTTCACGGATTTTTTTGTATTGCACTTGGTGAGGGGCAAAACGCGATAGCAAAAAGTTATTCAAAATGGGACTCATTGATAACATCACCAAGACGCTACGCGACGACTTAACCGTGGAGATTAAGTCGGCAAGCAAAATTTCAATGGCTGCTTGCTGTTTCTCCATCTATGCCTTTCAGGAGCTGAAGGAGCAACTCAAAGACATCAAGGAGTTGAGGTTTATCTTCACTTCGCCCACGTTCACCGCCGAAAGAATCGACAAACAACGGCGTGAGTTCTACATCCC